>DATIQO010000157.1:0-2284 GCA_035470745.1 Sphingomicrobium sp. | reverse complement strand
CGAAACCCTCGTCGGCAACATCAAGGCGGCGTTTCGGATTCGGCTGCAAAGGCTCGACTGGATGAGCCCGGCGACCAAGAAGGAAGCACTGAGGAAGCTCGACACCTACATCATCAAGGTCGGCTATCCCGACAAGTGGCGCGACTATTCGAACGTGGTAGTCCGCCGCGATGACCTTGTCGGGAATGTCCGCCGGGCGGCGGCGGCGGACTGGGCCTTCTACGTCGATCGCAGCAAGGGGCCGGTCGACAAGAGCGACTGGCAGATGACGCCGCAGACCAACGATGCCTACAACGGCTCGCTCCGCGACATCGTCTTTCCCGCCGGCATCCTCCAGGCGCCGATCTTCGATCCCCATGCCGATCCAGCGCTCAACTACGGCGCGGTCGGCGCGGTAATCGGTCACGAGCTCACCCACGGCTTCGACGACCAGGGCCGCAACATCGACGCCTCGGGCGCTCTTCGTGATTGGTGGACCGCCAAGGACGCCGCGGAATTCAAGCGTCGCGCCGCGGTTCTTGGATCGCTCTACGCGAAGTTCGAACCGGTGCCCGGCGTCCACATCAACCCCGGCCTGACGATGGGCGAAAATATTGCCGATCTCGGCGGTCTCGCGATGGCTCTCGATGCCTACCATGTCTCGCTTCACGGCAAGCCCGCCCCGCTGCTCGGCGGCCTCACCGGCGACCAGCGCGTGTTCCTTGGCTGGGCGCAGGCCTGGGCGGGAAAGGCGACGCCCGAGGAGATCAAGCGGCTCACCGTCAGCGACCCGCACAGCTGGCGCAAGTACCGCGTCAATGGCGTCGTTCGAAACATCGACGCCTGGTATGCCGCCTTCAAGGTGAAGCCGGGCGACCGGTTATATTTGGCTCCGGCAAAGCGCGCGAGAATCTGGTAGAAGCGCGTCCATGGCCGAACCTTCGATCCGCGATTTTCATGCCCACATCTATTACGAGCCCGACGAGGTTGGGCTTGCAAAGGAGCTCGCCGCCGCGGCGAGTGCGCGCTTCCCGATCGCGGTCGGCCATTTCCACCTCGGCCCGGTGGGACCGCATCCGCGCGCAAGCGTCCAGCTGACGGTGCCGCGAGAAGCCTTTGGGGACGTTGCCCAATTCCTCGCCGTCAATCGAGGCAAGCTTACCGTCTTTGCCCATGCCGAGACTGGCGAAGATCTCGCCGACCACACGCGTCACGTGATCTGGTTCGGGCCGAGCGAAAAGCTCGACCTCTCGATTTTCGGCTAGGGCCCCGCCCGCACTCAGGCGTTTGGAATGCGGCCGTGGACGAGGTCTTCGTAATCCTTGTCGAGCTCGCGGATCAGCTCGCCGACCTTGAACTTCCAAGGACCGATCGACTGGATCGGCGTCACTTCCGCGGCAGTGCCGGTGAGGAATGCCTGCTGGAAGGACTCAAGTTCCTCCGGCCAGATCGCGCGCTCGACGACTTCGACGCCGCGCCGCTGCGCAAGGTCGATCACCGTGCGCCGAGTGATCCCGTCAAGGAAGCAGTCGGGGACGGGCGTGTGCAGCGCTCCGTCCCGAACGAAGAAAATGTTCGCTCCCGTCGCTTCCGCGACACGGCCGCGCCAGTCGAGCATCAGCGCGTCATGAAAGCCGCGGCTCTCCGCATGCTGCTTGGAGAGCGTACAGATCATGTAGAGGCCAGCGGCCTTCGACTCCGATGGCGCGGTGTAGGGCGCGGGCCGCCGCCACGGCGCGATGTCGAGCCTGATGCCGTCCTTTGCGATCTCGGGATCAAAATATTTACCCCACTCCCAGGCGGCGATTGCAACGTGCGGCTTGGTATTGCCCGGGGCGACGCCCATCGATTCCGAACCGCGCCACGCGACGGGGCGCATATAGGCATCAGTGAAGCCGTTGGCCTTCAGCACCTCGTAGCAGGCGGCATCGAGTTGCTCGGCGCTCCACGGCAGCTCGAACCCGAGCAGGCTCGCGCTCTTCCTCAGCCGCTCGCTATGCTGCCGCAGCTTGAAGATCACGCCGTTATAGGCGCGTTGCCCCTCGAAGACCGAGGATGCGTAATGGAGTGCGTGCGTCAGCACATGGACGCGTGCATCGCGCCACGGGACGAGTTCTCCGTCGAACCAGATCCACCCGTCGCGATCGTCGAACGAGCCTTGTTTTCCTGCTGCCATCAAGGGCGCCTAGGACAGCTGCGCGCCCTCTTCAAGCGAAGCGGTCCTTGCATCTTCGGCAAGCTCGGCGCCGCGTCTCGCCGCAGCCTCGATCGTGAGCGCGATCAGCTCGTCAAGGACATGGTCATG
>DATIQO010000156.1:0-14512 GCA_035470745.1 Sphingomicrobium sp. | reverse complement strand
TCGGACGGATGATTGACGCGCTTGTAGGAAATATCGGTGACGTGGAGCAGGCCGTCGATCCCGCCAAGGTCGACGAAGGCGCCATAGTCGGTGATGTTCTTGACGACGCCCTCGATCACCTGTCCCTCGTGGAGCGACTGGATGAGCCCGCTGCGCTGTTCGGCGCGGGTCTCTTCAAGGATTGCGCGGCGAGAGACGACAATATTGCCGCGGCGGCGGTCCATCTTGAGGATCTGGAAGGGCTGCGGAACATCCATCAGCGGCTGAACGTCGCGGACCGGTCGGATGTCGACCTGCGAACCCGGAAGGAAGGCGACGGCGCCGCCGAGATCGACGGTGAAGCCACCCTTCACTCGTCCGAAAATCACGCCCTCGACGCGGTTGCCCGCGGAGAATTCGCCCTCGAGCTTGTCCCATGCCGCTTCGCGGCGGGCGCGGTCGCGCGAGAGCATCGCCTCGCCCGCGGAATTCTCGACACGATCGACGTAAACCTCGACCTCGTCGCCGATCTTGATCTCGGCTTTCTGGCCGGGCGCCGCGAACTCGCGCAGCGCGACGCGGCCTTCGCTCTTCAGGCCGACATCGATGACGGCCATGTCATTCTCGATGCCCGTAACGGTGCCCTTCACCACCTTGCCTTCGAAAGCCTCATTTTCTCCGCCGAGGCTCTCGTTGAGGAGCGCGGCGAAATCGTCGCGGGTCGGGAATGTGGTGGTCGCCATGAGTATCTGTGTCTTTCTCGTAATCAAATTCGCTTGCCGCGCCGCGCCACCATGGCGAAGCTCCAACAGCGGACCTGGCTTCATATTTTGCCGTGTCAGCCCCATGCTGGCACGGCGTCCTTGGGCTCTCGCCAGTTCGCGGGAACCCGTTCACGGAAAAAAGCGCGTGCCAGTGCCCGCTCTGAGGGGGACACCGTACGCGCTCGCCGGATGACGGGCTTCCGCGAGCGACATGACGCGCCCGCCGGACGGCGGCGCCCTTAGCTTACAAGGGGTATCAAGAGCAAGGGCGCCAACGTCCGAACCCCAATGATGCAAATCATCGCAACGCGCGTGAACACTGATCCAAGTTATGCTATGCAAAGGTTGCCGAATGCGGGGATCCGGCTGATGGACGACTTTCTTGCCCGGCAGAATATCAGGCGCTTCGAAGCGCAGCTAAAGGGCGATTGCGACCCAGAAACCCGGGCGACACTTGAGTCGCTGCTCGAGGCCGAGCGCAAGCGGCTGAGCGAAGCCATCCAGCGTACAAGGGAGCGCGACTGACGAAATTCACTCGGCGCGCGAGCAAGGGCTCGAAGGTCAAGGACGCAAGCGCCGCGCCGGGAGGGCGTGGTACATCTGCCCTCCCTTCGAAAGCGCAGGCGCCGAGCCCGCCGGTTCGCTCGGGATCAGGCCTTGGCGACCTTGATCCGGCGAACGTTACGCTGGTCCTCTCCGCTCTTTGCAACGGTGACCGTCAGCACTCCATTCCTGAAGCTTGCGTCGATCTTGCTTGCATCGGCGGTGGCGGGAAGTTCGATCAGCCGCTCGAACGCGCCGTAGCTGCGTTCGGATAGCCGATAGCCGCGCTCATTCTCTTCGCGCTCCTGCTTCTTCTCGCCGGCGATGCGAAGTAGCCCGTCCTCGAAAGTCACGTCGACATGTTCCGGATCGATGCCCGGGATCTCGGCGGTGATCTTATAGGACTTGTCGGTCTCGCTCATTTCAAGGGCCGGCGCGGCAGCGAAACGCGGAAGCTTCAGTGCCGGAAGGCGGAACGGAAAGCTTTCGAAGAGCCGGTCCACCTCGGTCCTCAGCTGGTTGAACGGTTCGATAAGCTGGTCGGTAAAATCGCTCGACCGGCGGGTCGCAACCGCGGTTTTTGGCGTCTCTTTCGTTTCCATCTTTCTTCTCCTCGTTGAATCGAACTCTGGCTCGAAGAGCGACCGTCAGGCGCGTTCCCGGTGCGCGGTGAGGAGCCGCTCGATCTCCGGGATCGGGTGCTTGACCAGGTCCTTGGGTATTTCCGCGACGAGCCGGTCGGCGACATCGCGCCGGAGGTGCTTTCGCAGGACGCCGAGTGTTCTTGGCGGTGCAACGAGAACTAGCTGAAGCGCGTCGTCGGCTTCCTCCGAGTTGACGAATTCGGCGATGTGCTCCGCAAATTCCGCCTCTTGCTGGTCGTGGAAATTGCCTTCGTCGTACGAGCTGCGCCGCGTCGACCCGCCGCGCGAGGCGAACACGCGCCCGGGAGCATCCGAGCGAAGCTCGCGATCGGCTGGCACCGGCGATTCCCATTTGCGGACAAGGCGCAGGTTCGCAAACTCGCCATCGCCCTCGTTGCGAAGGTAAAGGGCCTTGCGACCGTCGGTCACGAGCACCGAAGCTCCGTGGGCAAGCTGCATGTCTTCCTCCTCAGGCGAACAAGGGAGACTGCGAGTGAATTCCGCTCGGTTGGCAGATGTCGGCGAGCGCTCCGGCGACTTCCGCCTTCTCGGGGTCCTTTTCGGCAAGATCGGCAATCGCAACGATGCCAATCACTTCGCCGCGCTCGTTGCACACCGGCATCCGGCGGACCTGTTCGCGCGACATGAGCGCAAGCGCCTTTGCGATATCATCGCCTGGCGAACAGGTCGCGACCCGTTCGCTCATGATCCGTCGAACCGGCGTATCGGCGCCGATTGATGCGGCGACCGCGCGGACCGCGATATCGCGATCGGTGACGATTCCGACGAGCTGGCCACCATCGAGTACCGGAAGACAGCCGACGTCGTCCTCGGCCATCCTGCGGGCGGCATAAGCGATCGTGTCCGCCGCTTCGATCGAGTCGACGGAGGCAGTCATGATGTCTCGGACTTTCATTGGGAACCTCCTCTTGGAGGCTCAACCGAGTGCCACTGCAAATGCCGCCGCGATTTACGTTATTGTCCTTAGCACCGTGACCAGGAACCAATTCCCGGGCGCAGGCTGGATAGGAATTTTCCTATTGCAACGATAGGAACAAATAGGGAACATGGCGATTGTCCTGTCGCTGGAGTCGCGTCGTCATGCTTGTCATCAATCCTTCCATGCTGGTCGCAATTGCGGCGCTGATCAGCAGTCTTTCGGCTTTCGTGTGGGCCGTGCGGCGGAGGCCATGATCGGCTATGGCGCCTCGCTTATGCTCCAGGACTGGCACGACTATTTCTTCCTGATCGGCTCGTCTGCAGCGGCGCTCATCGGCTTGATGTTCGTCGTCGTCACGCTCACAGCCGGGCGCGACCGCGCCGAGGTCGAGCGGGGAAAACAGCTCTACACATCGCCGATCGTCTGGCACCTTGCCGCAGTCCTGGTCGTCAGCAGCGCCGCGATCGTGCCGGCGGCAAGCCCAGCCTTCCTCGGATTGGCCGCGGGAGCCGCAGCGGTTCTGGGGATCATCATCGGGCTTCGAAGCGCGCTCGGGATCGTTCGGCGCCCCGGCGCGCCCGGGGCCATGAGCTTCGACATGTTCTGGTACGGAATTGCGCCGGCGCTCGTCTATGTCGGCATGGAGGCAGCGGCGTTCGGCATCGTCGCCGGTCGAAGCTGGGGCGCGGGCCTACTCGCCGCCGACTTGATGGCGCTGCTGCTCGTCAGCATTCACGCGGAATGGGACCTTGTCACGTATCTTGCGCCAATCGCGGGACCTCCCGACCCTCGTTAGTCGGAGCCGAGCTCGCGGGTCATCTCGATCATCGTGCGGCGAAAGCCCGCGCGAGCGAACATCTCCTGCGCGCCTTGGTTCTTGTCTGCGGTAAAGAGGACGACCCGGGGTGCCCCGAGACGCAGGAGCGCGTCGAACGCCGCGTGGAGCAGGGCCGTGCCGACCCCCTGGCGCCGATGGCGGGGATCAACGACTAGATCGTAAAGCACGCCAGCGGGCCCGCGCAGCGCCATATAGTCATTGCCCTCGATCCCGGCATAAGCGTAGCCGACGGCCAACCCGTCCCGTTCTGCCACCAGCACGACCATTCCAGGTTCCTTGATCCGCGACACGAGGAACTGCCCGTAGCGCTCCTTCAATTGCGGCAGCGGCGCGATGAAACGCTTGGGATCGAACTGGTGATGCTCTTCGACGAGCATCGCCCCCAGCCGGCCGATCGCGCTCTCGTCGTCTGCCCGAGCGGGCCGCACCGAAACAGGCGAGCTCATCGGCGAACCTCTCGCAGCGATGGCCGGAACGCGCAATATCCCCGTTAACCATCACCAATGACGCGACTTTAGGATGTGTGCGCAAGAGTGCGACGCATGTCGTTCGCACGCTCCTTCGTCGCGGTTGCAGCGCTTGCGGCTGCAGTTCCGCTGAACGCGCAGCCGCTCGAGGGCGCAACGGGTGCGATTGCCGAGCGCCTGCTCGCTGCCCACAACCAGGAGCGAGCGCTCGTCGGCGCGCCTCCGCTCCAGTGGGATCCCAGGCTCGCCGCCGACGCAGCCTCCTATGGTCCGGTCCTTGCGAGCTTGCACCAGCTTGTCCATTCGCCCCGCGCGAGCCGGCCAGGCGAACGCGAGAACCTCGCAATGGCCTGGCATGGGACGCTGCGGGCGGAGCAGCTGGTGGGAATGTGGACACGCGAAAAGCTTCTCATCCAACCCGGGCTGTTCCCGGCGGTGAGCCAGACCGGCCGCTGGCAGGACGTCGCGCACTACACCCAGATGGTCTGGCCGACGACGACACGCGTCGGCTGCGCCATCTTCGCGGCGGACTGGGATTATCTGATTTGCCGCTATTCGCCGCCCGGAAACCAGGACGGCAAACCCGTGTTCGTGCAGGCTTCGCAAGCAACCGGACCCGAAGGCTCGCACTAGCACGGCTGATCGCGGTCAATTCGGGTTCGAGACGAGAAAAAGCCTCCCCCGCAAGCACTTGTTAGGCTATCGGGGAGAGATTCCAGGGGATCGTTCGATGCGGTGGGGTTTATTCCTGAGTGCGGCAATGATCGGCGTTTCGGCGCCGGTCGGCGCGCAGGACGCGGACATCGCGCCGGTGGCGGTCGCAAAACCCATCTCGCTGACTGCCGCGGCTCCAGCTGTAAGCAGCGATGTCGCGCCATTTTACGCGGCGCGTCCAGGAACCCTTCTGTGGCTGGGCGACGCCGCCGGCCGGGCTGCGGCGAGCAAACTTGTCGACGTACTGAAGCGCGCGCCCATCGATGGGCTGGCTGACGGGCCCCAGCTTGCATCTTCGGTCGAAGCTGCGCTGGCGAGCGGAACTCCAGCAGACGACCAGATCATCTCGACGGCCTGGGTGCGATATGTCCAGGCACTGGAGCGGCCGGTCGAGGGCGTCAGCTTCGGGGACCCCTCTCTGCAGATTAGCGTGCCTGCTGCCGACGTGATCCTTGCAAGGGCGATGGCTGCGCCGTCACTTGCCGCTCACATCGACGCGACCGCGAACGTGAATCCCTTTTATGCGGCCCTTCGCGACGATGCGATCGCGGGAGGACAGGAGGCCGACCCGCACGTCCTGTCGACGCTTGATCGGCTGCGCCTTGTCCCCGCGAAGGGCCGCGCAATCCTCGTCGATGCCGCCAATGCCGAGCTGATGTTGCTCAACGATGGAACCGTCGTCGATCGGATGAAGGTCATCGTCGGCAAGCCGGATTTCCCAACGCCTCTGCTTGCGGGCAAGATCTGGTACGTGACCTTCAATCCCTATTGGCACATCCCTCAGGACGTCGCGAAGCGCAAGGTTGCGCCGGTCGTCCTCAAGCGCGGCGTCTCCTACCTCAAGGCGGCGCGATACCAGACTGTCGCGGCCTTCGGGGGTGACAAGGAAGAGCCGATCGATCCTTCAAGCGTCGACTGGAAAGCGGTCGCTGCGGGCAAGGCGGAAGTCCATATCCGGCAGTTGTCGGGCCCTTACAACATGATGGGCAAGATGAAGTTCGGCTTTGCGAACGACTATGGGATCTTCCTCCACGATACGCCGCACAAGGACCTGTTCGGTAAGCCGAAACGCGACCTCAGCCTTGGCTGCGTTCGTGTCGAACGTCCGCAGGATCTCGCCCAATGGCTCCTCGGCCACGAGCCGGACGTGCCGGGCGACGACAGCGAGCAAAATGTCCGCATCGGCGACAAGGGCGTTCCGATCTACATCAGCTATCTGACTGCTCGGCCAGACGGCACCGGCATCGCCTTCGCTGACGACATCTACAAGCTCGATCGTGGCAGCGCCGGCACGAAGACCGCTGCAGCCGCTGGCGGATCGATAAGCAGGTAAGCCCGCTAAGCCGCCGATCCGTGGCTGGTGCTTGCGGATAGGCGCGACTGACCTAAAAGCTTGGGCTCGCCGGTGGGAGGTGAGTTGTGAGCGTATTGGCGCTGGAGCGGGTGAGCAAGCGCTTCGACGAGGTCTTGGCCGTCGATGATCTCAGCTTTTCGGTAGAGCCGGGAACCGTCTTCGGTTTCCTCGGCGGAAACGGTGCGGGAAAGACGACGTCGCTTCGGATGGTGCTCGACATCATTCGGCCGACCAGCGGCCGGATCGAGGTATTGGGTCGAGCGCCTGGGAGAGCCAATGCCTCGCAAGTCGGCTTCCTCCCGGAAGAGCGCGGCCTCTACCGCCAGATGACCGCGCTCGACACCATCGCTTATTTCGGGCGCCTCAAGGGCATGACGCGGAGCGACGCGAGACGCGAAGGGGCTTCGTTGCTCGACCGGTTCGGGCTTGCCGCCAATTCGAGATCGAGCGTGGACAAGCTTTCCAAGGGGATGGCGCAGAAGGTCCAGCTTGCGACGGCGATCGTCAACCGGCCCAAACTCCTCATCCTCGACGAGCCCTTTTCGGGGCTCGACCCGGTCAACCAGGGACTTCTCGAGAACGAGATTCGCAGGATGTCGGCCGATGGGGCGACGGTCGTCTTTTCGACCCATGTCATGCAGCATGCCGAGCGACTTTGCGACCGCCTGCTGCTGCTCGCAAAGGGCGCCAAGAGGTTCGAGGGAACACTCGAGGATGCAAGGGCCGAACTTCCGGCCCGGCTCGAACTTGTCGCGAGGAACGACCCGTCGACGCTGGCTGGAGTCGTCTCTGCTGAAGATCGCGGCGAAGCCGAGCCCGGATGGCGACGCTGGGATGTTCGTCTTTCTCCAGGCGTTGCGCCAGGCGATGTTCTCGAGCGGTGCGTCGACGAGCAGTTCGCGCTGCGGCGGTTCGAACAGCGTCACGCAAGTCTTCACGATGTCTTCGTGCACTTGGTCGGCCATGCGGAGACGGCGCGATGACAAATATCCTGATCATCGCTGCGCGCGAGTTCCGCCAGATCGCGGCGATGCGCAGCTTCTGGCTGACATTGCTGATCATTCCGCTCTCGATGGCGATTGGCGGAGTGACGCCGAAGCTCGTTCACAAGGACGAGCCCGACCGGGTGATGGTGATCGACCGCAGCGGCGGGAGCGAAGCCCGGGCGATCGCGCAGAGATTCGCTCTTGATCACAATCGTGATGTCCTGACCGAGCTGTCGCGATACGTGCAGCGCCGGCATCTTGAAGGCGCCGATCGCAAGGCGCTGTGGTCCCAGCACGACCGCTGGTACAGCGATCTCGACGTCGCGCGCTTCATTGCCGCGGGCGGCGTCGCTTCCGCGACCGCCAGGATCGACCTGGTGAAGCAGAAGGACACGCCGTCCTATGAAGCGCCACTTCCCGACGTTGAAATCGTTCCAGTCCCCGCCTCGCTTGCAGCGCAGCCCGATGCACGGCTCGATGAAGCCCTGAAGCTGGTCCTCAAGCCAGCGGCGAGGGATGCCAAGCCCGTCGACTATGTGGTTCTCATTCCGACCGGTTTCGGAGCGAGCCCGCTCGTGCGGCTGTGGGCCAACCGTCAGCCCTCGCAGCGGGTTGTCGGCACGATCGAGGACGTCCTGACACGGGACCTGCGCACCCGTTACCTTTCAGCTCAGGGCATGTCCGCTCGAGCGGCGCTGCATGCGAGCAACATCGCCCCGGCGCTTTCAATCTCGACGCCGCCGCCCGGTGGGGGAGCGCGCGAATCCATGCTCGTGCGTTCGATCCTGCCGCTTGCTATCGCTTATCTGCTGATGATCAGCCTGACGCTGTCCGGCAGCTGGATGCTGCAAGGCACCGTCGAGGAACGCTCCAACAAGCTGCTTGAAACGGTCCTCGCCTGCGTCAGTCCAGAAGAGCTCATGTACGGCAAGCTCCTGGGGACCGCCGGGATCGGACTTTTCATGATCGCGGTATGGATCGGATGCGCGCTGTTCGCCGCATATGCGACGCAAGGTGCAATCGCCGACTTCATCCGCCCTGCCCTCGCCCCGCTGAGCTCTGTCGGAACGATCATCGCGATGATCTACTTCTTCGTCGCGGGCTATGTCGTGATCGCGATCCTGTTCCTCGCGATTGGAGCGATGAGCGACTCCATGCGCGACGCGCAGGGCTATCTGATGCCGGTCCTTCTCATGATCCTGCTTCCAATCTCGATCCTCATGCAGGCCGTGCTTGGCGGCAACACCGGCGGCGTCCTCATGGAAGTGCTGACGTGGGTGCCGATCTGGACGCCGTTCGCGGTGCTCGCGCGGCTCGGCCTTGGCATCCCGACGTGGGAAGTGATCGGCTCGGCAATCCTCCTTGCCGCCTTCGCGGCGCTCGAGATCGTGCTTCTCGGAAGGCTCTTCCGCGCGAGCCTGCTGGCGCAAGGCCAGCGGCCCAGCCTCGCCGAAGTCCTCTCGAGAATGCGCGCCGTGCCGAACTAGGCGGCCCCTTCCCTGCGGCTCGCGCGCAGGACCGGATCCGGCGGCGACTTTGGTTGACTGGCTCCGTTCGCCCTATCGGCGGCGGCGGATCCTGGTGGGGACTGCGCCAGTCTGTCCTTCTTCGGGCCCGGCGCCAGCGTCGCTCATGCGCAGAAAGGTTCGAACCGCATCCCCCGAAACGGCGCGGCCAAATAGCCAGCCCTGTGCCTCGGAGCAGCCGAACTTCTCAAGCGCGGCGCGGATCTGCTCGGATTCAACGCCTTCGGCGCTGATCGGAACATCGAGCGTATGACCAAGCGCGGCAATCGTGTTCACGATCTCCGCGGTCCGCTGGCTCCTGACGATCGTGGTGATGAAGCTCTTGTCGATCTTGATGCGGTCGAGCGGCAAGCGGTTGACCTGCGCCAGGCTCGCATAGCCCGTTCCAAAGTCATCAAGCGAGATCCGGACGCCGACGTTCTTCAAGCTCTCGATGATGGTGAGCACCTGGTCGCGGTCTTCGAGCAGCGACCCTTCGGTGATCTCGATCTCGAGCCGATTGGCGGGAAAACCGGTGATTGAGAGCAACTTCAGAATTTGCTCGGCAAGCGTCGGATCACGGAACTGGACGGGCGACACGTTGACCGCGAGCTTGAGGTGAGCGGGCCAGTCGCGCGCTTCCTTCATCGCCTGTTCCATGACGTTCAGCGTCAGCGGACCGATCAGCCCGGTGCGCTCGGCAGCCTCGATGAACTGCTCGGCATCGAGCATGCTGCCATCGGGCGAACGCCAGCGCGCCAGCGCCTCGAAACCTGCGATTTCCTGCGAAGCAAGGTCGATCAGCGGCTGGAAATAAGGCACGAAATCGCCGTTGCGAATGCCAAGGCGGATGCCCTCCTCGAGCTTCAGGCGATCGGTAAGCTCAAGTTCCAGCTCCTCGTCGAACCATGCAAAGCTGTTCCGGCCCCCGCGCTTTGCCGCGTATAGCGCGACGTCGCTCCGCCGCAGCGCTCCTTCTTCGTCGTCGCGCGGCTCAAGCCGGGCAAGGCCGATCGAAACGGTCGCCTGCAGCTGCGCGCCTTCGACGAATACCGGTGCGGCGAGGACCTGCTGGATCTTGCGCGCGACTTGCTCCGCGTCGGAATCGTCGGCGGCGGGGAAAAGCATCGCAAATTCGTCGCCGCCCATGCGCGCGCAGCAGGCGCCTGCCGGTGCGCTTTTTTCAAGGGCGCTTCCGACCGTCATCAGCAGGCGGTCGCCGGCGGCATGGCCGTGGAGGTCATTGACGCGCTTGAAATGGTCGAGGTCGAGCAGGAGCAGCACGCTCGGTTCGTTCGCCCTTAGCATCTCGCTCAGTGAGCGCATCAGCTCGCGCCGGTTGGCAAGGCCGGTGCCGGGATCGGTGTTGGCGTTGCGCTGGGCAAGGCGCTCGGCGTCCTCATAGGCATCGAGCGCCTCCTTGAGGTCCCGCGATCGCCGCCAGCCGAACAGGATGATTGCAATGTTGAGGAGGAAGGCGACCTGGAGCGTGCCCGATGGATCGACCGACGGAACTCCCGCCAAGGCAGCGGGAACGAGCTTGCTGCCAATGGCAACGAACAGCAGGATCGCTGCGATCGTTGCGCAGGTAGTAATGACGTGGCTGCTCGCGATGCGAACCGCCTTGCTTCGTTCAAGCTTCACGTTCTCGTCCACTTCTTGCCCGCCGGAAGCATCGCAGCAAGAAGTGAAAATTATCCTACATCAGCTTTCAACGGCGAGCCGCTGCTCTGCGAGACGCACCGCCTCGGCGACTGCTTGCTCGACGTCGAGATCGCTGGTGTCGAGGAGAACGGCGTCTGGCGCCGGCATCAACGGCGCGACGGGGCGGCTGGAATCGCGCTCGTCGCGAGCGTGAATATCCGCCAGGACTTCTTCGTAATGGACATGCATTCCCCGCCCGAGGAGTTCCTTCAGCCTGCGCTGCGCGCGCACTTCAGGCGAGGCAGTCACAAAAAGCTTCACGTCGGCCCCTGGAGCAATCACCGTGCCGATGTCGCGGCCGTCGAGCACCCCGCCCCCGTCTTGCTCCGCGAAATCCTGCTGGCGCTTCAGGAGCGCGGCGCGGACCGATGGATAAGCGGAGATACGCGACGCGACTTCAGAAACCGCCTCGCTCCTCAGCTCCGGGTCGTCGGGATCAAAGCCAAGGTCGGCGCAGGCGCGAAGCGCTGCAAATTCGTTCGCGGGATCGCCGCCCCAGCGCCAGAGGTTGAGTGCGACGGCCCGGTAAAGAAGCCCCGTATCCATGTGCGGAAGGCCAAAATGCATCGCAAGCGCTCGAGCAATCGTTCCCTTGCCGCTCGCAGCCGGCCCGTCGACCGCAATGACGAGCCCTCTTTTTCTGCCGGATTTCGTTGCCATATCGAGTGTCAAGGCGCGCGCTTTGACAGGGGCATGTCCCTATGGCAAGGCGCGCGGCCGAATGCCCGGCATGTCCGGCGACACATGACATCTACTGGAGTTTAGACCCAAATGGTGAAGCCCGAATGGGGCACCAAGCGCACTTGCCCCAAGTGCTCGACGCGTTTTTATGACCTCGGCCAGGAGGACCCGGTCCACTGCATCAACTGCGGGACCGACTGGATTCCCGAGCCCGTCCTGAAATCCAAGCAGCCGCTCGCCTTCGAGGCGGCGCCGCAGGTGCAGAAGGAAGAGGCCCAGGACGACGAACTTGCCGCCGACGATCTCGCGATCGACGAGGACGAGGAAGTCAGCGCCGACGAGGAAGTCGATCTCGAGACCGGCGATGCGGACCTTGGCGTCGAGACGGGCAAAGAAGACGACGAAGTCTAATGAGGCGTGCGGCGGCTCGGCAACGAGCTCGCCGCTTGCCGCCCGGCGAAAGGTTTTTCTAGCAAATCCGGGACGCCGGCGAAGCGCCCGAGCGGCTTGAACGCGAGCCGGAATTTTACCATTTGCACAGCCGCGAACTTCGCCTAAGGCGCGCGAGAACGTGGGGCCGTAGCTCAGCTGGGAGAGCGTCGCAATGGCATTGCGAAGGTCAGGGGTTCGATCCCCCTCGGCTCCACCATCCCTTTCTAAGTCCTAGTTCCGCCTAGGAAAAACCGACAAGTAAAAGTGCTTGCCCCAAGCGGGTCTCATAACTCCCACGGGGATGGGTGACCCATTTGCTCCAACCTCGGTCAAGTCCTGTCAGCCGACTGCTTGGGGCTCCTGACGAGCTTCGGCTTTACCGTCCAAAAGCCGCCGGCAAGGCGCCCGCCGAGGCTCGGGCGCGGCGACGTGTGTTGAATGAACGCCCGACCAATCCCGGAACCCCTGCCCAAAGCAAGTTGACCTTAGCCTTGGCGGGCGCAACAGCCGGTCGTAGGTTACAAGGGATTGCTGATGAGGATCCTGTTCTACGGTCGTTTGGCCGACGTGTTCGGCATGGAGCTCGACCTCGACGCTGAGACCGGCTCATCGATCGCGGATGTCCGGCAACGGCTCGCAATCGAGCATCCTGGATCTGCTGCTGACTTCATGGGCAAGCGCGTCGTCGCGTGCGTCGGCGGTTCAGTGGTCCGCGACGATTATGTGATCGGCGACAACGATGCGATCGAGTTCTTGCCTCCGGTTTCGGGCGGATGAGCATCGTTGCGCGCCTTGCACGCGACAAGCTTGAGCCCGAACAGGAGCTCGCGGCGCTGCTCGACGAGGCTGATGGCGACGGTGCAATCGTGAGCTTCGCTGGGGTCGCGAGATCTCGCTCGGCGGCCGGACGAGCCGTCGTAAGCCTGGTCCTTGAACATCATCCCACACTCACTCAGCAGTCGCTCGACGACATCGCAGCCTCGGCGACCGAGCGCTTCGAGGTCAGCCACGTACGGATCGTCCATCGCTGCGGCGCGATTGCCCCAGGCGAAGCGATCGTCTTTGCTGGTGCTGCCTCGCCCCATCGCCGCGCCGCGTTCGAAGCCGCCGATTTCCTGATGGACCGGCTGAAGACCGAGGCCGTGTTCTGGAAGCGGGAAGTTCTTGAAGATGGGTCAAGCTGGATCGAGCCGACCCAAAGCGATTACGACGACAGGGAGCGATGGGGCTGAAGCATGGCAGGAATAGACGAAACGCTGACCTTCTACCCTTTGCGCATTGCCGTTCTCACAGTCTCCGATACTCGCACCCAAGAGACGGACAAATCGGGCGCCTTGCTCGTCGAGAGGCTGACCGGGGCCGGACATGAACTCGCCGGAAAAGCAATCGTCAGCGACGATGTCGAAGCTATTCGCCGGCAAGTGGGCAAGTGGGTGAACGACGAGCAAGTGGACCTCGTCATCTCGACCGGCGGCACCGGCTTTGCCCCCCGCGACGTCACGCCCGAAGCGATAAAGCCCCTCTTCCGCCGGGAGATGGACGGCTTCTCGATCCTTTTCCACCAGGCAAGTCACGGGACTGTCGGCTTTTCGACGATGCAGTCCCGCGCCTTCGCGGGACAGATTGATGAAACCTTCCTGTTCTGCCTGCCAGGCTCAACCGGCGCCTGCCGCGACGGCTGGGATCTTGTCCTCAAATATGAACTCGACAGCAGGTATCGCCCGTGCTCGCTCGCTGGCCAGGTTCCAAGGTTGAGGGGCCTTTGCGCATGACCGGGCTCAGTCACATCGACGAGAGCGGCAGAGCCCGCATGGTCGACGTTTCCGGAAAGGAAGTGACAGCGCGGACGGCAAGCGCGCGAGGCTTCCTCACCTGCCAGACCGAAACGCTCGTTCGGGTTCGCTCTGGAACAACCCCCAAGGGATCGGTGATCGCAACGGCCGAACTTGCCGGCATCATGGCTTCGAAGCGGACCGCGGAGCTGATCCCGCTCTGCCATCCATTGTCGCTCACCAAGGTCGACGTCCAGATAGAGCTGGACGAAGGACTGCCTGGCTTTCGCGTTCGCTCCGAGGCCCGGACGAACGGCATGACCGGTGTCGAGATGGAGGCGCTGACCGCGGTTTCGATCGCCTGCCTGACGCTCTTCGACATGCTGAAGGCAATTGACCGGGAAATGGTGATCGGCGGCATCGAGGTCAGCTCCAAGAGCGGCGGCAGGTCGGGCGACTGGCAGCGTCCATGATCAGCTTCGATGAGGCGATCGCGCTAATCGGCTCGGTTGCACCTCCCCTCGGATCCGAGATGGTGGCCCTGGAACAAAGCGGTGGCCGGGTGCTCGCTGCCCCCGTGATCGCGCGGATTGATTCGCCCCGCGCGGCCGTGTCGGCAATGGATGGCTACGCCGTTTCCGATGCCGACCTGGCGAAGTTGCCCGTTCGGCTGAAGGTGATCGGCGAATCCTTTGCCGGCGCCGGCTGGAGCGGAAGCATTGATCCTGGCAGCTGCGCGCGGATTTTCACCGGAGCGCCGGTGCCGGCAGGCGGCGACCGGGTCGTCATGCAGGAAATGGTCCGCCGGGACGGCGATTTCGCCGTCATCGAAATTGATCCCGGCGCCAGCCGCCACATTCGCGCGCGCGCCTCGGATTTCGCGGCCGGCGACATCCTGCTCGATCAAGGACGCCGCCTCGACCCGCGGGCCATCGTCGCAGCCGCCGCTGCCGACCTTGCCGAACTCGAACTCTATTGCCGCCCGCGGGTGCATATTCTCAGCACCGGCGACGAGCTGGCGCCCCCGGGGAGTGCTGCTGGGCAGCGCGACAGTGTTCCCGAGAGCGTCTCCTTCGGCGTCGCAGCGCTTGCCGAGCAATGGGGCGCTGAATGCCTCGGCCGGACGCGGCTCGGCGACAATCTCCATTCGATGCAATCCGCGGCGGCCGAAATGATAGGCGCTGCGGAC
>DATIQO010000155.1:0-3046 GCA_035470745.1 Sphingomicrobium sp. | reverse complement strand
GCGCAGCGTATCGAAAATGCCATCCGCGGCCGCACCGAGGTAGTCAGCGAAGCGCTGATGGTCGGCGGTGCCGACGACGATGACGTCGAGGCGCAATAGTCGCTAAACATCAGCAGCGTCTTGGTGCGTGCAAGCCAATCGGGCTGATCAAGTTCGTGGATGCAACAATGGCGCTGTCCAAGAAGATAGGCGCGGGTGACCGTCCGGCTACCCGCCCTTCTTTTCAGCAAAGATCGTCGGGATCGCCAAGCGCGAGCTGAGGAGCAGGGCCGATCCGCGCGAACAGCCGGCGGGGCTCGGTTAGCACGACCGCGATAAAACCGACGACGGCACAGCCGGCGGTACCAATCACGAACGGAACGACGGTGCCGTTGAACGCGCTGCCAATCAAAAAGCCGATCGCGGCTCCCGCGATGGTCCAGATGACGCCCTGGACCGATGAGGCAGTGCCCGCGATCGAAGCCATGTTGGACATGGCAAGCGTGCTGAGGTTGGCGGAGGTGAAGGCAAAGCAGCACATGGTGAGCGCCTGGAGGACGATGAAGATTCCAAGCGTTTCCTTGCCGGATAAGGCGATGGCGACATGGATGAGGCCAATGACCGCGAAAGCGGCCGAGGCGAGATGGCCGATGCGCCGCAATCCGAACCGGCCGACCACGCGCGAGTTCGTCCAGGAAGCGAGCGCCATCGGCGCTGCGACTGCTGCGAACACCAGCCCGATGTACCGGCCCTCGTGAAAGACCTCGGCGACGATTTGCTGGATGGATGCAATATAGGCGACGAGGCAGCCCGAGCTGACCGTCAGGGCGAGCGTATATCCCCGCGACAGTGGATCGGCGAGCGAAGCGCGGACAGCCTTTCCGATTTCACGGGCGTGGAGCGAGCGCTGATATTGCTGGTGGAGGGTCTCGGGCAGGCGAAGTGAAGACCAGCCGAGCATGAGCATGCCGTAGGCAGCAAGCACGAAGAAGATGATCCGCCACGGGCCAAGGAGCAGGATCGCCTGGCCGATGTTCGGGGCAAGCACCGGCATCACCATGAACACCATCGAGACGAGGCTCATGACCTTCGCCATTTCCTCGGCTTCGAAGAGGTCGCGGACCATGGCGATGACGAGCACGCGGGTAACCGCGGCGGACGCGCCCTGGCAGAGCCGTCCGGCGATCAGCACCGGAAAGGTCCAGGCGATGCCGCACAGCAGCGCGAAGCTCGAGTAGAGGATGACGCCTGCGGCAAGGATCGGCTTGCGGCCGAACCGGTCGGCGAGCGGCCCCCACACCAGCTGGGTCGAGCCGAACCCCAGGAAATAGGCGATCACGACCAGCTGGCGCTGGTTTTCGTGGGTGACGTGGAGCGAGCGGCCGATCTCGGGAAGCGCCGGGATCATCGCGTCGATCGCAAAGCTGTTGAGCGCCATCAGCGAGGCGAGCAGAAGCGTCATCTCGCGTGTACCGGGGCGCTTTACGCCGTCCTGGAAAGCCGATTCGAACATGTCGGGAGCCTGTTGCCGTCCTGCTGGCCGATTGGTCGCGGCCGTGCAACAGTGAGTGCAAATGCGTTGGGGGATAGAATGATCGAGCGCCGCACTTTACTTGCCGGTGCAGGGGCATTTGCCGCTGCCTTGACCCTTCCCGTTGACTTCGTCCGTGCCGCCGCGAAGGAGGCCTTGAAGCCCGTGCCGCTGCCGCCTGCGATCTCCCAGGCCGAGCGACTGCAGCGGATCGCGAGGGCGCGTCAGCTCATGCAGCAAAATGGGATCGGCGCGGTGATCGTCGAATCGGGTTCGAGCCTCGATTATTTGACCGGTGTCCAATGGCACCGGTCGGAGCGGCTGACGGCGGCCGTGATCCCGGCCGTGGGTGATCCCATCATCGTCACGCCCTTCTTCGAAAGCCCGTCGATTGCCGAAATGCTCGCGATCCCCGCGGAAATCCGGACCTGGAACGAGGACGAGGATCCGCTCAAGCTCGTTGCCGACTTCCTGCGCGAGCGCGGCGTTGCAGGAGCACCGGTCGGCTTTGAGGAGACGGACCGCTATTTCATCTTCGACCGCCTCGGCCAGCAGCTTCCTGGCTACAAGGCAGTGAGCGCAAATCCGGTCGTTCGCGCGCTGCGGCTGATCAAGTCACCGGCAGAGCTCGCCCTCATGCAGGCGGCCAACGACATCACGCTCCGCGCGATGCGCCACGCCGGCGAAAATGCGCGGGCCGGGATGACGCCTGCGGACTTTGGCGCTGCGATCGACGCGGCTACGACGGCGCTTGGCGGAAGCCCTGAATTCTCCCTGGTCCTCATCGACGAGGCTTCGGCGCTCCCGCACGGCTCGAAAAAGCCGCAGGTCGCGCGGCGCGGGAGCACGATCCTCTTCGATTGCGGCTGCACCGTTCACGGCTACCAGTCGGATATTTCGCGGACCTTCGTCTTTGGTGCCGCCCCAACCGCCGAGCAGCGCAAGGTCTGGAACCAGGTCCACGAGGGCCAGCAGATCGCGATCCGCACCGCGAGGGTCGGGCTGCCTGCAGGCGCCGTCGATGACGCGGTCCGCTCGGCATATGAAAGCTGGGGCTATGGCCCCGGCTACAAGCTTCCCGGGCTCTCGCACCGGACGGGACACGGGATCGGGATGGACGGGCACGAGCCGGTCTATCTCGTCCACGGCGAGACGACGCCGTTGGCGCCCGGCATGTGCTTTTCCGACGAGCCGGGGATCTACATTCCCGGCAAGTTCGGCGTTCGCCTCGAAGACTGCTGGTACATGACCCAGCAGGGACCGAAATTCTTCAGCGAGCCGCCGCCGAGCATCGACCGCCCGTTCGGCTGATCCATCAAAAATGATCCTCGGTCTTGCGCCGCCGCTTGATGTGCGCGGGCGCGTGGGCGGGTTCGATATCGGCGGGTTCCTCGTGGGCGAGATCGCCTTCGAACCTGGCGATGACGGTTGCGGCGACGGCATTGCCGACGACGTTGGTGGCCGATCGTCCCATGTCGAGGAAATGGTCGACGGCAAGGATGAGGAGGAGCCCGGCCTCGGGGATGCGGAACAGCG
>DATIQO010000154.1:0-12771 GCA_035470745.1 Sphingomicrobium sp. | reverse complement strand
CGATCTGGAGGATCCGGAAAGCCTCGTCGTCCCGGTGCTGATCGATGCGATCCTCATGGCCGAAAGCTACCGCGGTGCGCGGCACGAGATTACCTTCCTGCCCGAGTTGACGCGCAGCATCGACGCGCTGATCCGTGAACTGAACGCCGCCGAAAAAGCGCGTGAGTGGTCCGACGCCCTGGCATGACGCAAGATTATTGACGAAGCGGGCGCGATTGTCGGCGAATGGTAGTCCTTGCAGCTGATCGAAGCGTTTTGCTTCCGTGTCCCACGTATCGGGATCAGAGGTGAAAGGACTGGATCATGAAGGACAATGTTCGCAAAGGCAGCAGCCCCAGCCATAGTCACAGCGCCAGCCGCAGCAGCACCCATCGCGGTGACCGCAGTACCGGTTCGGCGAACCGCAGCAGTTCGCGCGGCAGCATCAAGAGCAAGTAAGTAAGTATCTTGGGCTAAGCTGATCGAGCGGCCGCTTCGGCGGCCGCTCTTTTCCTTGGCGATACCATCTTTGAGAATTGGACTCTGCCGCGTGGCGCCCGACAGCGGCTCTTCGTGATGCGGTTCGACTGTCCCTTGGATCATTCGCATCGTGCGATGCCCGATGCGACTAAGCACGGTTAATGACGCGCCAACCGCAGTTGTTGGGATCGCGGTGAATTAATACCCATCAATATCCGCTTGGTGTGACCAATTGCGGCGCGTGAATGCCGCTGCGCGTACCGATGAAGCGAATCATCCGGCGTCGTTGCGCCGGGAGCCCGGCCTCGCTTCGTCCTGTAGGAGCCGTTGTAGGGATGAAGTTCGAAAAGCAGTTCGAAGATCGCGAGTGGGTGGCGCGCCCGCGCCGCGTCGATACCGGCTTTGTTGTGCGCGTTTGCTGCGACGCGGGCGAATTTCCGGCGCGCGTCACCAATCTTTCGAGTGCCGGATTCGGGCTTCGGGCGGCGCGCGCATTAGAGCCTGGATGGGAAGTCTCTCTCGAAGTCCCAAAGCTGGCTGCGGTCAAATGCATAATCCTTTGGGCTCGCGGTAAGAATGCAGGCGGAATCTTTCTGGAGCCCGTTGCGCTCTAGCTCGCGCCGCGCTCCCCGGCACCGCCCAAAGGTCCTGGAGACGCGAGGCCCGTTTGCACCTGCAGCAATTGCCGAGCGGTAAGCGAGCCAACCGAAGTCCAAGTTTGTCGAAGGCCTCCTTTAGACGTTGAGGTTTGCCGCAGCTTCCGCCTCGCGTTTCAAGTTGCGGGCGAGCTGGCTCATGCCGTTGAGATATTGCGGCGGGACATGGACATCCCGGTAGTCGAGCTGGGCAGCCGCGCGCAGGGTCCAGAAGGGGTCGACGAGGTGCGGCCTTGCCAAGGCGACGAGGTCGGCTCGGCCAGCGGCAAGGATCGAGTTCGCGTGATCGGGGTCATAGATATTGCCAACCGCCATGGTCGCAAGGCGGCCCTCGTTGCGGATGCGGTCGCTGAAAGGTGTCTGGAACATTCGCCCGTATACGGGCTCCTGTCCCGCGAAGGTCTGGCCTGCCGAGACATCGATGAGGTCCGCGCCTTCCCGCGCGAACGCTTCGGCGATTGTTACTGCGTCCGTCGGGGTGATCCCGCTGTTACCCGCCCAGTCGGTCGCCGAAATGCGTACCGACATCGGCTTATCGCCCGGCCACGCTGCACGCATCGCGGCGAAGACTTCGAGCGGGTAGCGCAAGCGGTTCTCCAAGCTGCCGCCATATTCGTCCGTACGCCTGTTCTGCAGCGGCGTGATAAATCCCGAGAGGAGATAGCCGTGCGCAGCATGCAGCTCGATCATGTCGAAACCGGCCTGGATCGCCATCCGGACAGCGGCAACGAACTCTTCTTTCACCGCGTCCATGTCGGCGCGGCTCATGGGGTGGGGGACCTGGTTCACGGGCGACCAGCGAACGTCGCTCGCAGCCATGACCTGCCAATTTCCCTCCTCGAGCGGGACGTCATTTCCCTCCCAGCCCAGCCTCGTCGAACCCTTGCCGCCGGAATGTCCAAGCTGGAGGCAGATCTTCGCCTTTGAATTGGCGTGGATGAAATCGACGATACGCTTCCAGGCGGCGACATGTTCGGGGCACCACAAGCCGGTGCACCCCGGGCTGATCCGGCCTTCGGCCGATACGCAGGTCATCTCGGTGAAAACGAGGCCGGCACCGCCCAGCGCGCGCTCGCCGTAATGGACGAAATGAAAGTCGCCCGGCATTCCATCGAGTGCGGAATACATGGCCATCGGCGACACGACGATGCGGTTGTCGACTTGCATTTCGCGCAAGTGGAACGGCGCGAACATCGGCGGCGCGGTCTTGCTTGATCGGCCGTTCGTCGCCCGTTTCCAGAACCAGCGCTCCACCGTCTCAAGCCATGCGCGATCGCGAACGCGCAAATTCTCGTGGCTGATCCGCTGCGAGCGGGTCATCAGCGAATAAGCGAACTGCAACGGCTCGAAATGAGTGTAGCGCTCGAGCGTCTCGAACCACTCGGTCGAGTTGCGCGCGCTATTCTGGAGCTTGAGTACTTCGAGCGAGCGTTCCGACTGATATTCATCGAGCGCGGCTTCGAGGCTGAGGCCCGGTCGGTTGAGCACGTCTGCGAGCTTGATCGCATCCTCGAGGGCAAGCTTCGTGCCCGAGCCGATCGAGAAATGCGCAGTATGGGCGGCGTCTCCCAAGAGGATGACATTCCCGCTCGTCCAACGCTCACACTTGATCCGCCGGAAGTTTAGCCATGCAGCCGACCCGACGAGATGCGACGCGTTCGACTGCAAAGAATGGCCGCCGAGGTACTTTGCGAAAATTTCCTCGCACTTGGCGATACTCTCTTCCTGGCTCATCCGGTCGAAGCCGAAGCCCCGCCAGGTTTCTTCGGAACATTCGACGATGAACGTCGAGCAATCTGGGGCAAAGCGGTAGGCATGGGCCCAGATCCAGCCGTGCTCCGTCTCCTCGAAGGCAAATGTGAAAGCATCGAAGACCTTCGAGGTGCCGAGCCAGACGAACTTGTTTCTTCGCATGTCGATATCGACACCGAATGCCTCTGGCCGCACATCGCGGAACCCAGAATTGATGCCGTCCGATGCAATGACGAGATCATAAGCGTTCCACGCCGGATCGGCTGGATCGCACTCGGCTTCGAAATGGAGATTGACCCCGAGCTCTTGCGCCCGGTCCTGCAGAATTTCTAGCAGGCGCTTGCGCCCGATGCCGATGAAGCCGTGCCCTCCCGACCTGACGGTCTCACCGCGGAAGTGGACGTCAATATCATCCCAGTGCGCGAATTCCTGCGTGATCCTGCCTGCCGAGACGGGATCATTGGCAGTGATATTCTCCACTGTGAGATCCGAGAAAACGACCCCCCAACCGAAGGTAACGCCGGGTGGATTGCGCTCGAAAACCTCAACCTCGTGCGACGGGTCGTGAAGCTTCATCGAGATGGCGAAATAAAGTCCCGCCGGACCTCCGCCGATGCAGGCAATTTTCATCCTTCACCGCCAGTGACATTCGCGCCCGCCGGCGCACGAGATTTGCTGTCGAGGGCCGCGGCGCCCGCGCGAGTGCTGACAATCTGCATCGGCGCAGCATGGCACAGCAGCGCGGCTCAAGGACAGTGGATTGTCAGTTGCCGCCGATCTCTGCGGCTGCATTGACGATCTGGTTCGCGCATACGGGAAAGTTCCAGTTCCAACATTGGCCCGCGACCACGCGGGACTGGCCCGCTGAACCAGTCACGCGCGCCTGGAAATGGATTTCGGTCCAGTCGAGCCTCCGTTCCCAGCCAAGGCGGCTCGGGAGCGATATCGTGACAGCGCCCGCATCCCTCTCGTCGACCATCCTAAAGCGCGGGTCCCGGCCAAGCGCCTTGACCACCGCCCGGCTTAAGCGCCGGGCGGCCTGTTCCTCGGGCACACCGGTTACGATTACCGGGATGCGCGCGCTTTGTGCTTTAGGTTCGCGCTGTGCGAGCGCCGGTGCAGACGCCGCGAGGAAGGTCGCGCTCAGGATGGTGGCACGTCGCATGAGCGCCGCATTCTTCACATCGGTCTCACCTGCGCAATCCGGGTAATTCCAAGCGAGGGTGCGGCAAAACCCGGCGAGCAAACTCACGCCAGGCTTTGGATGAATTCCTCGACGACCTCGTTGAAACGCCCCGGCTGTTCGAGATTGCTGATGTGCCCTGCGCCGGCAATGATTTCGAGCCTTGCGCCAGGAATGAGGTCGGCAAGCGCAATCGAGAGCTCGGGCGGGGTCACCTTGTCCTCGGATCCGCAAAGAACGAGTGTCGGAACCCGGATCGCCGCCGCTCGGTCAGCCTGGTCAGCAAGCCAGACCGCCTCGGCGCCGATGCGATAGGCGGCGGGATCGATGCGGGCCATGGTCTCTACGACTTCCTGCCGCACGGAGGGATCGGCTGGCTGGCCAAGAAGGGTGTCGACGCGGGCCTCGGCCATTGCCCGCAGGTCGTTGCTCGCGGCCATGGAACGTTCGTAGATCGCTGCGCCGTCCGGATGAGCCGCGAAGCTGTCGGCAAGGATCAGGGAAGCGCAACGCTTCGGATCAGCATGGTGGAGCGCGATCGCGGCGACGCCTCCGAGCGAAAGTCCGCAGACGTGCGCGCGCGCGATTCCAAGTTCGTCCATTCCCGAAATGAGCGCGGAGGCATAATCGTCGCGCGTGGTGCCAGCGGGAGCTGGATCGCTGTCGCCATAGCCTGGATAGTCGAATGCGACCGCGCGGCGAACGGGTCCGAAGAAGCGAAGCTGGCGCCTCCACACCGACTTGTCCGAGCCAACTCCATGAAGGAAGACGATGGGCATGGCTTCGTCGGAGCCGGCTTCCTCGTAGCCGATGGCATAGCCGTTCTGGGTTATTATGCGCGGCATGGAGTTCCTCTTGGCACTGCGGCACTCGCCGCGCTAGCCTCACCTGCGATGACGCGCATGACGATCAACGGCGAAGCGGTTCACTACAGGCTCGACCCTGCTACGCCGCTGCTCTGGGCGCTGAGAGACGCGTCCAATCTCACTGGCACCAAATATGGCTGCGACAGCCGCGACTGCGGCGCGTGCACGGTGATCGTTGACGGCCGGGCCGTCACGAGCTGCAGCATCGCCATCGGCGAGCTCGAGGGCGCGCAGGTCACCACCATCGAGGGCCTGTCCGCCGATGGCTCGCACCCGGTGCAGAAGGCGTGGCTCGCCGAACAGGTAACGATGTGCGGCTATTGCGAGCCCGGCTTCATCATGGCCATCGCGGCCTTGCTCCAATCGAACCCGTCGCCAAGCGAGGAACAGGTCCGCGCACTTCCCAACATTTGTCGTTGCGGTGCTTACCCGCGCATCCAAAAGGCAGTGGCGCGCGCAGCGCTGGGTGGGCGGCCCGCGGCGGATTTACAAACCTGAATATACGGCTCCGAAACGGTTAAGCGATCGCTCAGGTCGATGAGTGCAAACCGTTGGCATAGTTTGGAAAGGTCGCTGTCATGCGTAAGATGTTGATCTCGATTTTGCTGGCTGGCGCGGCGGCAAGCCCCGCAATCGCCGCACCCCACAACTGGTCCGATCGCCAGCAGGCGCAGGACGATCGCCAACAGGCGAAGGACGATCGCCAGCAGGCACGCCAGGATCGCCAGGCCGCGCGCGAAGAGCGCGCGCAGTCGCGCGAGGATTCGCGCGGCGATCGCGGTTCCTTTGCGCCCCGCCAGCCAGTACCGCAGCAGCTGCAACAACCGCAGCAGCAGCCGCCTTCGTTCAACCGCTACCAATTCAGGGGTTACGATGGTGCGCAGCGCGAGGCCGAGATGAATGCGGCGCGCGACGCTCGCCGCAATTCTTACGACCCCGCTCGGACCCAGCGCTTCCAGGGCCAGCAGATGTTCGATCAGCGGCAGCAGGACGCTCGCGACGCGCGCCAGTATCGTCAGTCCGAGCGTTACGCTCCCAACGTAAGGCCGGGCCGGCCGCTCATCGTTAGCAACGTGCCTCGCCCTGGAACGCAGCCGCCGCTGCGGGGCGAAGGGCGTCGGTCGCCTGATGTGCAGTGGAACACCAATTGGCGACACGACGATCGCTACGACTGGCACGATTACCGCAACCATCACCGGTCGCTGTTCCACTTCGGCTTTTACTATGATCCCTATGGCTGGGGCTATCAGCCCTTCTCCATCGGTTGGCGCCTGTGGCCGGGCTATTATGACAGCCAGTTCTGGATCAACGATCCATGGATGTATCGTCTGCCCTATGCTCCCCCGGGCTATGTCTGGGTGCGCTACTGGAACGACGCGCTCCTGGTCGATACCTGGAGCGGGACGGTCGTGGACATGATCCCTGGCTTCTTCTGGTAGAGCCTGAAGGGCCGAACATCGAAGGGGCGTTGCGCATTGCCGCAGCGCCCCTTTTTGCATTAGCGCGCAATTACGCTCGAACACTCCTTGGGGGATTCTATGAAGTCGGTTGCTCGCTTGATCATCTCGGTGTCGTTGATCGCCTTGTCGCCGTGCGCGGCCCTGGCGCAGGCTTCGCCGACTCCAGCAACCGCAGTTCAGGCGAGCGCGCACGATCGCTTGTTCGAGCTCTTCAAGGAAAGCGACGAGGCGAGCCTTCAGCGCAACCCGCTTCAGGCCTTGTTCCGGGGCGACCTGCGTTATGCGAGCAGGCTCGGGGATTTGTTCAGCGACGCGCACTACCAGGCCGAGAAGGCGGCCGCCGAACATGATCTCGCCGCGCTCCACGCTATTCCGCGCGATCAGCTCGGAGCGACGGACCAGATTGCCTACGACGTATTCGAGAACCAGACCGTCGAAAACCTGAAGGGCTTTGCGCCGGACCTGCTCGCGATCAACGAAGCACTGCCGATGAACCATTTCTTCGGCATCCACACCGAATATCCAACGATTGCGGGGGGGCAGGGCGCGGCGCCGTTCAAGACACTCGATGATTATGAGAACAACCTGAAGCGCAACCGCGACTTTGCCGCCAACATCGATACTGCGATCGCGCAATGGAAGAAGGGTGAGGCGGAAGGCATCGTCGACACCAAGCTGACGGTCCGCAACATGATCGAACAGCTCGACAACCAGCTGAAGCTCAAGCCCGAGGATTCGCCGTACTGGGGCCCGATCAAGGACTTCCCGGCATCGATCGGGACGGCGGATCGGGCGAGGCTAACGAGCGAATATCGAGATTCGCTAAATACGGTCGTCTATCCCGCGCTCCAGCGGATGCGCGACTTCCTTGCCAACGACTATCTCGCCCACGCCCGCGATGGCCAGGGCCTCATGTACATGAAGGGTGGCGATAAATATTATCGCTACCTCGTCGAAGCGACGACGACCGAGCCGCTTGATCCCGAGCAGGTCCACCAGCTCGGCCTCAGCGAAGTCGCGCGCATCACCAAGGAATTCGAGGAGGTGCAGCGCCAGGTCGGCTTCAACGGCACGCTCCACCAATTCTTCGACTATATGCGCACGAGCCCGAAGTTCCAGCCCAAGAGCAAGGAAGAGCTCGAGCAGGGCTTTGCAACGATCAAGGGAAAGGTCGAGGCGAAGGTCCCGCAGTTCTTCTCGCAGGTTCCCAAGGCCGGCCTCGTGATCCGGCCCTATCCTGCTTACCGCGAGAAGTTCGAGGCTGGCGGAAGCTATGAAAATGGCACTCCCGACGGGTCTCGGCCCGGAACCTTCTACTTCAACGCCTATGACCTCCCGTCGCGAAGCACCTGGGAAGAGACGACGCTCTTCATGCACGAGGGCGAACCTGGCCATCATTTCCAGATCAGCCTCGCTCAGGAGAACCTCGCGCTCCCGGCATTCATGCGCTTCGGCGGCAACACCGCCTATGTCGAAGGCTGGGCGCTTTATTCGGAATCGCTAGGCTATCCGATGGGGATGTACACCGACCCATATCAGCGCTTCGGCAACCTCAACGACGAGATGCTGCGCGCGATGCGGCTCGTGGTCGACACAGGCATTCATGCCAAGGGATGGACCCGCGAACAGTCGATCCAGTACATGCTCGATCACAGCGGGGAATCGAAGACGGACGCGACCGCCGAGGTCGAACGCTACATCGCGATCCCGAGCCAAGCGCTTGCCTACAAGATTGGTCAGCTGACGATCACGCGACTGCGCGACAAAGCGCAGGCGGCGCTCGGAGCGAAATTCGATATCCGCGATTACCACGCTCAAGTCCTCGATACGGGCGCGCTGCCGCTCCCGATCCTCGAAAAGAAGATCGATAGCTGGATCGCGTCACGGCAAGCGGGAGCGGCTGCAGCATCTGCACCGGTTCCTTCGCCGCACCCCGGCGAACGCGGATAAGCGGACGCTCCGGCGTTCCCGCGCGATATTGCCGGGACAGGCGCATTCTGTAGATTGCGCTGCGGAACGGGAGCATTTGCGTGGCGAGTTTGGAGCTCAAGGGAGTTCGGAAGTCCTTTGGCTCGACGGCTGTCCTCGAGGACGTCTCGCTAACGCTTGAAGCGCGCGAGTTCATCGCTTTCCTCGGCCCATCGGGGTCCGGCAAATCGACGCTCCTTAGGATTATCGCCGGCTTGGAAAATGCCGATGCGGGCGAGGTGTGGCTCGAAGGCCGTCGCATAGACCAGCTGCCGCCAGGCGAACGCGGTGTTGCAATGGTATTCCAGCACTATGCTCTCTATCCGCACATGAACGTTCGCGAGAACATGGCGTTCGGGCTCAAGAACGCGCGTGTCCCCAAGGCAGAGATCGACCGCCGCATCGCCGACGCTGCCCGGGTCCTCGAAATCGAGCAGCTTCTCGACCGCAAGCCTGGCGAAATGTCGGGCGGGCAGCAGCAGCGCGTTGCGATTGGACGAGCGCTGGTCAAGGAGCCCAAGCTTTTCCTCCTCGACGAACCATTGTCGAACCTTGATGCAGCGCTGCGCCTCAGGACCCGCGTCGAGCTTGCCCAATTGAAGCAGCGCGTGGACGCGGCCGTGATCATGGTGACGCACGATCAGGCCGAGGCAATGACGCTTGCCGACCGCATCATCGTGATGAACGACCGAACGATCCAGCAGGTCGGTCCGCCGATGACGATCTACAGCCGGCCAGCGAACAGGTTCGTCGCTCAATTTGTAGGGTCCCCCGCGATGACGCTCCTGGCGGCAGAGCTGGTCCCAGGCGGCGATTGCGCGCGGCTCAAAATCGGCGATGGCACAATCGTTGAAACCGCAATCGCAAGGAACCGCCTGCCACAAGATGCGACCCTGCGGCTTGGCCTGAGGCCCGAGGCGGTCCGTGTCGGCAGCCGTGATGCTGCGGCCACAGAGGCCACGGTCGAGCTCGTTGAACGCCTCGGCGAACGGACGATCGTTTATGCGCGGCTTTCAGACGGGCAGGCGATCATAGCCGAAGACAATGGCGACAGCCGGGTGAAGCTCGGCGACAAGGTTCGCTTGATTATCGACGGAGCAGCGGCGCACGTTTTCGATAGCCAGGGCACGGGCTATCACGGGGCGGTTGCATGACGAGCCAAAGGGACTGGCGCGGGCTGCTCTTCGTCGCGCCGTTCCTCGCACTTTACTCGGTGATTTTGATCTTTCCGCTGCTGCGCGGAATGTGGCTCAGCCTCTATCAGGTGGACCTGTTTGGCGCGGGTCATTTCGTTGGCGCGGGCAATTACGTGCGGCTTGCTCACGATCCGATCTTCGGGACATCGCTGCTCAACACGTTCGAAGTGGCGCTGATGATCGTTCCGGCGTTGACGATCTTCGCGCTTCTACTTGCGCTCTCGCTCAATCGAGCAAGCGGGAGCGCTGCGATATTCCGAGGAATCTTCTTCTCCTCCGCAGTCCTCTCGGTCACCATCGTTACCCTCGTGTGGCGCTTCGTGCTCGCACCCGACGCCGGGTTGCTCGGCTATCTTGCCAGCGCCCTGGGATTGCAGCCGCTGCCATTCCTCAGCGACGAACATCTCGTCCTTCCCGCACTTGCGATTACGACGATCTGGTGGTCGGTAGGATTTCCAATGCTGCTGTTCTTGGCGGGCCTGCAGCAGATCCCCGATGAAATCTATGAGGCGGCGGCGCTCGACAATGCAGGTCGCTGGGCGACATTCTCGCATATCACGGTTCCTTCGCTCCGGCGCACGGTCGTGCTCGTCGTCATGCTTCAAACCGCTGCCCAGCTGCAGCTGTTCGGCCAGTCCCAGCTGCTGACGGCGGGAGGGCCGAGCGGTGCCTCGCGCACCGCGGTCCTCTTCCTGTTCGAAAGCGCGTTCGGGCGCTGGGAGCTTGGTTATGCGAGCGCCGCGGCGGAAATCCTCTTCCTCATAATACTAGCGGTGACGCTCACCCAATATTGGGCGACCGGCAGGGCCACGGCGCAGAGCGATGCCGGCTGATCTACGCCGCGGCCGTCTCACCCCGCTCGGCTGGCTTGGGCTCGTTGCCGGCGCGATCATCATGCTCGCGCCTCTGGTCTGGACGCTTCTCCTCTCGCTCAAGAACAACGCCGAGCTGGTAGGACATAGCGAGGCGGCGCTGCATGGGCCCTATACCTTCGCAAATTATGCCGCGATCATCGGCAACAGCCTGACGCTTCGGTGGCTCCTCAACAGCAGCATCGTCGCGCTTGGAACCACGGGCGGTGTGCTCATCCTTGCAAGTCTCGCCGGCTATGGCTTCGCGCGCCTCGACTTCCCCATGCGCCGAACGTTGTTCGCGTTCGTCCTGCTCGGCCTCGCCATCCCCAGCCAGGCCGTTATCCTGCCGCAGCACCAGCTGTTTGCTTGGCTGCATCTTCATAACACTTATCCCGGGCTGATCCTCCCCGGGCTGATTGCGCCGTTCGGCGTCTTTTTCATGACGACCTACATGCGCGGGATCCCGCGCGAGCTCGACGAGGCGGCGATGCTCGACGGCGCGTCGCGCTGGACAATCTTCTGGAAGATCATCCTTCCGCTGACGCTCCCGGCGCAATCCACGCTCGCGGTCTTCACCTTCCTCGGCAGCTGGAACGACTATTGGTGGCCGCTGATCAGCGCGACCCGCAGCGACATGTACACGCTGACAGTGGGGCTGGCGGCGGCGCAGATGAATTATGCGCAGACGAGCGGCCTTGGCTATTTGATGGCGCAGGCCGTCTTCGCCTCGATCCCGATCTTTCTCGTCTACATCATCTTTCAAAAGCAGATCGTGCGCGCGATGGCGGGAACCGCGGGTTGATGAAGCGGATCGCCGCAGCGATGCTTGCGCTCCTCGCGCTGGGAAGCTGCGCAAGATCCGATCACAAGACGCATATCTACCTGCAGCGCTTTTTCGGCGAGTGCGGCGCCGATTATGGCGGCAGCATCGACGTTGCCAAAGCCGAAGGCGAATGCGGGATCATCACCACGCTCGTAAATCGCTTCAATGCCGAAAATCCGGACGTGCGCATCGATGTGAACGTGGTTGCCTGGCCCGGATATCCGCAACTCACCGCGCAAATGGCTGCTCGCGATCCGCCGGACCTCGTCACGATGCATGAAGGCGTGATCAGCGACTACCAGGCGAAGGGGTTGCTCGAGCCGGTTGACTCCTATTTGCAGCAGGCGGGAATTTCTCCGGACAGCTTCACCGACGCGGCGCGCCGCGGAGTGACGATCGGCCCTCGCATCTATGGCCTCCCGATCGACACCCACGGCGGCCTGTTCCATGTGAATACCGCGCTATTTGCAAAAGCGGGCTTGATGCGCGGCGGAAAGCCCGTGCTGCCAAACTCGGCGAGCGAACTGATCCAGCAGGCCCATCAGTTCGAGGAGCGCACCGGAAAGCCCTACCTGATCCAGAGCCTGGTCGGGGATCCCGCGGGCGCTGCGCGCAATCTCTACACCTACATGATGGCGCAAGGGGCGATCCTGTTTCCCGACCCAAAGCACATCAAGCTCAACACGCCGACGGGGGTACGCGTCGCGACCTTCTTCCGCGACATAAACGTACAGCATCTTGGAACACTGAACATGGACACGCCTGCGGCAATCGCGGCGTTCGTCAGCGGAGAAGGAGGAATCTATCCGACCGGCACGTGGATGATCGGCTCCTTCGAGCAGGAAGCGGAAACGCCCGGGCGGCCGCTCTACAAGAGCTACGCGGTCTACCCCTATCCGCGGCTGTGGGGCGATCATGTCGAATATGTCAGCGGCCACACCTGGGTCGTGCCGGCGCGCAAGCGCACTGCAAAGCAGCGCGCGGCGATCGCGCGCTTCTTCAAGTTCATGGCCGACCACGATTATGACTGGGCGCGCACCGGGCACATTCCCGCGTTCAAGTCCGTGCTAAGCGATCCTCGTTTCCAGGCGTTGCCGCACCGCGCGGACATCGCTCCACTGGCATCGATGGGCCGTCCGCTACCCGGCGACGTCCTTCGGCAAAATGCAATCGAGGGAATTGTCGGCGAGGAGGCGGCGGCAGCCTTCACCGGCCAGAAAACAATAACGCAGGCACTGGGCGAGGCCGAGCGGCGGGTCGATGTGTTGCTTTCCCAGGTCAACTGACGAAGGTTGATCAGTGTTGCAGGATTGCAGCTTGTCTAGTTGCGAGTTTGCGACATAAAAATGTCACGCGAGTTTTTGTCCGTTCGATGCAGCTACAGGGGGCTCATCCATGCGACGTGTACACTGGTTGATGTGGTCGACGACCGCGCTTTCGGCGGCATTTACATTGTCTTCTCCGGCGCTCGCGAAGGATCAGGCGGCAGTGCCGCCCAATCCCAACTCGACGGCGCAGCAAAATCCCGCGACTCCGTCGCAAAACGCCGACGCT
>DATIQO010000153.1:0-7069 GCA_035470745.1 Sphingomicrobium sp. | reverse complement strand
CGACCCTTGCTGCAAGCTTCTCGGCCGAAATCCGCGCGGACAAGGCCATTACCGCTTCGTAGCGCTCCTGCTTCAAGTCCTCCGGGACCTGGTCTTCCATCTGCGTTGCCGGAGCGCCTTCGACCGCCTCGAACTTGAATGCCCCGACGCGGTCGAGCTGCGCTTCCTCGAGCCAGGAGAGGAGATAGGCGAAGTCCTCGTCGGTCTCGCCGGGGAAGCCGACGACGAAGCTGGAGCGAATGGTGAGGTCGGGGGCGATTGTGCGCCACTCATGGATGCGCTCGAGGACCCTGGCCTCGTTGGCCGGGCGCTTCATAGCCTTGAGCACCTTCGGGCTGGCGTGCTGGAACGGGATGTCGAGGTACGGGGTCAGCAGCCCCTCGGCCATCAACGGGATCACCGCGTCGACATGGGGGTAGGGATAGACGTAGTGCAGGCGGACCCACGGCACCTGGCCTACCGGCGTGCGCAAACTGCCGAGCTCGCGGGCGAGGTCGGTCATGTGGGCGCGGACCCGGTGGCCGTGCCACTCGCGGGCTTCGTGGCGGGTGTCGACGCCATAGGCGCTGGTGTCCTGGCTGATGACCAGAAGCTCTTTCGTGCCCGCCGCAACAAGCTTCTCGGCCTCGCGCAGCACCGCGTCGATCCGCCGGCTGGCGAGCTTACCGCGCAGCCGCGGGATGATGCAGAAGGCGCATGAGTGGTTACAGCCCTCGGAGATCTTGAGGTAGCTGTAGTGGCGCGGGGTCAGCTTCACGTCGGGCTGCGGGATCAGGTCGACGAAGGGTCCCTGAGTGGGCGGCGCGGCGATGTGGACCGCTTCGACGACCTGCTCGTACTGGTGCGCGCCGGTTACCGCGAGGACTTGCGGGAAGCGGGCGCGAATCACCTCCGCCTCCTCTCCCATGCATCCGGTGACGATCACTCGCCCGTTCTCGGCGATGGCTTCACCGATCGCGTCGAGGCTCTCCTCCTTGGCGCTGTCGAGGAAGCCGCAGGTGTTGACGAGGACCACGTCGGCGCCGGCGTAGTCGGGGCTCATCGCGTAGCCGTCAGCGCGCAGGCGCGTGAGGATGCGCTCGGAATCCACCAGCGCCTTGGGGCAGCCGAGGCTGACCATGCCGACTGTCTTCGCCTCCGGGATGGAGCGAGCCTTGGGAGTAGCTGATGTCACGATGGCGGCGCCCCTACACGCAAAGCGTCGATTGCGCTAGGGCGAGGGGGCCCGCGCTCAAGTAGCCGAGAGGCGATAGCGCAACCAGGTGAGGAGGGGTCAGATGAACATCAATTGGCTGGCGGTCGTACTCGGGACGGTGGCCTTCTTCGCGGTCGGCGCGCTGTGGTACGGCGTGCTGTTCGGCAAGATCTGGCAACGCGAGGTGGGTCTCAGCAACGAGCAATTGAAGAACGGGGCGAACATGCCGCTGATCTTCGGCCTGTGTTTCGTGCTCGAATTCATCGTCGTGCTGACGCTCGGGCACCTGTTCGCGTTCCTCCAGCCGAGCGATCACGTGAAAATGATGATAGCGACCGGCTTCGGCCTCGCGATCATGACCCCGGCGACAGGCATCAACTACCTCTACCAGCGCAATTCGCTGAAGCTGTTCCTGATCGACGCGGCCCACCTCGTGGTCGGAATGGCGGCGGTCGGATTGGTGTTTGTGCTGCTTGGTTAGCCGGCGTAGCGCTCGGCCAGTGTGCCGAGCGAGGCGTGGTGAGTGAGGTCGAGCTGGAGCGGGGTGACAGCAATGTAGCCGTCGCCGACCGCTTCGAGGTCGGTGCCGTGGTCGAGCGTGTGCTCGACGTCCTCGAGACCGAACCAGTAATAGGGCCGCCCGCGCGGGTCGACGCCTTCGACCAGCGAGCCGCGGGCATAGTCGTGGAAGCCTTGGCGGACAACTCGAATGCCTTTCACCGCGTCGGCGGGAAAGGCAGGGAAATTGACGTTGATCACCGTACGGCTCGCTTTCGGCACGTCGATCAGCGGAGCGAGGACCTGCGCCGCCCAGCCTTCGGCAGCCGCGAATCCGTGGCCGCCGTCGCGCATCGCCTGGCTCATCGCCACCGCTGGGATACCCGCCAGCGCGGCTTCCATCGCCGCGGAAATGGTGCCCGAGTAGGTGATGTCGTCGGCCAGATTCTCGCCGCCGTTGATCCCCGAGATGACCAGGTCGGGGGGCCGGTCGGCGAACAGCTTGCGCAACGCCAGGTTGACCGCGTCGGTCGGCGTGCCGGTGACCGCGAAGCGCTTGTCACCGAACTGCCGCAGCCGCACCGGCATGTGCAGGGTCAGCGAATGACCTGCGCCCGACTGCTCCTCGGCCGGCGCGCAAACCCACACGTCGTCCGACAGCCGTGCCGCTACGGCTTCGAGCAGTTCGAGGCCGGGGGCGTGGATGCCGTCGTCGTTGGTCAACAGGATGCGCATCAACGCGCGGGCGTGAGCGCGTCGAGCCCGCCCATGTACGGCATCAGCACGGCAGGAACTCGCACCGATCCATCGGTCTCCTGGAAGTTCTCGAGCACCGCCACCAGCGTCCGCCCGACCGCCAGGCCCGAACCGTTGAGCGTGTGCACGAACGCCGTGCCTTTCTGTTCCGTAGGGCGGAAACGTGCGTTCATCCGCCGCGCCTGGTACTCGCCGCACCAGCTGACCGAACTGATCTCGCGATAGGCGCCCTGGCCGGGCAGCCAGACCTCGAGGTCGTAAGTCTTCTTCGCCGTCGCGCCCATGTCGCCGGTGCACAGCAGGACCTTGCGGTAAGGCAGGTCGAGCGCCTGGAGCACGGATTCAGCGCTCGACACCATGTGCTCGTGCTCGGCCTCGTGGTCCTCGGGGCGGCAGATCGTCACCAGCTCGACCTTGGAGAACTGGTGCTGGCGGATGTAACCGCGCGTATCCTTGCCCGCCGCACCGGCTTCGGAGCGGAAGCAGGGGGTGAGCGCGGTGAGGCGGATTGGCTGCGAAAGGTCGTCGATGATTTGTTCGCGGACGGAGTTGGTCAGACTAACTTCGGCCGTGGGTATCAGCCAGCGGCGAGTCGGGGGATTGGGGAGTCTGTCCCAAACGTGGCGATCAGTTGGGTCGGAATCGGAAGGCAAACTCCCATTCGCTTTGGCTTCTAAGAACGCGTCGGCCTTAAATTGAAAATAGTCGAGCGGGTCTAGAGAAATGTCAGTCCTGAAAAGATCATCTTCGAACTTTGGCCGTTGTCCTGTTCCGAAAACTGCTTCGTCGCGTACGATTAGCGGCGGAATGCATTCGGTGTAGCCGTTCCGCTGCGTCTGCAGGTCGAGCATGAACTGGCCGAGCGCCCGTTCGAGCCGCGCCATCTGGCCGCGCAGAAAGGCGAAGCGCGCGCCGGACATGGCCACTGCGGTATCGAACTCGAGTCCGAGCGGCGGACCCAGGTCGGCGTGCTCCTTCGGCTCGAACTCGAAGTTGCGCTGCTGGCCCCAGCGGGCGACTTCCTGATTGCTGTTCTCGTCAGCGCCATGCGGCACGCTCTCGTCGGGGATGTTCGGCAAGCCCGCGAGCAGCGCGTCGAGTTCTTCGCCGAGCGAGCGTTCTTCGTCCTCGAGCGCGGGCAGGGTCGTCTTCAAGCCGGCAACTTCGGCTTTCAAGGCTTCGGCTGTGGCTGCATCACCCTTACCCATCGCCTGGCCGATGGCCTTCGAGGCCTCGTTGCGGCGGCTCTGGGCCTCCTGCATCCGGGTCGTCAGCGCGCGGCGCCGTTCGTCGAGATCGAGGACGCGGGCCGCCACCGGCTCGGCGCCGCGCGAGGCCAGGCCGGCATCGAACGTCTCAGGGCTCTCACGGATGAAGCGCAGGTCGTGCATGGGCCGGCGCTATGCCCGCGGCCGGCGCGGATTGTCCAGTGCGCAGGCGAATGAGGGAACTCAGTTCGTCGTCATACGTCTGCCCAACGAGACGGCATTTCGGACCGCCGACAGGGGCAAGCTGCGACAACGATGAGCGCGACGACGGTTCTCCCGCCGCGGCGAACACTTTTCATCGACATGCTCGATGGGAGCCTGCGCCTGGCGCGCAAGTCCGGACTGGTGGAAGCGCCGAATCTCGACCGCGACGCGCTCATGTCCAGCGCGAAGGAATTTACCGGACTCACCGATTTCGGTGACCCGTGGTTTCTCGAGCCGCTCGATAAGCTACTCGACGCGCTCCACGGCGAAGCCCGCCTCAACGCCGCGGGCGAATGGGCAGCGGCCAAACAGTTCAAGAAGGTTCTGCACGACCGGCTGTGGGCGCAGCAGTGGTTTGCCGGGCACCCCGAAATCCTCACCCGCCCGCTGCCGCATCCGGTAGTTATCGTCGGGCCCATGCGCTCGGGCACAACGCGGTTGCACCGTCTGCTGTCGGGCGACAGTCGCTTCAACCACTTGCGCTGTTTCGAGACGATCAGCCCGGTTCCACTGCCCGATTTCGAGCCCGGCGGGGCCGATTCACGTGTGGCACTTGCGCGGCGCCTGAAGCGTATCGCCAAACTTGCGAACCCGCGAACCCTGGCCATCCATCCGACCGGCCCGTTTCAACCGGAGGAGGAGCTGGGTTTGCTCTGCAGCAGCTTCTGGGGCCTCAAGCACCCGTCGCAGTGGTGGATTCCGTCCTACAATAACTGGTGCGAGGGGTATGACGCCACCGGCGCTTACGAGCAGATGGCACGGCTGCTCAAGCTGGTCGGCTGGGCGCAGCAGGCGTCGAGCCTGCGCCCATGGGTCCTCAAGACCGCACAGCACATGCTCGACCTTCCTGCCCTGCTGCGGGTGTTCCCGGACGCGCGGATCATCTTCACCCATCGCGATCCGCAGTCGGTCGTTGGCAGCTCGGCGTCGCTCGCGTGGAACCAGACGATCATATATTCGGATCACGCCAACCCGCGGGCGATGGGCGAGGAATGGCTGCGGATCACGCGGCTCATGATCGAAAGGATGCGCGCGAACCGACGCAGCCTGCCGACACACCGTTTCATGGACGTCCATTTCGACGACATGGACCGCAACTGGCGCGGGACGATGGAACGCGTGTACGACTTTGTCGGCTTCGACATCGAACCGGCCCTGCCGACGATGGAAGCCTACCAGCGACGCACGCGCCGCCGCCGGCCGCATCGCTACAGCCTCGAGGAGTTCGGGCTCACGCCGGGCCGCGTGCTCGAGGAACTCGGCGACTACATGCGCAGCTACGACATCGCCGCGGACTTGCAACTCGCCTCGGCAGGCTAGCAATGGCCGCTCATTTCGAGCAGGTACTGACCCCAAGCAGCGAATAAGCCGGGCAAGTGCGCGCGAGCGCGGTCACCAGCGGGATCAGGCCGATCCAGCCCCACGGCGTCTTCGGGCCGATGAATACCAGGGCGATGAGCACCAGCCCCACTACGATCCTCAGCACGCGATCGGTCGATCCGACATTTTGTTTGAACATGAGCAATCTCCTTACTTTAAAATGAAGGAGAACCTCTCGCCGGTCATTGACTGCGATCAACGCCGGCGAAGCACGTCGAGACCGATCCTTCAGGGTGCGCGCAAGGCTGCTGCAACTGCCTCGGCGATCGCCCGGCTGCCGCGGGGCCTCGGGTGGTCGTGGCCGGGACTTCGCCAGCCAGGTAGCGAAAGTCGCGCTTGATCAGCAGGATCTTTCGTCGAAAGGCACAGATAAATCAATTTTTTAGTGGTGGGCGCGGCAGGGATTGAACCTGCGACCCCACCCGTGTGAAGGGTGGGAAAGCGGGTGTCGGCGGACATTGGCGAACGCCAAGCCATAGGAAAACCGACCATTCTTGCTCTCTGACGTCCGCCAGTGTATTTCATGGATGTTTCATGGATCACGACTGAGGGCGAAATGGCTGACCTGAGCAGGATTGGCGAGAGGGACAGATTGAAGGCAAAGGCGGGGGACGAGCCGCACTGGCAGCGGCTTCGCCAAGGCTGTTACTTAGGCTTCCGTCCTTCGAAGCGCGGGGGCAAGGGAACGTGGTTTGCGCGCGCCTATGATCTGGACAGCGGAAAGTATCAGCGCAAAGCGCTTGGCGACTACGGCAGCTTGGCCGGCCATGACGTATTCACCCAGGCGAAACAGGACGCCGAAAGCTGGGCTGAGACGGTCGAGAGCGGAGGTGTTCGCGCCCGCGAACTAGTCACGGTTGCCGACGCCTGCGAAGCCTATCTCGCAGAAAAGCCGGGCTCCATCGCTGAAGGTGTGTTCCGGCGAAACGTCTATCCAGACGCAATTGCCAAGGTGAAGCTGGACAAGTTGCGACGGCATCATTTGCGCGCATGGCGTAAGCGGCTGGAGGATACACCTGCTCGCCTCACTCGGACGAAGACTGGCAAGCAGAGGACGAAGGTCCGGTCGAAGTCGACTGTTAACCGGGACATGGTGCCGCTCAGGGCCGCACTGGGCCAAGTGCTGAAGCCCGGCGCACCGAATACCGACGCAGCGTGGCAAGAGGCGCTGCGACCATTCAAAGGGGCGGACAAGCGTCGTGATCTGTATCTGGATAAGATAGAGAGGAAGCGCTTGCTGGATGCCTGTGAGGCAGACGCCGCTTCGTTCGTGCATGCACTATGCCTTCTACCACTACGCCCCGGCGCATTGGCGAGCCTGAGGGTGAGTGATTTTGATCATCGGACTCGCTCGCTGACTATCGGCAAGGACAAGAATGGCCAGCCGCGCCAGATCAGCGTGCCACAATCCATCGCGGAGTTCCTGAAAGCTCAGGTTGAGGGCAAGCTACCTGCCGCCCCAATTTTCGCGCGGCATGACGGTAGCGCTTGGAACAAGGATGCCTGGAAGCACCCAATCAAAGACGCGGTGCATTCTGCGAAGCTGCCCGGTGCCGTTGCTGCATATACGTTGCGTCACAGCGTGATCACGGACCTGATTAGGCTCGGGCTGCCGGCGCTCACGGTAGCGCAGCTTTCCGGAACGAGTGTGGCCATGATTGAACGGCACTATGGCCATTTAGGCCGTCATGACGCGGAGCAAGCGCTCGCTCGGCTGGCGCTGTAGCGACCCATTTCGCAATTTGGCCGAACGTCCGCTTTCGACCCA
>DATIQO010000152.1:0-44301 GCA_035470745.1 Sphingomicrobium sp. | reverse complement strand
GGCAGCGATTCCAGCGTGCGCTTGTCCGGCGGTGAAGGGGCAGAACCCTTGGCCGGGCCGCCTGTGACAAGCTTGAATCGGGTGAAGGACAGCGCTTGCCCGGTCGCGCGATTGAAGCTGAGGCCGTCTGCCAGTTCAACGAGGAGATCGCCGCGGAAATCGAAAGCGAGACGGCCGTGCGGCCCGACAGGCGAACGATGTCGAACAATCGCGGCAGGTGCTCGAACATCAGCAACGCGATGACGATGCCGAAGACCGAGCCCAGCGTTCCTGCCACGTTTGCGAGCAGGTACCGGTCGAGAGCGGAAAGGAGATAGCGCGCGCGTCAGGCGGCGCGGCGGCGCCCGGAGAGCAAGGCCGTGTAACCGGCGAAAAGATCCTCGAAATGATTTTCGATCGTGCGAACTTTCGTTGGCGGCGCGGCGCGTGGCTGCGCCAGGGCGTGCAGGATAGCGGCGCTGGCCGAACGGCTGTCGGCGGCCGCGTAAGTCCAGCCGCCATTATCGGCCGCGTGATCGGCCGCGCCGCCCCGATCCGGCACGATGACCGGCAGGCCGCTGGCGCGCGCTTCGGCGGCGACCATGCAGAATGTTTCGGCCTCGCACCCGTGGACGAGTGCGTCGGCGCTGGCGAGAATGCGCGCGAGTTGCAGCCGATCGCGCTCGGGTTCGTACAGGCGAATGTGCGGGTTGCCGCCGATGGCCGATAGAACCGCGCGGCTTTCGCGGCCTTCGCCAAGCAGGACCAGCCCGATCGGCCGTTCGCGCGCAGCCGCCGTGACGGCCTTGACGACCATCGGCCACCGCTTTTCCGGGGCCAGCCGTCCGACGCCGATCAGCAACTTTGCTCCCGGCGGCAAGTCGCATTGGCGGAGCAGCCCTGCGCGCAGGCCTTCGTCCCGTAGCGATGGCGAGAACAGGCCGGGCTCTACGCCCATGGGGTTGGTGACGACGTTCGCCACCCCGCCGGCAATGAGCCGCGTGCTCAGGTCGCTGCTGGCGCAAGTTACCCGGTCGAATTCCCGCCCGAGCAAGCGCAAGTGTGCCCAGTACCGTTCCATCCGCCGGTCGATCGTCGTCAGCTCGAAGACCGGCTGCAACCAGCGATAGGCATAGGCCGATAGTATGTCGGCGTGCATGATCAGCGTTCGCGGCACTTCGGCGCGCCAGCGCGCGACCATCAACGGGCTGCGCCAGGGCGAGCCGACTTCGACGATATCGGGTTGCGCCCGGTCGAGCGCGCGGTGCAGCGCGGGCTCGTCGGCGAAGTACCCGTATCTCCGGTCGAGCGGCAAGCGCGGCGAAGGCAGCGATTCGATCCGCGCGCGCGGGCCCCGCTCGATGATCTCGTGGCGTTCGCCCGGCACAATGATGGTTACGTCGTGACCGAGCCCGGGCGCGATCGCGAGCTTCTGCTCGACGTAAGTGCGCACCCCGCCACCGTGCGGCGAATAGAAGGCGCAGACGTCGACAATACGCATCGGCTTACCTCTTGCGCAGGGGAGCGACCCCAAGGCCGTGGCGATAATTAAGCACTATCGACAAGCGTGTCAGCCCGCTTCCGGCGACGACCTTCGCGGCGGCCGCCTTCGGTTTACTCCAGCCGATCCTCGGATTGCCCGCGAAGCCGACGCCGTCGACCGTCCAGCCGAATTTGTGGTTGCTATCGCGGTCATGCAGCAGACTGACGCTGTAAGCGCCGGGGCCGGGAACACGGATGCAAAGTTCGGTCGGATCGGAATTGGGAACCCGCACTTCGACGCGGCGAAACACCTTGCCCTCGCTTACCAGGACATTGTCATCCTGCAGGAAATCGCGGTCGTTGGCGGGGTAGACCTCGAGCTTGAGATTGCCTCTACGGTCCTTCAGGCCCAGCACGTCGACCAGCAGAGCCGGACCCGGCTCGTTGGCTCTGCACTGGCCCGCCACCTTGCCCAGGTCGGGGCTTGAAGGAATGATCGCGGCAGCAAGGACTGGCAGCGCGGCCGCCGCCGGCAAGGCGTTCACGAACGCGCCTCCCGCTGCAGCAGGTCCGTGACGGCAAATGCGGTGCCGACGAGCAGGTGCGTCAGCAAGATGATGCCGGCCATCAGCGTCAGCAACGAGGCGATCTCGACCTCGCGTCCGAGCATGAACACGGCCAGCCCCGCGAAGACCACATCCTTGTTGGGCACCAGCGGTAGTCGCGAAATCAACAACCTGATCGTCGCCAGGAGCAGCCACCACACCAGAGGCACGACCGGCAGCACGAGGTGCCAGAGCAACGCCGACAAAGCGGTCACCGCGACGATCCGGCCGACGTGCATCGTGAAGATGAAGTGCAGTTGCGGGCGCGACAGCGAGAAGATCTGCCGTCGCCAGAACAGCACCGCCATCGAGGTCACGAGGACGACCGTCAGCGACAGTACCACCGAGCGGGTCTGCAGGCCGAGCTGGGTGGCGGATGCGAGGGGCCAGGCGATCGAAAGCATCAGCAGGGTAATGACGTTACCTGCGATGGCGGAAAGAATGGCGACGTCCTTGACCGCGCCGAAAGGAGCAGCCTCGAGCCGGACATGCCGGCGCGCCCAGGTGTAGAAGTAGGCCTCTCCCAAATAGCCAAGCAGCAGTTCGTTGTAGATCAGCTTGCGCAGGAGCGCCCCGAACGCGGTGGGACCAACCTTCCACAGTTTGTGGAAGATCAGCCAATCGGCGCCGGGCACTATCAGGTAGCTCGTGGCAAAGACGGCCCAAAACAGCGGCGAGCTGGGAATAAGCGCGAGAATTGCGCGCAGATTGACGCCGCGAACCTCGTAGATGACCGATGCTATCACGAACAGCGAGAGCACCGAGGACAGGAGGCGCATTCCCCCCGGCCACCGCGGCCGGTCCTGTGGCCGAAGGTTTACCGCCGCGGCGATAGGAACTTCGACCAGGTATGCTTGGTAAGTGCCGTCGTGATTCGGCTGTACGAACAAAAGGCCGCCCTCCCGCAAGTGCTTAGGACACATGACGGCGACGCGCGAACCAATCCGCAGTTATACGGAGAATAAATTCGGATAAGCCCGGTTCCGGCGAACCAAGAGGTGCACAATCAGGTGCCGGAAAGCAGTTCCGCGTAGCGGCTTGCCGGCCTCGACGCGGAAAAGACCACCAGGGTCCGGTCGATGCTGGCGAGCAAGCTGCTTTTCGTCACGTCGCCCGGATGTACGGCGATCCGGACCGTCTCAAGCGGGCGCAACGCCGCCCGGGCGAGGGCGGCGAAGGCGAGTGAGGACGCGGTTCGCAGGGGCGTTCGGCTCGCCCATGTAATAACCGGACCGCGGGCCAGCGTCTCACCGGTGTCGGGTCGCCAGACGCGCATGTGATCTTCTGCCAGGGCGAACCCGGTTGATGCGAGGGCCTCGAGCGCCCCCGGGCCGTAAAGCCACGCCGGGGCAATGAAGCCGGCCACCGGACGGCCGATTATCCCCTCGATCAGCGCCTTGCCGTCCGCCATCCGCCGCGCCGCTTCCCGGGCGGTCAGGCCGAGGAACTCGCCTTCGCCGGCGGTCATGTGGCGCGCCTTGAAGCCGGTGATTCCCGAATGTTCGGCGCTGTCGCGGTGCGACCAGCCGTGCAGGAACATTTCGATCCCCTGGTCCGACCACGCGCGCAAGCGCGCAGCGAACTCGCGGTCGGCGGCGAGCGGGTTCTTTCCCCAGTGATCGGGGACAACGAGCATTGCAAATCGGCTGCCGCCCAAGCGCGCGCTTAACAGATCGGCGAGACGCTCGATCTGTGAGGTGAAGGCGGGCCCGACATCATGAATCGAGACGAGCAGGCGCTTGCGGTTCGAATCAATCACGATCGTCGCAATCACTGTCCGGCAGGGTCTGCATGGCGCGCGATATAGCGTCGCGCTCGCGGGTCCCGATAGGGTCATTCGAACGAAACAGTGGTTCTGAGGATTGCACCGTGCGCACAAAGCCGTATCGTCGCGACATACGGGGGTATCTTAAGCGAATGATGTGGTTGCTCGACAAGGCGCTCGGTGGATACATCAAGCGCGGTGAGATTACCGTCGTCGATCACGACGGCACGACCTACCGTTACGGCGTTCCAGATGACGTTTTCAAACCGGTGACGGTTCGCTTCACCGACAGCCATGTCGCCTCCGATATAATGAAAGATCCCGGCCTCGGCGCGGCGGAGGCGTTCATGGACGGCCGGCTCGTGTTCGAGCAGGGCGAGATCCTCGATCTGATAAACATCGTTCGCGGTAGTCATCGCTGGGAAGATTCAAAGGGTTCCAACACGTTCCTCAAGAAGGGTAGCAAGTTAAGCCACGCGCTGCGAACGCTCAACTGGCGGCCGGCTTCGCTCAAGAACGTCTCGCACCACTACGATGTCGGCAACGACTTCTACCGTCTCTTCCTCGATGCGGACCTGCAATACAGCTGCGGCTACTTCACCGATCCCGGCAACTCCATCGAGCAGGCCGAACTCGACAAGAAGACTCATATCGCGGCCAAGCTTTGTCTCGAGCCAGGCATGAAGGTGCTCGACATCGGCTGCGGTTGGGGCGGGCTCGCGCTGTACCTGAACCGCGTGGCCGGCGTCGACGTGCTCGGCATCACGCTGTCGCGCGAGCAGCTCGAACTGGCACGCCAGCGCGCGGCCGAGGCCGGTGTGTCGGACCAAGTCAGGTTTGAATTGATGGACTATCGCGACGTTGCCGGTCCGTTCGACAGGATCGTTTCGATCGGCATGTTCGAGCATCTCGGCCAGCGCTTCTTTCGCACCTTTTTCCAGACGCTTCGCCGGGCCCTTAAGCCCGACGGGATCGCTGTGGTGCACACGATGGCGCGGATGGGCGGGTCGGGCACGACCGACAAGTTCATGCAGAAGCACATCTTCCCGGGCGGATACCTGCCCGCGCTTTCGGAGATCGTCGCCGCCAGCGAGCAGGAAAAGCTGATCATGGCTGACTGCGAGACCTGGCGAATGCACTACGTCTACACACTGGCGCGGTGGTACGAACGGCTGAAGTCAAATCAGGCCGAAGCCGAGCGGCTTTATGACGCGCGGCTCTACCGGCTATACCTGTTCTACCTCGCTGCCTCGATGACGATGTTCCGCGATGCGCCGATGTGCGTCTACCAGATGCAATACCTGCGCGATCGCGAGGCCGCGCCAATCACCCGCAATTACCTGTTCGAGGACGAAGCGAGGTTGGCGGCAAGGGCAGGGCCGGTGCCCGCGGCACCGGAAAGCTGAGCGAGACGCTGCGTCAGGAACGCGGCGATCTTGTGGGCCCGCGCATCCCAACCCAGGCTTTCTGACAACCGCCGCGCCTGACTCGACAAAGAGCGCGCCAGGGCCTGATCGCCCAGAAGCCGGTCGAGCGCGGCAGCGAAGTCGTCCGGCCGGTCGGGCTCGACCAGCAAGGCGGTCTGTCCGTGTACCAGCAACTCGCGCGTGTCGGGAGCGTCGGGCGCAAGGATCGGGCGCCCGGCGGCGAGATAAGTGAACAGCTTAATCGGTAACACGCAGCTCGCGAAACGCTTCAGCGGAGCGCTCGAAGGCGGGACCAGGAGAACGTCGGCCGCGAACAGCCAGGGCGGCAACGCCGCGGGCTCGGCCCACGGCTCGACGCGGACGTTGACGCGATTCGCCGCGGCTTGCTCGATCGGCCCCTGTCCTTCCGAGCCCACGAGAACGAACAGCACGTCGGGGCGCCGGTCGGCTAGGTCGAGAAGGGTATCGAGGCCCTTTTCGGCATTGATGCGGCCGGCGTAGACCGCGATGGCGCGATCTGGCGGCAACCCCAAGCGCTTGCGGGCCGCGGCCTTGTCGATCGGCTCGCCGAGTGAATCGAAACCATTGTGCGCGACCAGCAGACGGTCTGTGGGCACGCCGGCCCGCAAATATGCGTCCGCCGCGTAATGCGAATGAATCACGTAAGCCAGGGCATGCGGGGTGTTCGCCGTGCGGTGGACGAATGGACGAATCGCGGGATAGATATCAGGCCAGGGCCGATAATGGTCGGTGGCGAAGGGCAGGGGCGACCGACCGCCGATGCCGACCATCGCCGGAACGCGCGAATACAGAACGTCGGCATCGCTCACAGCCTGATCGCTGAATACCTGGCGCAGCCACATGACCGTCTTGAGCACGGCATCGCCCTGCCATCGGCTCGGCCGTTGAAGGATGTTGAATTCGCCCTCGACCGCAAACCAGGCGCGCAAGTCGGCTGAACTAAGAGATGGGTCACGCTCTCCCTGTGGCAGCATAAGCGTCACATCGTGCCCGGCGCGGCCCAGCGCGGCAACCGTCGCGACCGTCTGCGCCTGCGACGCATGCCGGCCCGGTCGCCCCCACAATACCGGGTAAAGGATGCGCATGGGCGAGCGCATCGTGCAAACCCCGCCTTCCGTCAACGGCAAGCTTGACGCAGATCGGGGCCTCGGCCGCCTACCGCCCTTGGGCCCGGGCCCTCGCGGCGTGTCTTACCAGCACCGAATCATAAAGCCGCTCGAGCTCTTCGGCCTGCACGTCGCGGTCGAAGCGCGCTTCTGCGAGGCTGCGCCCGGCTGCGCCCATCGAGCGCCGCAGATCGCTTGACGACAGGAGTTCAATCAGCCGGGCGGCCAGCGGTTCCACCTCGCCTTGGGGCACAACGAACCCGCTTCGTCCGTCGGCGATCGCTTCGGGTATCCCGCTGTGATCCGACCCGACGACGGCGAGGCCCGAAGCCGCTGCTTCGACTGCCACGTTGGGCAATCCTTCTGCGTCACCGTCTCGCGCCGTCAGGCTGGGAACTGCCAGCACGGCGGCGCGGCGCATCCATTCCGTCACCACGCTCGACGGTCGCGCGCCGAGGAAACGAACCGCCTCACCAAGGCCGAGCTGCCCGGAGAGGTCCTCCAGCGACGAGCGCAACGGCCCGTCGCCGATGATGACCAGGCGGGCCTTTGGATGGACGGCTCTTGTTCGGGCGAGCGAGGCGAGCAGCAGAGCGGTGCCTTTCTTTTCGACAAGCCGGCCGACATGCAGGATGGTCGTCCCATCGGCGCCGCCGGACGGCGAGAAAGCCTTGAGGTCGACCCCATTGTAATGAGTCAAAGTCCGGTCGGCGGGATAACCGGCGCGAATCGCCATCGAGCGTAGGGCGTCCGACACTGCGAGAAACAAGTCGCCGCCGCGCATGAGGCGCTCGCGGCCGAGGGCGTAACGTATCCACGACAGCCTGCCCGAAAGGAGCAGGGATCGCTGGGTTCGCGATACGTCATATCCGCGCAGAGTAGTGACGAGCGGAATCCTCAGGCGCAGGGCGAGCGGCAGGGCGGTCAGACCGTCCGGTCCGAAATGGGCATGGATCAGCCTTGGCTCTTCCGGCGTAAGCCGCGACGCGAGCCAGCCGAGGTCGCCCAGCCGTCCACGCAGCCGTTCACTCCGATGCTGCGGCAGGTATGTCGACCCCAGCAATTTCAGAGGTATGTTGCCCTTGTCCTCCAAGCCGGCGAGCAGGGGCCGATACCTCCTCAATTGCTCGGGATGCGCGCGGACGAACGTTTCCGAAGCGTTGAACAGCGGGGAACGGTAGATGACCACCGTGGGCCGCTGATCGGCCGATTCATCGCCGTGCGGCGCGCTCTGCATGTGGCGTTTGTCGAACGAGGGAGCGAGCGATACAAGCGGCAATGCGTTCATGGAACATTTTGCTGGGAGTTGCTAATCGCCCGCCGATGAAGCGAACTCTCTGGGCTCTGCCCGCCCTCGCACTCACGCTTGCCCACGGTGCCGCGGCGCAGGCGGAATCGTGCACGGGTCACGAAAGCGCGACCAAGCTATATGTCGATGTCGAAGGCGTGCGCTCGTCCGACGGATTGATCGCGGTCACCCTCTATGCCGACGATCAGCGGAAATTCCTCGCTCATCACGGCTCGCTCTACGTCGGCCGAGTCCCGGCCAGGAGTGGAACGACGCCCGTCTGCATCTATCTGCCCAAACCCGGTGTCTATGCGCTGGCCGTCTACCATGACGCCAACGCCAACCGTCACTTCGATCGTTCGACGATCGGGCTTCCCGAGGAGGGCTTCGGATTCTCGAACAACCCCAAGGTGTTCCTGGGGATGCCGGCGTGGAACCCTGTCAGGCTGCATGTGCCCAAGAGCGACATGCACACCACGGTCAAGCTGCGTTACCCGTAACGCCTTCGCTTGCGAGGAGGCGCTCCGCCAGCTCCAGCATCCGACCGTCGTCGACATCGATCCATCGCGCCGTGCCGATGTCCATCGTTCGCGCCTGGCCGGCCTTGGCAAGCCGCTGAACGCCCGCCGAAATGCTGCCCGGACCGCCCTCGGCGATATCGGCCTCGATCGACGCCGCTAGGCCCGGTCCGGCGAGGAAAACGCCGGTATCGACCGCATTGTAATGGGCGAGGTCCTTGCCGATGGCGAGAATCCGGCCATCCGCCGCGACTTCGACTTTCGTCGCATCGACCAGGTCGATGAACTCTCCTCCGACATCCCTGTCGACGGCCAGGATCAGATCGACCGAAAGATCGGAAGCGGCTAGGCGGCGGGCGATCTCGGGATCGAACAGATGGTCCGACATCAGCAGCAGGTAATCGCCGTCCACGAGCGCGCTACCCGCGAGCACCGAATATCCGTTGGCGAGGGTCCAGTCCTCGACGCGGGCAATATCGATGCGCAAATCCAGGTGCCGGGCCATGTCGCCAAGGAACTGCTCGAGCCGTTCGGCTTCGTGGCCGGTGACGACGACAAAACGCGTTGCCCCGGCGGTGGCCGCGCGGCGAACGACATGCTCGATCAGCGGCACACCGGCGAGCGGCGTCAGCGGCTTGGAAGCGGACACCTCGCGCAGGCGGGTACCGAGACCCGCCGCGACGATGACGCAGTTCATTCGGCGGCCAGCGCCTCGTCGGCGATGAATTCCTGGGTCAGTTGCGCGGCGATGTCGTCGCTGAACTGCTGCGGCGGGTGCTTGCAGAAGAACGACGACGGGCCGATCAGCGCGCCGCCGATGCCCCGCTCCAGCGCGACCTTGCAGCAGCGGATCGCGTCGAGCACGACCGCGGCGGAGTTCGGGCTGTCCTCGACCGAAAGCCGCAGCTCGAGGTTCATCGGCACGCCGCCGAACAGTTGCCCTTCGAGCCGCAGGAAGCACAGCTTGTTGTCGTTGAGCCACGGGATGTAGTCCGAGGGACCGACGTGGATATCGTCGTTCTTGAGGCGCTCGTTCATCACCGATTGCACTGCCTCGGTCTTGGATTCCTTCTTCGAGACCAAACGGGCGCGGTCGAGCATGTTGAGGAAGTCGGTATTGCCGCCGGTGTTGAGCTGGTAGGTGTGGTTGACCGAAACGCCGCGCGCGCCGAACAGGTTCGACAGCACGCGGTGGACGATCGTCGCACCGAGCTGCGCCTTGATGTCGTCGCCGACGATCGGCAGACGTTTTTCCTGGAAGCGCCGCTCCCACACGGGGTCGCTGGCGATGAAGACGGGAATGCAGTTGACCACGCCGACGCCGGCCTCGAGCGCACATTCCATGTAGAATCGCGTCGCGTCTTCCGAGCCCACCGGGAGGTAGTTCACCAGGACGTCGGCGCGTGTTTCCTTGAGCGCGGCGACGACTTCCTCGGCGCTGGCTTCGGGCGCGTCGGAGCGGATGAAGCCGCGTTCGCCACGACCGCTGAGCATGTGATCGGCCATGCCGTCGAGCACCTTGCCCATCCGTACTTTGACGCCGGTTGCGGGAATCGATTGCTGGAACACCGCAGTGCAGTTGGGCGCGGCAAAGATCGCGTCGGCCAGGTCGAGGCCGACCTTGCGCGCGTCGGTATCGTAGGCGAGCACGAACTCAACGTCCGAAGGACCATAACCGCCGATGACGTCGTGAATCAGGCCGGCAGAACCGCGGGCGGGATCGGCGTAATGGTAAATGCCCTGGACGAGCGAACTCGCGCAATTGCCAATACCGATAACCGCAACCCGGATCTTCCCCATACGTCTCACTCCCGTAATATTACGCGCGCAAGACAAGCTACAAAAGGCGGCCAAGTCAAGCGAACCGGCGAAGAAGGCCGCTCTTTGCGACAAGGCGCGGCTGTCGCGGCTTGACTAGCGGGGCGCTAAATCGGATCAGCATCCCGATGAAAACCGGAACGGTTCGTGCGCATGCGGTGGTTCGATTCGGCACTGCGCACGAAGCGCAGCGCCTGATCGCCGGTGTGCCGGTTGCAGCGCGTATCTTACGTGAACTGGCCCGCGCGGGCTTCAATGAAGCGTGGATCGATGTTGCATCCGGGGAGACTATCGGCGCACCGGTGATGGCGGAAATTCACCGCCTCGCGGCCACGACGGTGGTGCATATCATTGCACCGCCCGCGTCGGTCGAGGCGAAACTATTTCCTGCCGATCAGTTGATCGCCGCCGAAGCGATCCCGGACTTCCTTGCCGGAAAGCCTTATCCGTTTACGCTCCTGAGCCCACCCGGCGCCACGGCCCGAATCCTGCGCGGGACCGGCAAGGCGACCGACGGAATCGTCTCGCGTTGGTTCAACCGCCCGGTCTCGCGCCGCCTCTCAGCACTCCTGTTGCGCGTGCCGGCCATCAAGCCGATTCACGCGACAGTCGGGACGGCCTTGATCGCCGTGGCTATGGCCGCCACGCTGGTTTTCGGAGGGCGCTCAGGCCTGGTAGTTGGTGCTCTGCTGTTTCACGGCGCATCGGTGTTCGACGGCGTCGACGGTGAGATGGCCCGGGCAACGTTTCGCACCTCGCGCGCGGGCGCAGCGCTGGATTCGGCCATCGACGCGGCGACGAACGTTGCTGCGATGCTTGGTCTAGCCATAAACCTCGCTCTTCGCGGAGAGAGCGATGCCCTGCCTTTGGTGACGTGGGGGTTGGCTCTGCTCCTGATCGGCCTCACTATGATCGGCCGCCGCTCGTTCCGAGAGAGCGGATCAATCAGCTTCGACGGCGTGAAAGACAGCTATCGCGGCCGATTTTCGCATCCGGTCGCCAAGCGCCTGATGGCCCTGGCAACGCTGGGCACCAGCCGCGATTTCTGCGCACTCCTGTATGTCGTGCTCGTGCTGGCAGGCATTCCTATCGCCGGGCTCTACCTGTTTGCTGCCGCGACGCCGGTGTGGATAGTTTTCGTTTCGGCTGCATTGTGGCGATCGCGCGAAAGCCGCCCCGCGGTGATCGAGGGCACGGCGTGACGCCGAGCTCTGTTTCGGCCGTCGGTTCCGCCGAAGGTGGCGGGCGGGCCTACGCCGGGCGCAGGCCTGAGCTCGAGGATTCCCTCAACCGCTACCTCTACCACCCGCTCGCATTTCGGCTCGCCCGGCTGCTGCAACCAACCGGGATATCGCCCAACGCGGTGTCGGGAGTTAGCGGTGCGCTGGTATGCCTGGCGGCGGGTTTCTACACCCAGGTTTCATGGCCGGTCGGAGCGCTGGCCGGATTTGCCTGCCATTTGTCGTGGCACGTCGTCGACGGCGCGGACGGCGATCTTGCGCGCCTGACGGGCAAGGCCAGCGCGGCGGGCGAGTTCATCGACGGAGCCGCGGATTACCTGAGTCATATCGTCTTGTACGTGCTTCTAGCAGCGATGCTCGACGATGGGCCTCTCGGCGGATGGGCCTGGGGCCTCGCGACACTCGCGGGGATCTCGCGGATCGTCCAGGCCAACCATGCGGAAACGCAGCGCCGGCAATATCTCTGGCGAGTCTACGGGGTTCCGTGGCTGAGGTCGCAGCAGGCCGCCGGCAACCAGGTGTTCGTCGAACGAGGGTGGTTCAGCCGCAGCCTGGCGCTTGTGGTGCGGGGTTATCTTGCGCTCGGGGGATGGATGGCGCCCTATTCCGCTCCGCTCGACCAGCTGCTGAGGGCCGCCGGCAATGGAGGCAAGCAAGCCGACCTGCGCGCTCGAATGCAACTGGCGTTCCACGGATCGCTGCTCGTCCAGAAGACGCTCAGCGCAAACCCGCGCACGATCCTGTTGGGGCTGTGCATGATAGCCGACACTCCGGTGTGGTTCTTCCTGATCGAAGCGGTGGCCTTGAATGGGGTGCTGCTGGCCTCGATCGCCTGCAACAATGCCGTCGAACGTCGGCTCCTCGCGGAGCTGCATTGACAGCTGAGCCACGCGCCGTTCTAACCCATGCCAGACGAAGAGGGAGACCGATGCTCGATGTGGCTGCTCGACAAGTTTCTTAAGAGGGTCATTCGACACGGTCGGCTGGTCGTCACCGATTACGACGGACAAACCTACAGTTATGGCTCGGGTGGCGGGGATGAAATTCGCGTCCGCCTGACCAACCGCAAGGCCGCCGCGCACATCGCCCGCTACCCGCAAGTCGGCGCGGGCGAAGCCTACATGTGGGGCTGGCTCGAGGTCGAACCGCCGCACGACATCCGCGATCTCGTGCTGTTCGCCAGCGAACAGGCGAACTCAGGCGGAAATGACGAATTCCGGCCGAAAGGTGCCGTGCGCCAGTTCGTCGACTGGGCGGCGGCGCGCACCGACAGCGTCAACTTGCGAGGTAAAGCGCGCAAGAACGCCGAATACACCTACAACCTGACGCGCCGCCTCTATGAGCTGTTCCTCGACGAGGACCGGCAGTACACGATGGGGTACTACCGCGACGTCGATAACAGCCTCGAGAAGGCGCAGCTCGACAAGAAGGCGCACCTCGCCGCGAAGATGTACATCCAGCCGGGCATGAAGGTGCTGGACATCGGCTGCGGCTGGGGCGGCTTCGCGCTTTACCTCAACCGCCGCTATGGCTGCGAGGTGCTCGGCGTGGCGCTGGCGCCCGACCAGATCGCCTTTTGCCAGGAACGCGCCAAGGCCGAAGGCGTCGACGACAAGGTCAAGTTCGAGCTGATGGACTATCGCGACGTCCAGGGCCAGTTCGACCGGATCAGCGCCGTCGGCCTGCTCGAACATGTCGGCACGCCGCATTATCCGCAATTCTTCCAGCACACGAACCGGCTGCTCAAGCCGCAAGGCGTGATGTTCACGCATTGCTGCGGGCGCGCCGGCGCGCCTGGCCACACCGACAAATGGACCCGCAAGTATATTTTCCCGGGCGGCTACATTCCAGCGCTTTCGGAGCTGGTGACCGAAAGCGAGAAGGCGGGCTGGCAGGTGGCAGACGTCGAAGCGATGCGCTTCCACTACAGCTACACGCTCGCCGAATGGTACAATCGCACGGTTATGCACCGCGACGAGATCGTCGAGCTGTACAGCGAGGAGTTCTATCGCATGTGGCAGTTCTATCTTGTGGGAGCGGAACAGAGCTTCAGCCACGGCAAGATGGTCAACTGGCAGATCGTGTACGTAAAGGATCGCGCCGCCATCCCGATGACGCGCGACTTCATGTACGAGGAGAGCGCGCGCTTGCGTGACAGCGAGGAACCGCCAGTCTGGCACTTGGCGCAAGCCGCGGAGTAGCCGCTGACGCGCCTCTATTTACGAGATCGCCAGCGTCTTGCGCGAAACGATCAGGCGGCCTTCTCCTTTGCGGGCGCCGGCGCTGCGGCTTTCCGGACCCGGTCGACGAAAGCGGCGAGCCTGTAGACAAGATCGTCGCCGAGCTCGCTCGCGCGCAGTTCCAGCCGGGCGACGGGCGGTCGTTGGGCAAGCGCCGCCATCTCGGCCAGAACCTTGGGGCCGCCGCGTCCGCCTTCGGAGACAAACACGGCAATCCGGCTGAACTTGCCGGCGTTGTCTGCCAGATACCGGCGCATCGGCGAGGAGACATGGCCGACCCACACCGGCGAGCCGAGGACGATTAGCTCATAATCGGCGGGGTCGTGCTTAGGGGGGCGGATCTCTGCAGGCCGCTCTTTCATCGCCTCGCGCGCCGAGCGAATATAGCCCCACAAGCCGCTGCGGCTGCAAACGTCGCGAATGCGCTCCAGGTCCGCACCGCAGCCGCGAGCGATCGCCTTTGCCACAAGGTGCGTGTTGCCTGTCCGGGAATAGTCGACGACCAGTATACGAGACATGGGACGAACTCCGGCTCACCTGAGACCGGAGCGGAGCGTGCACCGGCGCAGCAATGGTCCGAATCCGCAATCTCCCGGAGAAGGGCGGGGCCGCTGGGCCGGCCCTCTACGTAGGACCGGTCGGTAACTTTGCGGATGGAGCGGTGTGCCCGGTTGCAGCACACCATGAATGATGAGCAGCAAGACGGCCCCGACCGGAAATCGCTCCGGCTTGACGACCTCGGCAGTGGCGGACAAGCCTACCTGGACCGTGCGGTTTCGCCAGGTGGGGATCGGCGATGTCGCCGAAGTCGGAGGCAAGAACGCTTCGCTGGGAGAGATGCTCACGGCGCTCGCCAGCCAGGGCGTGCGGGTCCCGGACGGCTTTGCGGTTACCGCCGACGCTTATCGTGCCACGATCGAAGCGGCCGGGCTGGAAGACCTGCTGAAGGACCGCATCGCGGCCTTTCGCGAAGGGACGCTAGCGTTGCACGAAGCCGGCGCGCAAATCCGCGCGGCGATCCGTGAGGCGCCGCTGCCCGATCGCGTCGCGACGGCCATCCGCGATGCCTACGGCGCGCTTTGCCAGGAGGCCGGCCGAACCGATGTAGCGGTCGCCGTCAGGTCGAGCGCTACGGCCGAGGATCTGCCCGATGCCAGTTTCGCCGGGCAGCAGGAAACCTTCCTGAACGTCGCTGGCGAAGCCGCCCTGATCGAGGCCTGCCGAGGATGTTATGCGTCCCTGTTCACCGATCGAGCGATTTCGTACCGCGAGGCGAAGAACTTCGACCATATGGCCGTGGCGCTATCGGTCGGCGTGCAGCGCATGGTCCGCTCCGACAAGGCCGGCTCGGGCGTTATGTTCTCGCTCGATCCGGAGACGGGCTTTCCCGCGGTGGTGGTGATCAGCGCCGCCTGGGGCCTGGGCGAACTGGTCGTGCAAGGCGAAGTCGATCCCGACCGCTACACGGTCTTCAAGCCGTTGCTTGAGCGGGAAGGAATGCGGCCGGTGATCGGCAGGAAGTGCGGCGGCAAGGCGCACAAGCTGATCTATGCGACCGGCGGCAGCGACCGCACCAGGCAAGTCCCAACGACGCCTTCCGAACGCAGGTCCCTCGTCATCGACGACGACGACGTGCTCTCCCTCGCTCGCTGGGCGGTGGCGATTGAACGCCATTATGGCCGGCCGATGGACATGGAATGGGCCAAGGACGGCGAGACCGGGGAACTGTTCATCGTCCAGGCGCGGCCGGAAACCGTCCAGTCAGTCCGTGGCGCCGGAACGCTGAAGAGCTGGCATATCGATACGGGCGGCGCCGAGCCGCTGGTTTCGGGCTCGGCCGTCGGCCAGGGGATCGCGGCCGCGCTGGTCTGCCTGATCCGCGACCCGGCCGACGTCGAGCGCTTCGCCGACGGGGCGATCCTGGTAACCGAGATGACCGATCCGGACTGGGTCCCGGCAATGCGCCGCGCCGCGGGGATCGTCACCGACCATGGCGGCCCGACCAGCCATGCCGCGATAGTCAGCCGCGAGCTCGGGGTGCCGGCGGTCGTCGGCACCGGCAACGGTACCGACGTCCTCGCGGACGGAAGCACGGTTACGTTGTCCTGCGCTGAAGGCGACGAAGGCCATGTCTACCGTGGCAAGCTGACTTTCGCGTCAGAGGAGGTCGATGTCTCGAATCTGCCCGCCTCGCGCACCGCGCTGATGCTCAATCTGGCCGACCCCGACACGGCATTCGCCTGGTGGCAGCTACCGGCCAAAGGCGTCGGCCTTGCGAGGATGGAGTTCATCATCAGCAACTGGCTGCAGGTCCACCCGATGGCTCTTGTTCATCCGGAGAGGGTCAAGGATGTCCGGGCGCGCGGCGCGATCGACCGACTCGTCCGTGGCTATGACGAGCCGACCGAATACTTCGTCGACCGCCTGGCGCTCGGCATCGGGAGAATTGCCGCGGCCTGCTACCCGCATCCCGCGATCGTCCGCCTGAGCGACTTCAAGACCAACGAGTATGCTCGCCTGCTCGGCGGGGCCGATTTCGAGCCGCAGGAAGAGAATCCGATGCTCGGCTTCCGCGGCGCCTCGCGCTATTACAGCGAGCAATACCGCGAGGGCTTCGCGCTCGAATGCCGCGCGCTCAAGCTGGTCCGCGAGGAAATGGGCTTCACCAACGTGACCGTCATGGTCCCGTTCTGCCGTACCCCTGACGAGGCGGACCAGGTACTGGCTGAAATGGCGGCCAACGGCCTCGTGCGGGGCGAGAACGGCCTCGAAGTCTATGTGATGTGCGAAATCCCCGCCAACGTGCTGCGAACCGAAGACTTTGCCCGGCGCTTCGACGGATTCTCCATCGGATCCAACGACCTGACCCAGCTGGTGCTGGGGGTCGACCGGGATTCCGCGATGCTGGCCCCGCTGTTCGACGAACGCGACCCAGCGGTGAAGGCGATGATCGCCGACCTCATTCCTCGGGCGCACGCGGCCGGTGCTAAAGTCGGGATATGCGGTCAGGCGCCGAGCAACTATCCTGAGTTCGCACGTTTCCTGATCGAATGCGGGATCGATTCGATCTCGCTCAATCCGGACAGTTTCGTAAAGACGCTGAGGACGGTCGCCGAAGCGGAAAAGGGTCGGGGCGCGCCTGCAACCACATGATGGAAATTGCCACCCTCACGATGAACCCGACGGTCGACGTCTCGCTCGAGGTCGACCGCGTCGTTCACACCCACAAAATGCGCGGCGGCAATGAGCTGCATGCCCCCGGCGGCGGCGGGATAAACGTTGCCCGGGTGTTCGTGCGGCTCGGGGGGAATGCTCGTTGCTATTACCTTTCCGGCGGCCCCATGGGCGTGGCGCTCGACGGTCTCCTCGACTTGCACCAGCTCGTCCGGACGAGAATCCCGATCGCGGGCGAAACCCGGATAAGCACGACGGTGCGCGAGAAGGAAAGCGGCAAGGAATTTCGTTTCCTCGCCGAAGGACCGACCGTCAGCGATTCCGAGTGGCAAGCGTGCCTTGAAGCCGTGAGCGAGGCGCGATGCGACTACCTGGTTGCCAGCGGGTCGTTGCCGAAAGGCGTGCCCGACGACTTTTTCGCCCGCGTCGCCGCGGCCGCGAATGGGCGGGGCATCCGCTTCGTCCTCGACACCTCGGGGACCGCGCTCGCACAAGGCCTTGCCGGCGGCGGCGTCTTTCTCGTCAAGCCCAGTCTCGGCGAATTCCGGACGCTCACCGGGCGAAGCCTGCCAACCGAGGAGGATATCGCTGCTGCTGCGGCAGCCATCGTAAGCCGGGGCGAGGCCGAAAATGTCGCGGTCACGATGGGGCTGGACGGCGCGCTGCTGGTCAACAAGGCGGGAATTCAGCGTCTGCCTGCGTTGCAGGTGCCGACCGCCAGTGCTGTCGGCGCGGGGGACAGCTTTCTCGCGGCGATGGTCCATGCACTCGCATCGGGACGCGATGCCGGGGAGGCGTTCCGTTTCGGTATCGCCGCCGGCGCGGCCGCAGTTCTCAGGCCAGGCACCGATCTCGCCGCGGCAGCCGACATCACGCGCCTCCACGCCGAGATGACCGCACAGGTTGGGGGGCATTCGGTCTCGACCACGGGGAGATGATGGAACGAATCCGCCGCGGCAAAGGCATTATCGAGGCAATCGACCAATCGGGGGCCTCAACCTCCAAGACCCTGGTTCGCTACGTATGCCACAATAGTTCTCGCCCGGCTCACTCGGCGAGCCGAGAAAACAGGCGTGAGGCAATGACCAAGAACAAAGCAAACAGCACGAGCGGCACGCCAAAATCCATGACGAACGGGAAATGCGGACGGCCATTGGCGAGCATCAGTCCCCTCAAGCCGTCGACCAGAAAGGTGAGCGGGTTGACGTGCGCGATTACCTGCAGCCAGCGGGGCATCAATTCGATGGGATAGACGGCATTGCTCGCAAAGAAGATCGGCATCGTGAGGAATTGGCCGATCCCCATGAACCGCTCGCGGGTACGCACGATGCAGGCGATGATGAGCGAGAATGTCGAAAACAGCGCCGACGCGATGAAAATCAGTGAAGCTACTCCCAGGAGACTCAGCGGCAGGAAGCTCAGTTTGACGCCGAGCAGGGCCGAACAGCCGTAGACGACAGCCCCCTGGCTCATTGCCCGCACGCTGGAGGCAATCGCCTTTCCCAGCACCAGCGCGCTCCGCGGCGCGGGGCTGACCAGGTAGCGATGGAGGCTTCCAAGGTCTCGCTCCCAGATCGCCGAAAGCCCATAGAAGATCGACACGAACAGCACACTCTGTGCCAGCACGCCGGCCGCCAGGAAATCGAGGTAAGACCCCGTTCCAAGCCCCCGCACTCGCGCCATGACCTGGCCAAACAGCAGTAGCCACAGGATCGGTTGGACCGCTCGGCTAAACAGGTCCATCGGATCGTGAACCAGCTTAAGCACCTCGGCTGCAGTGACCGCATGAACCTGCGTGCAATATGCGCGAACAGGGCTCATCTCGGCCCGGCCTCCTGGGCGAGCTTTGCACCGGTGAGCGATGTGAACAGCGCATCGAGGGAGTTGACGTTGTAGCAGCCCAGAAGCTCGTCGACGTCGCCTATGGCCACGAGACGGCCTTCGTTCACCAAGGCGACCCGGTCGGCTATTTCCTCCGCTTCGTCCATGTAGTGGGTCGTGAAGACGATCGCCGTGCCAATCTCTTCCTTTAACTGCTGTACGTGCTGCCACACAGCGAGCCGGCCGTTCGGATCCAGGCCGATCGTCGGCTCGTCGAGGAAGAGCACGGCGGGCCGATGCAACATGCTTTGGGCGATCTCCAGACGCCGGAGCATTCCACCCGAATAGGTGTGCACCGATCGGTTAATCGCATCCGAAAGCTCCATCATCGCCACCGCCTCGGCAATGCGGCTTGGGCGCTCGGCGGGCGGGATAAGGTACAGGCGCGCCGACAGCAGCAAGTTCTCGGCTCCGGTCAACTCGGTGTCGGCCGAAGGCAACTGGGGAACATAGCCGATGTGCCGGCGAACCTGACCCGGCTGTCGCTTGATATCGTAACCCGCGACGAGTGCGGTTCCGCTGGTTGGCGGCAAGAGTGTCGTGAGCATCTTCATCAAAGTGCTCTTGCCCGCGCCGTTAGGTCCGATCAGCGCAAACGTTTCCGCCGCCGAGACTTCGAAACTGACGCTGCTGACAGCATTGATGGCGCCGAATTGCCGCCCGAGACGCTCTGCAGACACTACGGCAGGGATATGCCCATCTTGCCCTGAAACGGGCGCGATACGCAGATTTGAGTCACCGTGTTTCGGCATCCCTGGCTTCTGGCGGAGGCCGCCAGCCCGCCGCCATACGGGATTGTCCGATATCGGGGGGAAACGGCCGCACGCTATGATGCAGCAATCTCTCGGGGAGCCTGCTCGACGCGCGACGGCGCGTGTCCGCTCTCGGCCTATTTGGAAATTGCGGCTTCATGCGTTCGGAAGTTCTTCTGCAGGGGCCCAGCTACCGCCAATTGCCCGGATCAGCGCAATCGCAGCCGCCTGCTGGTCCACCACTGCCTGAATTTGGCTTCGACGCGCATTTAACGCCCCAGTCTGTACGACAATCACCTGGGCATAGTCGATGATCCCGTCGAGATACTGATTGTTGGCAATGGTTTCAGCGCGATTTGCAGCCTCTGTCGCGGAAAGGCGGCTTTGCGTCACACTAGCAAGCACGCGCGTCGCAGCGAGATTATCCTCGACCTCCTGAAAAGCGGTGAGCACCGCCTCCCGGTACATGGCCGCCGCCTGGTCGAACTGAGCTCGGGCCTGGAGAACCTGGCCGTGCCGTCGGCCAGAATCGAGAAGCGTCATCAAGCCACTCATTCCGATCGACCAGAGAGTCGTAGCTGCCGAGAAGAGTTGTGCGAAGCCGCTCCCGCCTGTTCCGGCAGCAGCGGAGAGCGTCACCTGCGGGAAATAGGCGGCGCGTTGGATGCCGATATTTGCGTTCGCCGCAGCTACGCGGCGCTCGGCTGCGGCGATATCCGGTCGGCGTTCCAGCAGTGTGGCGGGAAGGATGCCCGGGACCACGGGAACGATCGGCTTCCAATCGGCAGGGGCGAGCGCGAAGGTCGAAGGGTTCTCGCCTGTCAACACGGCGATAGCGTGCTCGAGGATCGCGCGCTGCCGATCAAGGTCCTGTCGAGAGGCGATCGCGTTGCTCAAGGCGACTTGCGCCTGATAGACGTCAGAGTGAGCGACTGCGCCCGCGTTATACTTGTTCGCCGCGATGGTTAGTGCGCGCGTGTATGCCTTGACGGTCGCGTCAAGCAACTGGCGCTCCGCATCGGTGCCGCGAAGCTGCACATAATCCGTGGCGAGCTCGGCTTGAGCGGATAGGCTTGCACTTGCGAGGTCCCCCGCGCTCGCCTGAGCATTCGCGCGAGCTTGCGTCACCGAGTTGTGAAGGCGGCCCCATAGATCCGCCTCCCAGCTCGCCTCGGCGGCCAGGACAATTTTCGCGCCAGCCGCTGCCGCTGCTGCATTGGACCCACCGCCGGAGAAGGGCGACGTGCCTGCGCTGGCAGAAGCGGTCACGCTCGGGAAAAGACTCGATCGCTCCTGGATGACAATAGCACGCTCCGCATCGTATGCTGCGCGTGCAGCAGCGACGTTCTCATTTGTGATCGCGACGGTCCGTTCGAGACGGTCAAGCACGGGATCGCGAAGCATGGACCACCATTCGCCGCGCGCGACGCTGTCGCTCGGGCGCGCGACTTCCCACCCCGGCTCTTCCTTGAACGACGGCGGAATGGATGCGATCGGAGGCGGAACATAAGCGGGTGCCAGGCTGCAACTGGTCAAGAGCAGACCAGCCGCGGACAATCCCGATCGCAACACCGCATTCATAACAAGGACTCTTTTTGGGGGCGAGCGTCCGAACAGTCATAAACTCGCTCGTGCGGTCGAGACCTTGGTAAAGGTACTGAGAATGCTGACCCGGAGGCTTCCATTCCCGGGTGCTAATTTGGCAGGCCAGTCGAGTTCGGCGCGCCCGTTCCGGAAATCTACGAATGCTTCGCGCCGTCCGAGGAGTTCAAGGGAGGATTCCCAACGAGTTGTGCGAGTATGACCACGCCCGAACCCCAGCATTCAGACCTCCAGACTGCGAGGGTTGCAACGGCGACAGGGCCATCTTCGAACCGGACGGCGCAGACCGCAGAGACCGTCCGTCAGTCGCCACAGGTAGAAACCGGCAGTCACGAACCTTCACGGCTCTTTCGGCCAAGGGCATTGGGCGCGCTCGCCTTGCTTGCGCTGGTGCTGGCGGGCGTGATCCTATGGTGGTCGGGTCACGCCGGAAATCGGTCGAGCTACACAACCGCGACTGTCGATCGTGGAACGATTGCGCGCGCGGTCACCGCCACGGGGACGGTCAACCCGGTCCTCACCGTGGTCGTCGGTTCGTACGTCTCCGGCGTCATCCAGGACATCTACTGCGACTTCAACACGACGGTTCACAAGGGACAGATCTGCGCCCGGATCGACCCGCGGCCCTACCAGCTTGCGGTTCAGCAAAACCAGGCCGACGTGAACAGCGCGAGGGCTCAACTCAACAAGGATCGCGCCAACCTCGACTACGCCCATGTTCAGTATGGGCGGCTTTCGCAATTGCTCGCGGCAGACTCGACTTCTCGGGACTCGGTCGACGCCGCGAGAAGTGCGCTCAATCAGGCCGAGGCACAGATTGCCGTCGATCGCGCGACAATCGGGCAGCGCCTGGCCGCATTGGATGCCGCCAAAGTCAGCCTCGGTTACACCAACATCATCTCCCCAGTGAACGGTACGGTCGTGTCCCGTAACGTAACCATCGGCCAGACCGTGGCGTCGAGCTTTCAGACCCCGACACTGTTCCTGATCGCGCAAGACCTGACGAAAATGCAGGTCGATACCAACGTCAGCGAGAGCGATATCGAATCAGAGACCCACGGAATTCAGGTCGGGGACACGGCACTGTTCACCGTCGAGGCATTCCCCAACTGGACTTTCCGCGGGGTCGTCAGTCAGGTCCGGCAGGCGCCACAGACGGTGCAAAACGTCGTCACCTACGACGTCGTCGTCTCCGTGGACAATCCGGCCCTCAGACTTCGGCCCGGAATGACGGCGACGGTGCGGATTATCACTCAGCAACAGCAAGACGCGCTTCGGGTGCCGAACGCCGCCCTGCGCTTTAACCCTGGCGGCCTTGCGGCACTCGCAACCGAAAGAGGCCCATCGAAGATCCATCGCGCGAGCATCTGGGTACTGAGAAACGGCAAGGCGGTCGCGGTGTCCGTAACTCCCGGAGTCGCCGACGCCGACTATACCCAGATTCTGCGCGGCGATCTGAAGCCGGGAGACAAGGTCATCACGGGCGAGACCGAAAGTGGCCGCGACAAGAAGGGCCGTTCGCCGGAAGCTGCGGCCCGGGCGCCAAGGCTGTAGGTCGCGCCGATGGACGCTCGCGCCATGGCTCCGGCCGTCCTCGAAGTTCAAAACGTCGAGCGTGTCTATCAGATCGGCGATGTCGAAGTGCACGCGCTTCGAGGCGTGGACCTATCCATCTGCCGCGGCGAGTTCGTTGCGATCATGGGCTCGTCCGGTTCGGGCAAGTCCACCTTGATGGCCATCCTTGGATGCCTCGATCGGGCGACGACCGGGCACTATATCTTCGAAGGGGTCGATGTCGCGGAGCTGAGCGAACCGGACCTCGCGCGAATCCGCAGCGAGCGGATCGGGTTCGTTTTCCAGACGTTCAATCTCCTGGCACGCACGTCCGCGCTCGAGAACGTCGCTCTGCCATTATTCTACATAGCGAGCGGGCCGAAGAGCCGGGCAGATCGTCTCGCTCGATCGAGGAGCGCGCTGGCTGCTCTCGGCCTCGCGGAGCGCGAGAACAGCACCCCCGGTCAGCTCTCGGGAGGCCAACAGCAGCGCGTCGCGATCGCCCGGGCGCTGATCAACGATCCGGTCGTGCTGCTCGCGGACGAGCCAACCGGCAACCTCGATACCAGGACCTCGCATGAAATCATGGAGATCCTCACGAAGCTGAACCGCGAACGCGGCCTGACGATCGTTCTCGTGACACACGAAGCCGACATCGCTGCATTCGCAGATCGCGTCATTACGATGCGCGACGGCGAAATCATCTCCGACACGAGAAATTCGAGGAAAACCGAAACACCCGCCCCGGCATCGGGAAACTCAGCCTGGCGGGAAGATTCGCTCAATATCGCGAGCCGGCCCTCCGCAAGAACCAAGCCGCAACTGCATTTCTCCGGAATGATCCTCGGCGCAGCTCTGCAAGCCTTGGCCCGCAACAAGACGCGATCGGCGCTCACCATGCTGGGAGTCTTCATCGGCGTCGCGGCCCTGATCGCAATGGTCGCTATCGGCCAAGGTGCCAACGAAGCGGTCCGCAAGCAGATCAACAGTCTCGGGACCAACCTCTTGGTGGTTGTGCCGGGTGCGACCACAACCAGGGGCGTTCGCGGCGGCTTCGGTAGCTCGGCGACGCTTACGGTTTCGGACGCCGAGGCCATTCAGCGCGAAGCGACAGCCGTGACCGATGTCAGCTATTTCTTGCGCCAGTCGGCGCAGGTGCAAAACGGCAATCAGAACTGGACCACGAGCATACAGGGAATAAGCCCGACATATTCCTCGCAAACGAACTGGACCATCGCGGCCGGCAGGCAGATTACGGAGGCTGACGAGAATAGCGCGTCGATGGTCGCGGTGATTGGCCAGACCGTTTACGAGCAACTTTTCGGAAATTCAGCCAATCCGTTGGGAGCAACGATCCTCATCCGGGGCGCGCCGCTGGAAGTTGTCGGCGTCCTTGCCGCCAAGGGACAGACGATGATGGGCCAGGATCAGGACGACGTCGTAATGATCCCGTTCACCGCCGCGGAGCGCAAGGTCCTCGGCGTCGCCGCTCCGGTCTCGTCGCAAAGCAGCCTCAACTCGAACTATCTGCCCCCGAGCAACCCCTTCGGCTTGCAACCCAAGCTGACGGGTCGGGTGAACAACATTGTCGTGCAAGCCGCCGCCGATAGCGAGGTTCCCCAGGCCATTGCCCAGGTCACCCAGATCCTGCGACGCACGCATCGGATTCCTCCCGGGCAGGACAACGACTTTTCGGTCCGGAATTTGAGCCAAATCGCGAATGCGGCCAGTGGCGCGGGTCGCATTATGGCCCTGCTGCTGGCGGTGGTCGCTTCGATCTCTCTGCTCGTCGGCGGCATTGGCATCATGAACATCCTGCTGGTCTCGGTGACGGAGCGAACACGCGAGATCGGCCTGAGAATGGCCATAGGTGCGAGGCGCCTGCAGGTTCTGCTTCAGTTCCTTGCCGAAGCGGTGCTGCTTAGTGTCATGGGTGGTCTTGTCGGCATTCTTGGCGGCATCGCCGCTTCGATACTGATTGCGGCGACAACGGGCTGGTCTGCGCCCATTTCAGTCGTAGCGATTGCCGTAGGGTTCCTGTTCTCAGCGGCAGTCGGCATCTTCTTCGGCTATTATCCCGCCAGAAAAGCCGCTCGGCTAAACCCGATCGACGCGCTTCGCTTTGAGTAGGCGTCGTTTGAATGACAGCAACCGAATCCGTGCTGCGCGAATTAATATCAGCAGAGGAACTTCGCCTCACCGCGCTGTTGCGCCGGTCTGATCCGCCCCTCGGGCGGCCGACGGATATGGGCGGTGGCTCTTGCTGATTAAGAGCTTCGGGTTCGCCACAACGCCAGCATTCTTGAAGCGGAGCGCATAACACTTTCCAACCGGCACCGCCGCCGTTGGGTCGAGAAGCAGATCAACACCCATCAACGCTGTAGAAAATACGCGCTCGCTCATATCCGCTTCAATGGCGAGGAAGCACTGATCGAGCGGGAGGGTGACTCCTTCAATTTCAAGGTCCGCTGAGGGTGGAATGCGGACTTGCGGGACCGGCGTGGGTCATCGCGTCGGCCTGATGGTGGCGAGCGCGTCATCGAGTTCGCTCAGACTGTATGGGTCGTCGATCACTGTTCCCTCAGTCGCTTGGCGCTGGAACATGAAGTTTTGCGCTGTGACGTGAAGAATTGGCACGTGGTTAGAAGATGCAAGCTTTCCCGCCACACCAATCGGCGAACCTTCGACGATGGCATCGCCTGCGACGATGAGGTCGGGGCGCCGTTCTGTCGCTGCTTATATCGTCTGCTATTCCGTCCACGTGTAGTCGAAGGAATCGAAGCCGAAGGCTTCGAGCCGGCTCCTGATCGCGCGGCTGAGGATGACATTGTCGTCGATTATCCAAGCGTGACTCATATTCGCCCCCAACTCCACTCGAAGCATTTTATCCCGCTGGCGTCAGGACGCACTTGGGGATGTTGCGGAGGGAATGTCGCAGTAGGATTCCGAATGTGGGCCAGCGCCACACCCCGGCTATCGTCGCTGGGTCAGTCGAGAGCGGCGATATGGGTTTTTAGATCGGCTTCTTCGGAAGCCGTCCTTAGTCCGAAGTCTCTCGATGATCGGGCTTGCGGCGTTCCCCAAGACATTGAGCCTCAGGGCCGAAACGGACCAAGGGGCGCCGAAGTTCCTCTCTGCCGTTCCTCCAGTGCCCTCAGATTTTCGGCCTTCGCACTGCGTCCAGCATCCGACGTTCTGCCGCGAGCAATTCCCTCAGGACCTTGCGCTCGCGCTCGTCGGTTGCAGCTTTCAGCTTTTGCTCAAACCGAATGATGTTTGACCTGGGAATGAAGTCGTCCTGCGTCATGCGCGCGCCTCTTTCCGCTGAGCCTCATTTGACTCGCGACAATTGTTAACATTTCTTAATCCTGCAAGCCGGATGTCCGTAACATTCCCAGTCGGTCTGCGGTCAGGCAATATGCACTTAGGGGCAGTGATGAGTGCGGCACGACGTCGCAGATCCAATAGGGGCCTTGGCCAATGCGACTGGCAGAGTTTGTAGCGTCGGCCTCCGTCGCGGCGATAGTCACCGATCCGCGTCTGCCGGATAATCCGATCATCGACTGCAATGACCGCTTTCTCGAATTGACCGGTTATAGTCGTGAAGAAGTCATTGGCCGAAATTGCCGTTTCCTGGTGGGGCCCGGAACTGACCCTGCGCGGCGCAAGATGCTCCGCGATGCGATCGAAGAGCAACGGCCGGTGATCGTCGAATTGCTCAATTACCGCAAAGACGGGAGGCCGTTTCTCAATTCAGTGATGATCGCTCCCATCTATGATTCCCAAGATTCGCTTATCGGCTTTGTCGGCTCGCAATTGGAGGTCTCGACCGAAGAATCGGCGTTTGTGCGGGAGCGCGAAGAGCGTGCACGTGGACTTGTGGCAAGGCTCAGTCCTCGACAGAAGGAAGTTCTTTCTCGGCTGGCCGAGGGCAAACGCATCAAGCAGATTGCTCACGAACTTAAGTTGAGCGAACGGACCGTGAAGATGCATCGCGCCGCGATGCTGAGGTCGCTCGACGTCCGGACCAACGCTGAGGCGATCCGGCTTGCGGTCAGAGCAGGACTCTAAACGACAAAGAAAACGCCTCTGCCAAAGAGACGACCTCCGTGGCCGGGCGGCTGGCAGCCTCAGGCGACGTTCCCGTGCTCGTCGTGACGACCCATAGCTTCATGCTGCAGCGGCGAGCCGCCGACAGTGACCTGATCGATGGCCCGCGCAGGCTCAGCGAGCTCGATCAATTCCTTGCTGAATTTAAGTCGCGCTGACGGGGCCGCCGGCACTCTCTCCGGTCAATTGCATATCCACCGGCGCTTGGCCTTGAACATATCCTTAGTAGCAGGCGCTCCTGCTCCTCGTCCCTGACCCACAGGAGCGTCTGCATTGCGAGAATGCTTCGCGCAGGAATGACAGCGGCCAACGCACTGAAGGTTCACGGTACACCAGTGCTGCGCCCGTCAGTAAGCGTGTCTCCTTACGGGACTTTGACCTTCGGGCTGTTCAGCGTGGCACCGCTGGTGCCACTGGCGCGCCAAGATTCCCAAAGTCCGTTTTCGGTCACATTCAGACGGCCAGTTAACGGTGGAAGGGGGCGGTTCGTCCCACGGCGGTCGAGCGCCCGCTTCCCGTCTCGGTCTGTTTCGAAGATCCTCCGTATGTTTCCCGATGGAGCGGAAGGTGGCGTTTCGTACGCTGATGATGGCTCGCAATTGGATGCCGCGATGAAAAACGTTCTCCTGCTTCTCCACGACGACGATGGCCAGGAGGGGCGGCTGCAGGTCGCGCTAGACCTGACGCGCGCGCTCGCTGGGCATCTAACATGCCTCGATGTCGTCGTGCCTCCCGTTGTCCTGCCCGAATATTACCTGGGACCGGGGCAACTCGTCCCGCTCGTTGCGGCTCGCGAGCGAGAGGCGGAAAACGTCGCCCGACTCCGCACGCGGCTCGAGCGCGAGGATGTTTCTTGGGACATCCAGGAAGTGATCGGCGATCCGGCTGACAGGTTGGAGGATGCGGCCGAACTCGCCGACGTGATCGTGGTCAGCACCCGCACCGACCGACCCGAAATCAGCGTAGTGCGTGGGCTCGTCGACGCGCTGGCAGCGAAGTCAGGCCGACTGGTGTTAGCTGTCCCGCCAGGCTGCAACGGCCTCGACGTAGCCGGCAGGGCACTGGTCTCGTGGGACGATTCCCATGAAGCGAACCAGGCATTGAGAGCGGTGGTGCCTTTGCTGCAACTTGCCGATACGGTGACCCTGCTGGAGGTCAACCCACCGGGGAACGAGTTTGCCGCGCAGGATGCGGCCACTTATCTCGCACGCCACCGCGTCCATCCGATAATTCTGCAGGAGACGACGACAGGCACAGTCGTCGACGCTGTCCTGAACCAGGCCAAAGATTCCGGAGCGAGCTACCTCGTCATGGGTGCGTTTGGGCACGGCCGCGCTATCGAGGCCATCTTCGGTGGGGTCACGGCCGGAATACTAACGAAGAGCACGTTCCCGGTCTTCCTGCATCATTAGGAGAATGCCGGTGATTGCCGACGCAACGCCCGAAGAGCTCCACGAACTGCAAATCGGCGAGACGCCCACGCTGGCCGCGGTCCTTGGTCTTCCGGCCATGAGGAAAGGACTGGTAATCTTCGCCCACGGCAGCGGCAGCAGCCGGAAGAGCCCGCGCAACACATATGTCGCTGGACGCCTGCGTGAGGCCGGCCTCGCCACCCTTCTACTCGATTTGCTGACGCCCGAAGAGGAGCTGCACCGGCGAAACGTCTTCGACATTGGGCTTCTTGCCAGTCGCCTCAGGAGAGCGACCGACTGGGCCGCAAGCGATCCTCTGACCAGTTCCCTGCGGCCCTGCTACTTCGGGGCTAGCACTGGAGCGGGTGCGGCACTGCTTGCAGCCGCCGGTGATCCGCGAATCGCGGCGATTGTCTCGCGCGGCGGGCGGCCCGACCTCGCCGGTGAAAGGGTGCTTGCCCAAGTCACCGCCCCGACCTTGCTGCTCGTCGGCGGGCTCGACGACGTGGTGATCGAGCTGAACGAGGCCGCGCGTGACGCCATGAGATGCGAGAGCCAGCTGGTGATCGTGCCCGGCGCAACCCATCTGTTCGAGGAGCCTGGAACGCTCGACCAAGTGGTCGACCATGCCGGCACCTGGTTCCTCGAGCATTTGCCGCCCGTGGATCCCCGGAGATGATCGGGCAATTCGCCGATCGCCGGCAAGCCGGGCGCGCGCTGGCGGCGGAGTTGAAGGACCTTGACCTGAAGGCCCCCGTGGTGCTGGCCCTGCCGCGTGGCGGAGTGCCGGTCGGCTACGAGGTGGCAAAGACGTTACAGGCGCCGCTTGACGTGTTGATCGTGCGGAAGATCGGCGCGCCCTTTCAACAAGAACTCGGCATCGGGGCGCTAGTTGATGGAAACCCGCCACAGCTTGTGATGGACTCGACGCTCGCGCAGATGGTCGGAGCCGGCACCGATTACGTCGAGCAGCAAGAGGCACTGCAGAAGACCGAAATCGAGCGGCGCCGCCAGCTCTACAAGTCGGCACCGCACTTGCCGCTCGGCGGACGCACGGTGATCCTAGTTGACGACGGCATCGCTACCGGGGGCACGGCGCGCGCAGCGCTGCAAGCAATTCGCCTTGGCGGCGCCGGCTCGATCATCTTGGCAATCCCGGTGGCGCCGCGGGATGCCCTGACCGAGCTGGCTCCGCTCTGTGATCGGATCGTCTGCCTCGCGACTCCGGACCCATTCTATGCGGTGGGAACACACTACAGAGACTTTTCGCAGACTGAGGACGAGGAAGTCGTGCAGCTACTGGCAGCGGCGCAATCGACGAAGATGGCCCCCTGACCGCCGTCTCCGGTCATTTACCAATTTCTGATGCTCGCCCGAAATTGAACTCTCTCCGGGAACGATGGAGGCGAACATGAAAGCTAGTGAAGTGATGAGCCCCGGAGTCACCACGGTGCAGCCGACCGACAGCATTGCACATGCCGCGCATGTCATGGGGCAGCAGGACATCGGCGTGCTGCCGGTGGTCGAGAGCGGCAATGTCATCGGAATCGTCACGGATCGCGACTTGGCGGTTCGCGGCCTCGCCGAGGGACTGCACGGCGGTGCGCCGGTGTTGCGCGTGATGAGCACCGACGTGAAGACCTGCAGTGAGGACGAGGATCTCGACGACGTGCTTGAGACCATGAGCGCGCAGCAGATTCGCAGAATACCGGTCCAGTCCGCGGCCGGTGACTTAATCGGAATGATCTCGCTTGGCGACCTTGCCAGGTGGGATCGCGACGAGGACGAGGTCACTGAAACCTTGCGCGACATTTGCCGTCCCGCGGGGCTGCATTCACAGCACCTCATCGCCAGCTGAGGACTTTGCCGCCTAGGTCCTTCGGCCTGGCCGGGATCTTCCTTGGCTGCCTGCCATGTCAGGCGACGGCCGCCGTAACTTTCTGTGGCGCCTGATTCTGCTGCGCGAGGCACTCCGCTTCACGGCCACGCACCACGCGTTGTCCGGCAAGCTCTCCGCGCCTTTCAGTGACGACAGTGCATTGGCCTTCGGGCAGGTCGTCAGTGTGGAAGTAGATGACCACCCAGTCCCGCACACGGCCGAGCTCGTGCGCTTGCCGGGTGTTCGAATAGAGGGCTGTGAATTGCCATGGACCGCGGCTGGTGTGCAGGATTGGCAGCCACGCCGCGCCTTCGGGATTGAAGCGCCGTGGTGCGATTGTCGTCAGTTGTCCGGCCTCGGAACGTCGGCGATATTCTGCATCAACGTCGAGCAGGATCGACACACCGGGTTGCTCGCGCGGAGAGCGAAGGCTGCGAAGCCTCGACCGCCCTAGTCGTTCGGCCAGCACCGAGCGCACCATTTGCAGTCGGCGAGGACCGAATCCCGGAAGTTGGTCGAGTCGCCCATCGTACGCAGCGACCTCGAGGGCGACGAGGTTCTCGAGGTGCAGCTCCGAGCAGATTCGCGACGCCAGCCGAGGTCCAATTCCCGGCAGAGTCTGGAACAGGGCTTCCGGGTCGAGCTTGCCCCGAAGCCGATCGAGCTGACTCCAGCGGCCGGTCACGATCATCTCGGCAATGGCGGCGGCGATGCCGCGTCCGATGGCCGGTAGCGCCTCGAGGGCCTGGCGCCCCCCTTCGGCGAGCAAACGGTCCGCCGGGACTGCGAGCCCGTTGAGCACGTCGGCAGCCCGGCGATACGCGGCCACGCGAAATCCGTCAGCTTGCTGCTGTTCGAGCAGGTCGGCCAACTCGAGCAGTTTCGTCGCCAGTCGCCTGTTTGTTGCCAAATCGGCACTCGGATGCGGAGGCATCGGCGTCCCCGCTAGATGCGAAGGCTGTGTTTGCCGAGCAGCCGGACAGTGCTCGCCTGCGGCCCTTTGTCACCACTGGCTTCGGCAAACGTCACGCGGGTGCCGACCGCCAAGTCGTTCATGTGAGCGTTCACCAGAGCATTGTGATGGAAGTAGACCTCCTCGCCGTCGCTCGCTTCCAGGAAGCCGAACTCGCCAGAGGGATCGAGTCGTGTGACGGTGGCGATCGGCGCGCCTTCGTGGGATTTAACCGCGCCCTGGAGACGCCGCACCTTGTCCTGCAGCTGACGGCGCGCCCGGTTGAAGGCGTCGTCGATGGCAAAGACCGGCTGGCTGTGCCGCTCGTCGGCATCGGGGGTGCGATCCACGTCGACCTGGCGACCCTCGGGCAAGGTGAGATGGATCCGCACCTCGAAATTGCCGCCGTTGCGGTGGTGGTGGCTTGGCGCCTTGATGGCCACACGGCCGGCGATAATCCGGCCGAAGCGGCGCTCAAGATCATCGATACGCTCCTGCACATGGGCACGAAGTGCCTCGCTCACCTGGGTCCCTTGAAAATCGATCTGGACAGGAACTTCCATGACAATCCACCCGTCTGATAGCAGTGCGATCCGATGCTCGCCTTGAGCGCCTTGAACCTAGCCAGTCGCCATTTCGGATGCCCTCAGGAATGTTCCTAATGAGGAATGCCGCCAGCCCCATTCAATCGTAGGGAATGAGGTCACTCACCGCTTTGCCGCGGTGCATGCGGCCGACCACGTCTGCGACGAGTTCCCCTACTGGCACGATCCGGACTTTCCCGGCGGCTTCAGCGGCAAGGTCCCGGGGGAGCGGCACCGTGTCGGTCACGATCACTTCGTCGGGCCCATCGAGCGAAAACAGCGCTGGCGCGCCTCCGGTGAAGAGGCCGTGAGCCGCCGCCGCGATGACCTTACGCGCTCCGTGCTCGCGGCATGCCGCTGCCGCGCGCGCCAGTGTCGTGCCACTGCTGATGAGGTCGTCAACGACGATCGCGGTGGCGCCATTCACGTCGCCGGAGAACAGCGTGCCCGAGACGACGCCCGCGCTGCGATGCTTTTCCACCAGGGCCTTTTCGACCGATCTGCCGACACGGCGCTCAAGCTCGTGACGCAGGAGTTCGGCGCGTTTGACGCCGCCAACGTCGGGAGACACGACCGCTAGCGGCCCATCTTCGAGAGACGCGGAAAGATGATCGGCTAGGACGCGGGCAATCGGCACGTGTTCGGGCCGGCAAGCGCGAAAGGCATTCTCGAAGGCGCTGACGTTGTGCACCTCGACCGTGACAATCGCGTCGGTGCGCATCGCATCAAAGAGCAGTGCAACATTGCGCGTGTTCACAGGGTCGCGAGGTTTGGTCCGCCGGTCCTTCCGGGTGTAGGCCAGGTAGGGCGCGACAGCCGTCACACGCGCAGCTCCGGAATCGCGCAACGCGCCGACGAAGAACAGCAACCGCACCAGCTTGTCGTTGGCCGAGCTACCGAGCTCCCCATATAGACTGTGGACCACAAACACATCGCGCCCGCCGACTTCGACCAGCGGGCGGGCCTTGTGCTCTCCGCCATCGAATTCCCGCTCTTCGACGTCGGCGAGCGTCCATCCGAGATGTGCCGCCATCCGCTCGCCGAAGGGACGGCTGGCGCCAAGTGCGAAGATGAGCGGGTCCATCGGCAGTGTCCCTGCTTGCAGCTATCGGGCTGCTTTCATGCGCCCCGGCCATCGAAAGCGGCATTCGTAGATTACCGCAGCGACACGGCACTCCGTGAGCGGGCAAGAACCCGTCATGAAGATCATGCTGGCCGGAGACGTGATGCTGGGGCGCGGGATTGACCAGGCCCTGCCTCATCCCTGCTCGCCCGAGTTGTTCGAGCGCTACGTCAATTCGGCTCTCACCTATGTAGAGCTTGCCGAAAGGAAGTGCGGTCCGATCGCCCGGCCTCTCGCGTTCGACTATGTCTGGGGCGACGCTCTGAAAATATTGGCTTCGGCCAAGCCAGCGATCCGGATCATCAACCTTGAGACGGCGGTAACCCGGCGCGGAAGCCCGGAGCCGAAGGGTATCCATTATCGCATGGCGCCCGATCACGTGCCGTGCCTGACAGCGGCCGAGACCGACTGCTGCGTCCTCGCCAACAACCACGTCCTCGATTGGGGAGAGCAAGGTTTGCGTGACACGCTCGACGCGCTCGATGCGGCCGGAATCGCGCGGGCGGGGGCAGGAAGGGACGCCGCGCAAGCGACAGCCCCGGCGGCCCTTCGGCGCAGCGTTCGGCGACGATTGCTGGTTTACGCTGTCGGTCACTCCTCATCCGGCGTGTCGAACCATTGGGCCGCCGGTAAGAACCAACCCGGCGTCGCTCTCCTGCGTGACTTCACGGAAGCGACCGTCCGGACGATTGCCATCCGCATCAGAAGAGACCGTCGTCCTGGCGATTTGATCGTGCTGTCGGTCCATTGGGGCCCGAACTGGGGCTATGACATCGATGCCGAACGCCAGCTCGCCCACCGGCTGATCGACACAGGCACCATCGACCTGCTCCACGGCCATTCCTCGCATCACCCGAAGGGAATTGAGCGCTACCGCGGCAAACTGATCCTCTACGGCTGTGGTGACCTGTTGAACGACTACGAAGGCATTGGCGGGTACGAGGAATTCCGCCCCGAGCTGGCGCTGATTTATCTCCCGCATCTCGCCGCCGGTGGGGCCTGCACCGTCCTGGACCTTCTCCCGTTCCGCATTGCCCGGTTTCGCCTGAAGTCAGCATCAAAATCGGATGCGCAGTGGATTGCCAACAAGCTCGTCGAAAGGTCGCCCGCAGGTCTTAAAATCGATCTCGTGGACGCTCCGTTCGGGCAGACGGGCGTCACAGCCTTATCGGTTACCTTTCCGGATTGACCATGCACGGTGCCGAAGCCTTTCCCGAACGTCAGCCGAACGGGCAGGATGGCGTCCTTGCCTTCCTCGCCGACCCCGCTTCGTACCCCGGCCATCCGAGTCGAGTCGAAGCCATCGAAACCCACATGTCCCGCGTCTTCCTGGCGGGCGACCGGGTTTATAAGATTAAGAAACCGATCCGCTTCCCGTTCGTCGACTTCAGCTCGCTGGAACAGCGCCGCCTCAACTGCCAGCGCGAGTTGGAAATCAATCAGGAACTTGCCCCGGACATCTATCTCGCTGTCCTCCCCCTGGCACGTCAGCCCGACGGTGCCCTCGCAATCGGCGGATCGGGAGAGCCGGTGGAGTGGGTGCTCGTGATGCGGCTGCTTGACAGGGAACGCCTGCTCGACCGTGCGATCCGCAATCGCGTGGCGCGCAAGGCGGACGCCGACCGACTGGCCGAAATGCTTGCTGGATTCTACCGGCACACGCCGCGCATCGGCATAGACGGCAAGGAACTGCTTCGCTGGTGGAATGACGCTGTGTCATTGGCAGACTTATCGCTGTCCAATCCAGCCTTTCCGCTTCCGCGCGCCGCAGTTGAAGAGGCGATCGATTTCCTGCGTTGCTTTCTCTCTAAGCATTCCGACACGATCGCCGCTCGCGCCGGCCACATCATCGACGGTCACGGTGATTTGCGTCCCGACCACGTCCATCTGGGGCCGCCGATGCGCCTGATCGACCGGCTCGAGTTCAACCCTAGGCTCCGATGGGCGGATCCGTTCGACGAAGCCGTGCTGCTCGGTGTGGAATGCGAACGGTTGGGGGCACCTTGGTTCGGTCCGCGGCTGATCGAGCGATTGGGGCATCTGCTGAAGGACCAGCCCCCGGCCGAACTCCTCCGCTTTTATCGCTGTTATCGGGCCAGCCTTCGAGCCCGCCTGTCGATCGAGCACTTGTTGGACCCAATCCCCCGCACCCCGGAGCGATGGCCGCAGCAAGCAAAGGAATATCTTGCGCTGGCCCTAACCTGACGCTGCACGACTTCGGAACATCACGGAGTGATGCCTTGGCCGGCGACCGCCACCATGTGCCCACCACGCACACAGAGCGAGTACGGTGAAGCCGATCCACAAGCCGGGGCCCGTTCGGGCCACCGCGAACCTTCAAGTTGATCCATCCGAGTCCAGTCTCGGCTGGGAAACCTATCGCGCCTGGTTGGATGGTCTCCCCAACGGTGGAATTAACATCGCTTATGAAGCGGTCGACCGTCATGTGCTGCACGGTGGTGGCGCAAAGGAGGCTCTCCGCTGGATCGGCCGAGATGGAGCTCGACGCAGCTACAGCTACGCGGACCTGAAATCCGAGACCGACCGATTCGCGCGAACTCTGCGCCAGCTCGGCCACGGCAAAGGCGCGCGCGTCTTCTCTCTGCTTGGCCGAGTGCCAGAACTCTACGTTACCGCGCTCGGCACCCTCAAGGCGGGCGGGGTGTTCAGCCCGCTCTATTCGGCGTTCGGCCCTGAGCCGGTCCGTGCGCGCATGACGATCGGAGAAGCGGCGGTGCTGATCACAACAGCCGCCGACTACCAGAAGAAGGTGCTGCCGTGGCGGAGCGAGTTACCGTCTCTGACGACAGTGCTCTTGATCGATGGCGTCGGCGGCATTGCCGACGTTATCGAACTCGCCGTAGAATTGGACCGTGTTCCGCCCGAGTTCGGCCCGCTCGACACTCAGGCGGGTGATATGGCACTCCTCCACTTCACCAGCGGGACGACCGGGCGGCCTAAGGGCGCGATCCACGTGCACGAAGCCGTGGTTGCACACCATGCCACCGGGCGCCTGGTTCTCGACCTCAGGCCGGACGACATCTTCTGGTGTACCGCCGATCCGGGGTGGGTGACGGGGACATCGTACGGCATCGTCGCGCCGCTGACGAACGGCGTGACAATGGTGGTCGATGAGGGGGAGTTCGATGCCGAGCGCTGGTACGCCACGCTTGAGCGCGAGCAGGTAACCGTGTGGTATACAGCGCCGACGGCCATCCGCCTGCTGGTCAAGGCAGGCGCGCATCTCGCCAGACGACACGACCTGTCGCGCCTGCGCTTCCTTGCCAGTGTTGGCGAACCGCTGAACGCCGATGCCGTGGTGTGGAGCCAGGACACGTTCGGGCGGCCGTTCCACGACAACTGGTGGCAGACTGAAACCGGCGGCATCATGATAGCCAATTTTGCTGCGATGGACGTGAAGCCCGGGTCGATGGGTAAGCCGATCCCAGGGGTAGAGGCAGCCATCGTGGCGCTGGAAGACGATCATGCTCGGCCGCTCGAAGGCGCGATGGCGAAGGGCCAGCTCGCGCTGCGACCTGGCTGGCCTTCAATGTTCCGCGGGTACCTCAACGAGGAAGCGCGCTACGCCGCCTGCTTCAAGGACGGATGGTACCTCACCGGCGATCTCGCCATGCGCGACCAGGACGGGTACTTCTGGTTCGTCGGCCGAGCCGACGATGTCATCAAGTCCTCCGGCCACCTGATTGGCCCCTTCGAGGTCGAAAGTGTGCTGATGGAGCACGAGGCGGTTGCCGAGGCGGCCGCCATCGGACTTCCGGACGAGCGCGCCGGCGAGATCGTCAAGGCATACGTCACCCTGAAGCACGGCTTCGACCCCTCCGACGCACTTACTCGTGACATTCTCGCACACGCTCGCCGCAAGCTGGGTGCGGCGATCGCCCCGCGACAGGTGGAAATCCGCGCCGAGCTTCCGCACACGCGCTCGGGCAAGATCATGCGCCGGCTGCTCCGCGCCCGAGAACTGGGTTTGCCTGAGGGTGACCTTTCGACACTGGAGCGCAGCCAGTGACGACAAGCGCCAAAGTTCGGCTCAACCGTGCGCATTGCGTCGACCTCCTGCGGCAGATGGTCCGGATTCGCGAATTCGAGGAGAAGTGCGCGGAACTCTACACGCAGGAGAAGATCCGCGGATTCCTCCATCTGTACACCGGAGAAGAAGCGGTCGCGGTCGGGGTCATGCAGGCGCTTGGGCCGACAGATGCTGTTGTCGCGACCTATCGCGAGCACGGTCACGCACTGGTGCGCGGTATTTCGGCCAGGGAAATCATGGCCGAGATGTTCGGCAAGCAGGAGGGCTGCAGCCACGGGAGGGGCGGCTCGATGCACTTGTTCGATGCGGACGCCCGGTTCTACGGCGGCAACGCGATCGTGGCGGGCGGAATCCCGGTCGCCGTCGGGCTGGCCTTGGCCGACAAGATGCAGGGGCGTGCGAACGCCACCGCCTGCTTCTTCGGCGAAGGCGCCGCAGCCGAAGGCGAATTCCACGAGTGCCTGAACCTTGCCGCCCTGTGGCAGCTCCCGGTACTGTTTGTCTGCGAGAACAATCTCTACGCGATGGGTACGGCGCTCGAGCGATCGGAGTCCGAAACGGACATTCACGCCAAGGCGGCGAGCTACCGCATTCCCTCCGAATTCGTCGACGGCATGAACGTGGTCGACGTCGAAGCCGCGGCGCAGCGAGCTGTCACCACCATACGCGCCGGGGAGGGCCCGCGCTTTCTTGAGTGCCGGACCTATCGCTTCCGCGCACATTCGATGTTCGATGCCCAACTTTATCGTGAGAAGGCGGAAGTCGAGAAATGGCGCGAGCGCGATCCCATTCCCCGATTTCGTGATTGGGCTATGGCTGCAGGCGAAATTCGCGAAGAGGATGTCGCTGCCATCAAGGACGAAGTTGCGAAGGAGATCGCCGAGGCCGTGGCCTTCGCCGAAGCCGGCAGCTGGGAGCCGCTCGAAGACCTGCTCAAATACGTGGGCGCGGAGCGGCGCGCATGACCGAAATGACCTATCGCGACGCCATGCGATCGGCCATGCGAGAGGCACTGCAGCGCGATCCCCGCGTATTCCTGATGGGCGAGGACGTCGGCCGCTACGGCGGCTGCTACGCCGTAAGCAAGGGCCTGCTCGATGAGTTCGGCCCGGAGCGCATTCGCGACACGCCCCTTTCCGAAGGCGGCTTCACCGGCGCCGGAATCGGCGCCGCCTTGGGAGGAATGCGGCCGATCGTCGAGGTGATGACCTGCAATTTCTCGCTGCTGTCGCTCGACCAGATCATGAACAACGCCGCGACGATCCGGCACATGTCCGGCGGCCAGTTCAACGTGCCGATTGTAATCCGCATGGCCACGGGCGGCGGACGTCAGCTTGCCGCGCAGCATTCGCATAGTCTCGAGGGTTGGTACGCCCACATCCCCGGCATTCGCGTGCTCGCTCCCGGCACGGTGCAGGATGCCCGCTCAATGCTCGCCTCTGCGCTCGCCGATCCGGACCCGGTGCTGATCTTCGAGAACGTCATGCTGTACAACGGCACTGCCGATATCGACGAAGCGGCGGTGGTCGATATCGACAGCGCAGCGATCCGTCGCGAGGGTCAGGACGTAAGCCTGATCACGTACGGCGGCTCGCTCAGAAAGGCTCTCGACGCCGCCGAACGGTTGGCCAGCGAGGGAATCTCAGTCGAAGTGCTCGACCTCCGCGTTCTGCGCCCGCTCGACGACGATGCGATCCTGGCTAGCGTCACCAAGACCCGCCGCGCAGTTATCGTCGATGAAGGCTGGCGCTCGGGTAGCCTCTCGGCAGAAGTCACCACGCGGATCGTCGAAGGCGGCTTTTGGAATCTGGACGCCCCCATCGCGCGGGTATGCAGCGCGGAGGTGCCGATACCCTACCCCAAGCATCTCGAGGACGCTGCCTTGCCGAGCGTTGACAGAGTTATCGCCGCCGTCCGCTCCGTCGTCGGAAAGTGAGGCAATGGGCACGTTTAACATGCCCTCGCTCGGCGCGGACATGGAGGCCGGGACGCTCGTCGAGTGGCTTAAACACGCAGGGGACATCGTGCACCGCGGCGACATCGTCGCCGTTGTCGAGACTCACAAGGGTGCGATCGAGATCGAGATCTTCGAGGACGGCACCATCGCCGAACTTCTCGTGTCGGAAGGCGAGAAGGTCCCTGTGGGCATGCCGCTGGCGCGGATAGCCGGCACTCTGCAAGCTCCTCTCGAGCACGCCGCGCCGCCCGGAGTAAACGTGGCGCCGCCTCGTTCCCCTCGACCCAATCCGGTCATCGCTGGTCCCGTGGCCGGACGCGCGTCCCCGGTGGCCCGTCGCTTGGCCGCCGAGCACGGCATCGAGCTCTCAGCCATAATCGGCTCCGGCCCAGGTGGGGCGATCGTCCACGCGGACGTCGAAAGGGCGATCGCCGCGCAGCCTCCAGCCAGACAACGCCCCGGCCTGGACCTCGGGCAGATGCGCCTAGCGATCGCAGCGGCCATGACGCGGTCCAAACGGGACATCCCGCACTACTACCTGACCCACAGCATCGATGCCTCGGTGTGCACGAAGGCGGTCGAAGATTACAACGCCGCCCGCGCGCCAGCAGAGCGTATTCTCCTGGGCGCGCTGCTGCTGAAGGCGGTCGCGCTTTCCATGCGCGAGTTCCCGGAGTTCAACGGCTTCTGCCAGGAAGAGGCCTTCCATCCGAGCAAGGGTATCCACGTTGGCGTGGCCGTGTCGATTCGGGGCGGGGGCCTCGCTGCGCCCGCGATCCACGATACCGACCAGTTGCCTGTCGGTGAGCTGATGGCGAAAATGCGCGACCTGATCGCGCGCGTCCGTCGCGGCAGTTTCCGCTCCTCCGAGCTCACCGATGCGACAGTGACGGTATCCAGCCTTGGCGAGCGCGGCGTGGAATCGCTGCTCCCTATCATCTACCCGCCGCAAGTGGCGATCATCGGATTCGGGACGGTGCAACAACGGGCATGGGTGGTTGACGACCAGGTTGCGCCCCGGCCGGTGCTCTCGGTCACGCTGGCAGCGGATCATCGCGTCAGCGACGGTCACCGCGGTGCTCTCCTGTTACGGCGTATCGAGGAGCTTCTGGGGGAGGCGGACAGGCTGTGACCAAGGACGAGCTCAAGGCAACCATCATCGACGAGATCGGCAACATCGCGCCCGACGCCGATCTTTCCTCCGTGTCAGCGGATGCGGACTTGCGGGAAGCGTTTGACATGGACTCGATGGACATCTTCAATCTTGTGGTAGCGCTCAGCCAGCGGCTGGCCATCGACATTCCTGACGTTGACGCCTCGCATCTGGTGACGCTCGGCGGAGGGACTGAGTACCTCGCTCATCGCCTCGGCCTTTGAACGGCGGGCAAAATGATCGATCGACGGACTAGTCCCGTGAGCAGGGCGAAACCGGAGACAACAAGCTGCCGCGTGGCGTTCCGGGCCGGAAGACGGTGCAGCCCTTGAGCCCAAGTGAGTGAGCATCAGCGAATACCCTGCGGAAGCTTTCGAAATCGGCATCCGGCGCGAGTTGCACCGTTTTCGAAATTGCTCCGTCAACATGCTCCTGTGCGACGACCTGCATCGCAAGTTGGTCGGATGGGCTCACTTGTACCGCCTCAACGAAGCTGGGAGGAACCGCGTCGGTGTCCGATCGGGCGCGCCACAGCTGGACCGCGTGATCGACGATTCTGATGGTTTCTCCAGTTCGACACCCTGGAACCGGCCGCTCGTACTCCGCTGCAAAGGCCGGTTCGATACCGCTCGAGATGCCCCCGGCAAGTAGGCTGATCGACCCCGTGGGCGCAATCGCCAGCAGATGGCTGTTGCGGATGCCCCGCCGGGCAATGTCATCGCGGCAGGGCCGATCGAGCGTCGCGACGAATCCACCGGCGAGGAAATCGTCGCGCCTGAAAGCGGGGAAGGCGCCGCGCTCCTCGGCAAGCCCGATCGAGGCCTCGTAGGCGCTGTCCCGGATCAGGCGCATGACATGACCAAGCCATGTCCTCGCTTGCGCACTGTCATAGCGCAGCCCGAGCATCATCAGCGCATCGGCAAGTCCCATCACGCCGAGCCCCACGCGACGGGTTGCAAGCGTCTCCGCGCGTTGCTCCGGCAGTGGAAACGCGGATATGTCCAGCACATCGTCCAGCATCCGCACCGCGATGCGGGAAGTCCGCACGAGATCGGCTTCATCAATGCGGGCTTCCGCCGCGAAGGGGGACAGGACGAACTGCGCGAGATTGAGCGAGCCGAGCACGCAGGCGCCGAACGGAGGCAACGGCACCTCGCCGCAAGGGTTCGTCGCCGTCAACCGCTCGCGGTACCAGAGATTGTTGAAGTCGTTGATGCAGTCAACGAACAGCACACCTGGCTCGGCGGTCATGAAGGCGGTCTTCAGGAGCTCGTCCCAAATCCCGCGTGCGGGCACGCGCGCCAACTCGCGTCCGCCGAAGCGCAGAGGCCACATGCGCTCGTTGACCTCCGCGGTGAGAAACGCGTTGCTGATCTGAACCGAGAGGTTGAAGTGGCGAAGCGCGTCCGCTTTGATCTTCGCGCCAATGAAGCTGCCGATATCCGGATGCGAGCAACTCATGGTGGCCATCATTGCCGCTCGACGAAATCCGCTTTCCAGGCGGCAGGCGACCTGCTCTTCCAGCGTTTGTAGGAGGGCGACGGGACCTTTGGCAGGGATGCCATTCATCAAGCTGCCGGTCGGCGCCATCTCCGAAACATCGAAACCGACCCCACCGCCCAGCTCCTGTGTCTTGCAGGCTTGCTCGAGAATCTGCACCTCGCCCTCGGTGCCGTTCCGCGGCGGCGGCAGCACGAAGCAGTTGAACAAGGTGGCCTCGCCCCACGCTCCCGCTCCCGCCAGTACCCTGCCGGCGGGCAGGAAACGAAGCGAATCCATCACATCGAAGAAACTCTGCTCCCATCGACGACGGTGCGAGCGCTCAGCTCCGGCGAGGGCCTTGGCCACGCGTCGAAAGGTGTCGGTTAGCATCAGGTCAAGATTACCGTCGAGCCCCACTCGGCGATATTTGGTCTGCCAAACCCTCTCCGCGATTGGCGAAAGGGCGTCCGTGTTCAGGGGAGCGGCAACCTCCACGGGCGTCAGCGCTTGAGCAGCTTGCGGAGCTGGCTGAGCGGGCGAGTATTGAGGACGTCGGCTTTCTCGAGCCATCCGCGGCGAGCTTGGTCAACGCCGAAGCGCATGAAATCGAGCGCGGCTGCCGCATGTGCGTCGGTCGAAATCGCCACCATGACGCCAGCCATCTTTGCCGCTCGGGCGTGTTCATCAGAAAGATCGAGACGGTCTGGTTCGGCGTTGATTTCCAGATGGCACCCGCGCTCAGCCGCAGCCGCGATGAGCCGTTCCATGTCGATCGCGTAGGCTTCGCGCTGCCCGAGCAGTCGCCCCGTCGGATGAGCGATGATGCTGACGTGGCGGTTGTCCATCGCCCGAATGATCCGCTCGGTCTGGGCGGCGACGGACAAGTCAAACTTGTAATGAACCGCCGCTACAACGAGGTCGAGCCGCTCGAGTAAGGTGTCAGGCAGGTCCAGCTTGCCGTCAGCCAGAATGTCGACTTCGACCCCTTTGAGCACGGTGAACACCTCAAATGTGGCATTCAGCCGGTCGACCTCGTCGATTTGCCTGGCGAGGTGATCGGAATCCAGCCCATGCGCTATGGTCACATGCCGGCTGTGATCGGTCAGCGCCATGTACTCATAACTGCGAGCGCGTGCCGCGTCCGCCATCACGCCGATCGGCTTCGTTCCGTCGGTCCAGTTCGAATGCACGTGGAGGTCGCCGCGGATGTCCGCGAGCGCAACGAGCTTCGGCAGCCGCTTGTGCAGCGCAGCGTGGATTTCGCCCCGGTCCTCGCGCAACTCGGGCGGAATCAAAGGCATGCCGAGTTTGTCATAAACCCGCGCCTCTGTTGCACCGGCCAAGCGTTGGTTCTGTTTATCGAAGAGACCGTATTCGTTCAGCTTCCAGCCTCGGCGACTGGCCATGCCCCTCAACGCGACGTTGTGCGCCTTGGAACCGGTGAAATACATGAGCGCCGCGCCGTAGCTCTTCGGCTCCACGACCCTCAGATCGACCTGCAGGCCCGACCGCAGCATAACAGTCGTGCGCGTCGGTCCGTGGGCGAGGATTCCCGCGACATTTTCGTAAGCAGCCAACCGATCACCGATCGCCTTGCCTTCATCAGAAGCGACGAGGATGTCGAGGTCGCCGACCGTTTCGCGTCGACGGCGGAAGCTGCCGGCCACGGTAATCTCGCCGCCGATCATTCCGCCCCGCAGCCAACCCACCACCGCGTCTGCTTCCGCCTCTGCGACGGCAATGCGGAAGCGGCGGGGAAGCTGCGCCTTCTCGAGCGCAGCAACCAGCTTGGCCTGGGATTTGGCCCCAAAACCCTTCAGCTCCCGCAGTCGTCCGGCAGCGGCACATCGCCGCAAGTCGCTTAGCGAACGGATGCCGAGGCGATCGTAAAACTGTTTCAGGCGCTTGGGCCCGATGCCCGGCAACGCGGCGATCTCGCCCAGCTCGCCGGGCAACTCGGCCTTCAGCTGATCCAGCAGGGCGAAATGGCCGGTGCGCGCGATGTCGACGATCTTTCCGGCCAGGTCCTCGCCAATGCCCGGCAGGTCATCGAGGTCCTCGCCTGCCGCAATCATCGCAGGCACGCTCCTGGCGAGCCCCTGCACCACGCGCGCCGCGCGACGATAGGCGCGTGCACGAAACGGGTTATCCCCCCGGATCTCGAGAAGTTCCCCAGTCTGGTCGAGCATCGCTGCTATCTCAGCATTATGGACTGGCATGGCCAAGGTCTCCGCCCATGGGCAGGAATGGCTTTGACTGGAATGCAGCTCGCTGCGGCATCCGTAAATGTCCGGTTGGCAACTGTCAGAGCAAATTCATCGGTCGGTAATGATCTGAAGGCCGGGCGAGGCAACGGTGACCCTTAGCGCCGCGCCAACTCGAACGGATGCAGGATTCGCCTCCGACTGAATGCCCGCTTCCGTCCCATTTCGGACGATCCAGCTGAAGGTCCGATTTCGACCCATTGCAGACATTCCGCCGTTTCACTGTCAGGTTCAGCTATGATCGGGAGTTTGCGGGATCGGTCAGCTAGCGATTGAACCGCCCAGCAAGCCAATAAAAAGAACAAACCAACATACCACGAAAAAATAGAACATTACGGGCTGTTCACTCCTGTTCGCGTCCCCCACGCCCGTGAATATGGTGCCACTGCGAAATGCCAAAAACAGCACGCCTCCGGGGTACAAAGAGGTAACGGCACCCAAAATGGCATTCGTGCTCATTTTCGCTCCGTCTTCACAGCGACGAGACCCATAGCCGCAGGGATCACCCTATTGCGCGCAACGTCCGGTTTCCACCCATTGCGGACATTGGGTTCTGCGCTACGCTGTTGCCGTGAATGATGCATCACAAGTCGGAATCGTTCGTCCGTCATACGGCGCCTTGAGGCGCTCACTGTTTCCGATCTACGCGGCGGACCAGCTCGTGTTCTTCGCGGTCGCCGCGTTCCCGTTCATTTGGCTGGCGAGCGTGAACCCCCGACTAGCGCTTTATGCTGGGTTTGGAGCCTACGGTGGTGCGCTATTCTCAATGCAGCAATCGACTCCTTCAAGCTTGCTGCTGGATATTCCGGAGGAGACACGCATGATCGAGTTGCTCGACAACTCGCGCTTGCTCAAACTCAGCGGCAACGTTCTCGAGATCG
>DATIQO010000151.1:0-2601 GCA_035470745.1 Sphingomicrobium sp. | reverse complement strand
GTTCTCGACATCACCTGGATCTCCGGGGCGATCTCATATTCATATTGGGCGAGCTCGTCGGGGCCGATCTCGCCGTCATGGTCGGTATCGAGCTTGCGAAAGAAGCGCTCGGCGTCCGCCTCCATCTCGTCGGCGGTGATGGCGCCGTCGCGGTTGCGATCGGCCTGGTAGAACCAGTCGGCAAGCGTGTCGTCGGCCGGCGTGTGGGCGCGGAAGGGCTCGCCCATCGGGCTGATGAAAGGAGCCCAGGTGTGTCCGGTGACGGTGATCGGAGGATTGGACGAAGCCGTCGCCGGCGCGAGGACTGCAAGAAGGAGCAAGGGTAGGTCCATTGCGATTAGCCTCGACTGTCTCTTCAAGTGACGCTCGTCCTCGCCGCGTGAACGGTGACTGAAGAGACAGCGCCTTGAACATGAACTTGCATGGTTCGCATCCATCCACCATATGCCGGCGCGGAAGTCGGCGGACGGCGCTGTCGCCAACCTGGTCAGGTCCGGAAGGAAGCAGCCACAACGATTTCGTGCCGGGTCGCCGGCTTCCACCTTCCCTTGTTGCGAGCGATGCGACACATTCGGGCATGGCCTCGGATTGGAGCGCCACTGTGTTCCTCGCAATGACAGCTGCGAGGCCGTAAACGAGAACGAATGGACGACGAATCGCCGGGTCTCGGACTCGACCTTCCTGAACAGTCGGCGCCTTCTTCCGGCGCATCGCCCTACCGCGTCCTTGCCCGCAAATATCGTCCGCAGACTTTCGCTGAGTTGATCGGCCAGGACGCGATGGTGAAGACGCTCGCCAATGCGATCGAGCGCGGCCGGATCGCCCACGCCTTTCTGCTGACCGGCGTCCGCGGCGTCGGAAAGACGTCGACCGCGCGGCTGATCGCCAAGGCGCTAAACTGTGTTGGGCCCGACGGAAAAGGCGGTCCGACGATCACGCCATGCAATATTTGCGAGCCCTGCCGAGCCATCGCCGAGGGGCGGCACATCGATGTGATCGAGATGGACGCTGCGTCCCACACCGGCATCGACGATATTCGCGAGATCACCGACGCGGTGCGCTATGTCTCGGTGAGCGCCCGCTTCAAGATTTATATCATCGACGAAGTTCACATGCTTTCCAAGCAGGCTTTCAATGGCTTGCTGAAGACTCTTGAAGAGCCGCCTGAGCATGTGAAATTCTTCCTCGCGACAACCGAGGTCGAAAAGGTACCGGTGACGGTCCTGTCGCGCTGCCAGCGCTTCGACCTCAGGCGCATCCCGGCGGAGAAGCTCGCGGCGCATTTTGCCGATGTCGCGAGGGCAGAGGGCGTCGAGGTGGAAGAGGATGCGCTGGCGATGATCGCGAGCGCGGCCGAAGGCTCCGCCCGTGACGGTCTTTCGATCCTCGACCAGGCGATCGCGCACGGCGCTGGAGCGGTTACCGCCGAGCAGGTTCGCGACATGCTTGGTCTTGCCGACCGCGGGCGGATCCGGCGCCTGTTGGACCTCGTCCTGTCGGGGGACGCATCGGGAGCGCTCGCGGCGCTCGACGAAGCGCACGACCTTGGCATCGACCCGGCCCAGCTCCTTCTCGGCCTCATGGAAACCCTCCATTGCGCAACCCGTGCCAAGGCAGGCGCGGACGAGGGAATGCTCCAGTCCGCCGAAGAACGCGAGAGCGCAAGGAGCATTGCCCAGCAGCTGGGGTGGGGCACGATCCACCGGCTTTGGCAGATGCTGCTGAAAGGGCTGAAGGACGTCGATGCGGCTCCTGACCCGCGCGAAGCGGCCGAGATGGCGCTGCTGCGCCTGATCCACGCCGCCGACCTTCCCGATCCGGCAACGCTCGTCAGGCAGCTGAGCGGGGAAGGCGCCGCGGCCTCTGGCGCGGCGCCCGTTCAGCGCAAGAGCAACGGCGCTGCCCCACAGGCGCCTTCTGATTTTCGCTCGCTCATCGCCCGGCTCGAGCAGAGCGGGCGGCACCAGCTCGCCGTCCAGCTTCACGACCAGGTCGGCCTCGTTCGCTATGCGCCGCCGGTCCTTGCATTGAAGCCGCTGCGCCCGCTCGGTGCCGATTGGTGCCGCGATATTGCCGCTGCGCTCAAGTCGGCGACCGGCGCGAGCTGGGAAGTGTCGCTGTCCGATGAGGCTGGGGAGCCTTCATTGCTCGACCAGGAAAAGATCAGCGAGGAGCGCGTTCGCTCCGAAGTCCTTGCCGATCCCAACGTTCGGGCCGTCATTGACGCGTTTCCCGATGCCGAACTCGAATCCTTTTCAAAGAGAGGCAGCTGACATGCCCGAGATGCCCGACTTCGACGAAATCATGAAAATGGCGCAGAACGCCCAGGCCGAGCTTCAGAAGGCGCAGGACAATCTCGACCGGATCGAGGTCGAAGGCGCGGCCGGCGGCGGCATGGTGAAGATCCGCGCGACCGCAAAGGGCCGGATCCTTGCGGTCGACATTGACGAGACGCTGCTTGCGCCCAGCGAAAAGACGATGGTCGAGGACCTGGTCGCCGCGGCAATCAACGATGCCCGCAACAAGGCGGACGCGGCAGCTGCCGAGGAAATGCAGAAGATGCAGGGAACATTGCCCCTCCCGCCGGGCTTCAAACTCCCC
>DATIQO010000150.1:0-7890 GCA_035470745.1 Sphingomicrobium sp. | reverse complement strand
GCTTTCCGGCGTGATCCGCCCTTCGTCGATGTCCGCCCGGTAGGTCGGATAGAGATATTGATCCATCCGGCCCTGGTTGATCTGGCCGCCGACCTGTTCTTCGAAGCGCGAAAAAAGCTGCGTGAACCACTGCGCCTGGATTGCTTCGCGGAACGTCCGCGCCGGGTTCTCGGGAACCCATGCGCAAATCGCGGCGATCTCCTCGAGCTCTTTCTTGCGCTGTGGGTCTTTCGCTTCGGCCGCCATCGATGCGGCCAATTCGGAATAACGCCTGGCGAAGAGGCTCAATGCGTCGCAGGTGATGATGGCCGCTTCGTAGAATGGCCTCTTGAATGCGAGATCGCGCGGGTCTTCGAGCGCCGCCAGTCGGGCCTCGGCTTCCTCCCTTAACCCCTTGCATCCCCGGGTCAGTATTTTCTCATAGTCGATGACCCAGTTCTGCGAGTGCCGCATGGTCGAGGTGGAAATGATCACGAAAGAGAATTTGGTCCCGACATTCTTGGGGTCGGAACCCCATTCGAAATGCCTGGTCTCGGGCGGCAGCGCCTTGATGAAATTCGGCGTGAAGTCCTTGCCGTTCCAATAAGGGAAGATCACCTCGTCGATGATCTTCTTGTCTTCGTCGGTCACCGTAATGGCGTCATGTGCGCCCTTGGCCGCGATGAATGCTTCAGCACCGTCCTTGATGATCGTCCCGTCGAGCTCCGGATAGACGAGCGTATAGCGGCCGAGCCAGGTGTTCGGCCTGCCGACGATGAGTTCGTCGTCGAAGATGGTGACGGTGAGATTCTCGGCGATGTGCCGCAGGGCTTTCGCCCAGCGCCAGACCAATGGCTGGCCTTCGGTTTCCTTGAAGGACTGCGTGAAATAGATGGCGCGTTCCAGCGCAATTTGTGGCGGCCCGTAAGTCCGGATTTTCTCGAGCATGCGAAGCACTCTGTCCGACGCATGGCCGCGCAGGACCTTCGCGCCGCTGTTGATCGCGCGCTCCTGGCTCGACAGCTTGTCCGTTTCGGCAATCTCGATTTCGGCGATTTCCATTTTGTCTCGCTTGCCCCCGTCTTGGGCCGGAGCCGGAACGGGGATCGCTGGTGCTCGCGATCCGCACCGGACTCGTCAGCTTCCGGCGAAGAACAGCAATCAGCATAGGAGACGCGGCAAGCCGCTCTATCCGGGATGCACCGTAAGTAGTTGTCATGGTTATACGTAGGGAGCTGATCGGTGCAGCTGAGCGGCCAAGCCTTGCCGCGCTGCCGCCTACCAGAAGCGCTGGATCGCGATCGCGGGGGTCACGGAAGCGGACGCGTTGTGACCCTTCGGCACGATCCAGACGCCGAAGATCGCACCGGCACGGTCGCTCCAATTATACTCGATCGCCGGAGCGAACCCGACGCTCCAGCTTCTCGGTGTCGTCAGCTTCACAGATAATCCGTCGGCGCCGCGGCCGGTGAGCCGGGTCCTGCCCCACTGATCCCCCTCGACGTCGAATGCCAACACCCACTCGCGGGTCACGCTATATTCCATACCCCCGATCAGCGTCGTCTTGGATCCCGGCCTGGCATGGCCGTGAAATCCGGCGGGCGTCTGGTAGACGCTTCTGCCGGAGACATCGGTCTCGAGCGGGAAGTTCTTGAGGAAGTTGAAGCGCGCCCGCAGCAGGCGGCCGTTCTTGAGCAGGAAATATTGCTGGACATTGACGCCGATCTCCGGCGCGAACGCGCCCTTGCCATGCCCCTCCTTCAAGGGCCCTAGATTGTCGTCCTTGCCGGTCGGCACCACGAGGTTCATCACCAGCGCGACCGACGGCACCCGGTGCTCGGGCGTGAAATGGCTGAGGCGCAACTGCGACAATAGCTTGAAATCGCCGATACCGAGATCGCGGTTATATTTGTGGGTCCCGAGCGAGAAGAAGGGCTGCACGCCGACCGTGTAATTGTTGAAAAGACCGTACTGATAGAAGCCGCTCGATCCCGGATTGTGCTGACCGCTCGAGATCGCGTCGAACAAATAGGGCTCGGTGTAGAAGTGGCCCTGGGGGAGGGTTTCAGCGGTCGATGCAAGGAGCGGCCCCGTCCAGCGCGCGGACTTGGCCGCGGCGCGCCAGCGTCCTGCATCGTCGTCATCGGCTTTCGCCGGCACCGCGATCGAACAGCCAAACAACGCGGCAAGCGCTGCAACGACAAGCTTCATCAAGAACCCCCTCATGTGCGTCGACCGCGTGCGGCCGCTACCCGTTGGGTGCCGCCGCCGCTTCCTCTTTCCAGCGGTCGAACTCGGGCGCAGCAAATGCCGATGACCGCGGCACTTGGCCAATAAAAGTCAGCGGGGCAGCCATAAGGACGGATGCCTTCGGCGCTGAGGTTTTTTACGACAACTTGTCCGCCTCGCGGGCGGCATTGGGCCGAAGCCGAGACCGAAAGGATATGAAAATTTAGAGGAACGAATGAAAGCAAATGGGTAATATCTGCACATCGAGATCAGCACTATTGCGCCCGCCGGCTCGTTACCTCGAGCAGCGACGCCGGGCGAGTGATGAACGCAGGAGACGGATTCATGAAAGCCGCTTGGTACGAGCGAAAGGGAGCCGCGCGCGACGTGCTGGTCATCGGCGAAATGCCGACGCCGCGGCCTGCCGCCAATGAGGTGCTCGTCGAAATCCGCGCTTCAGGAATCAATCCCTCCGACACCAAGGGCCGCGGCGGCGCCCGCGGCAATAGCGTCATGCCCTTCGAGCGCATTGTTCCGCACCAGGACGGCGCAGGAATGATTGTCGCCGTGGGTGAGGCAGTCCCGCAAAGCCGCATTGGCGAAAGGGTATGGGTTTACGAAGCACAGCTGGGTCGGCCCAGCGGAACGGCGGCGCAATATGCAACCGTTCCAGCCTCCAAGGCAGTGTTACTCCCGGACAATGTGTCGTTCGAGGAAGGCGCCTGCCTCGGCGTGCCCGCCCTCACTGCCCACCGATGCGTGTTCGCGGACGGATCGGTCGATGGGCGCACGGTGCTCGTCACCGGCGGCGCAGGAGCCGTTGGTTTCTATGCGATCCAATTCGCAAAACATGGTGGCGCCACGGTTCTCGCGACCGTGAGCTCGCCGACACAGGCGGAGGTCGCGTTTCGTGCGGGCGCCGATTTCGTGATCAACCGACGGGAGAAGGATGTCGCTGCCGAAGCCAGGCGGCTACTCTCCACCGAGGAGCGATGCATTGATCGCGTGATCGATGTCGCGTTCGGCGAAAATCTTGGGACGACGCTGAAGCTGCTAAAGCCAGGCGGGGTCATTTCCACTTATTCGTCCGACGCGGTCTCCGAGCCTGTCCTTCCCTATTGGGAACTGGTGATGCTCAATGCGACAATCCACTTCGTGCTCGTTTATGTGATGGACGAGAAAGCGCATGGCGAGGCCGTCAAATTGACGTCCGCTGGTCTTCGCGACGGGTGGCTCAAGCACAACCTGGCTGGCGTCTTCCCGCTCGAACGGCTCGCCGAAGCGCACGAGCTTGTGGAGAGCGGCGGTGCGACCGGCAAGGTCGTCGTGGGCCTGGGCGCGGATCAGGTCCATGTAGGACGTGCCTGATCGACTTGGCGAGACTGCGAGCTTTTCTGCGACGCGCGGCCTGGCCGCGCTCGCCGCTTAGCCCCGGAACTTGACGACGAACGTGACGCCGGGATTGCGCGTCGGCACCTGCTCTTTTTCGATCATCACGCTGTGCATGTTGCGGCCAAGCATGTGAGCAAGGCCGAGATCGAGGTGCGCATTCGGGGCAACCTCTTCATCGGCGATCATTCCGTCCTGAAATGGCGATTGCGCATCGAACGCCGGTATCGCGGGAAGCGCGAAGTTGGACGCGGCATCGGGGTTGGCGGCGGCGGGCGATTGAACGCGATTGCTCTGCGCATGCGCTGCGAATGAGGCCGCAAGGGACGCAGCGGCAGCTGCCGCGAGCCACGTTCGCATGATATGTCCCTTCCCTGTTACCAACAGGCTCAACCGGCGTCGGTCCCCATGAGTTCCCGGGAAGCGACGGTCCTAGGCCAGGACGGCTCCGAATATCCGCTACGAGCCCCAAGCCAGGCTCGTTCCCGCGCCGCGAGGCCAGTTTGCCCGTTCGAGGCGCAACGGTAAGACCAGGCCATGAGAACCGTCACCATTCGCCGTGCAGCTGCTGCCGATCTTCCGTCCATCGTCCAAATGCTCGCGGACGATTCCCTAGGAAGCGGGCGCGAGGACCCAGGCCTGCCTCTCGAGGGTGCCTATGTGACTGCCTTCGAAGCAATCAGTGCCGATCCAAATCAACTGCTCGCCGTTGCCACCGCCGGAGACGAAATCGTTGGTACACTCCAGCTCAGCTTCATTCCCGGCCTTTCACGAAGGGGAGCCTGGCGCGGGCAGATCGAGGCGGTGCGGATCAGCGGCGCGCACCGCAATATGGGTCTTGGCGAACAGTTCTTTCTTTGGGCGATCGACGAGTGCCGGGCACGAGGTTGCCGCCTGGTACAGCTGACTACGGACGCAAGCCGAACGGATGCGCACCGGTTCTACGAGCGGTTGGGTTTCGTTGGGAGCCACGTCGGGTACAAGCTGCCGCTGCAATAGCCGCTGGTTGCAGCCGATGCCGGCTCTTAGCCGTCCCAAGCCGTTCGAAGCTCGCCAGCCGCAGCTCAGAAACAGATTGGACCGCGCAAACGGACCGAACGCGGACATCAGCTGCCTATGTCCGAAGTCCCTGAAACGCCGAACGCCGTGCGAGCACCTTCGCCATTACGTAGAGACAGGCGGCCGCAACGAAAGTCGATGCCACGCCAAGGCTGAAGAACTCCCATGGGGGGATCACTTGCCAATATGCGCCCATGAAGCCGGCGAGCAGGCTGCCAAGGAACTTGGCGATGTACCACCCGCCCATCGCCATCGACGCGAAGCGGATCGGGGCGAGGGATTCGACGAGCGTGAGGCCAACCGGGATCACGAATAGCTCGCCAAGCGTGAGCAGGGCGAAATAGAGGAACACCCAGAAGAAGCTGACCCTTGCTCCGTGAGGACCACTCGAGAGCGCTGCGAAGACCATCACCAGCATGGCCGCGGCGGCGATGACGCAGCCGATCGCCATGCGGCGGAGCAGGTGCGGCACGGTCTCCTTCGCCTTGCGGTGGCGCCAGTAGCGGATCAGGAGCGGCGTTCCGATGATGATCAGAAGCGGGTTGATGGACTGGAACCAGGTCGCCGGTATCTGCGTCCGGCGGCCGAGAAGGTCGACGGATCGGTCGGTGAAGTCGGATACCCAAAGGGCAATGACGTTCCCGCTCTGCTCGTAACCAATGCGGAACAGCACGACCATTGCGATCATCAGCAGCAAGATAGCGACATGTTCGCGGTTGATCGGAGCAAAGGACGCCTTCTCCTCCGCGCTCAAGGCGCCCCTTTTTGGCTCGGGCGGAAGCTGACGAAGGAAGCTGCAATAGATGACGAGCCCGATCGCCATACCTACGCCCGCGGCGGTGAAGCCCCAGTGCCAGCCGTAAAGCTCGCCAAGCGTGCCGCAAACGAGCGGCGCGAGCAGGCCGCCGAGGTTTATGCCCATGTAATATGCGCTGTAAGCGTAAGCCTTGCGGGGATCGTCGTCGGCATAAAGGCTGCCGACCTGGATCGCGAGTGGGGGGATGAAGAGCCCGTTGCCGAGTGCAACCAGGACCAGCGCGGGGAAGAGCAATGGCTCGAAGGCCATCGCAAAATGGCCGGCCATCATCATCGCACCGCCGATGATCACGCTCGCGGTGCGGCCAAGCCAGCGATCGGCGATCAGGCCCCCGAAGAAAGGACTGAAAAAAGCCGCCGCCCCGTAGCTGCCGTAGATCAGCGACGACTTCGCCTGGGGAAAGCCAAGCTGCTTCGTCATATAATAAACGAGTAGCGCCTGGAGGCCGAAGAACGAGAATTCGGCCCACATTTGCGTCGCGAACAGGACGGTCAGCCCGGGCGGGTGCCCGAAGAGGGTCCGGGCCGGCTTGTCTCCCCTCGCGCTGCCGCCGGCCCGGTTCACCGGATCAATAGTTCAGCGATGCGGTGAGAAGCCCGGCATCGAGGCACAGCCAAGCGAAAAACGCCGCAGCGAGCGCGATCAGCACCGCCCAGATCGTCGCCACCCGGTGCCGTCCCGGACCGGTAGCAACGCTGTAGGCATTCCAGATCGCGATGAGCGTCCCGACGATCGCAAGCACGAGCACCAGTTGCAGGAGCCGGATCCAGAGGTCGATGCCCCCGTTCAAGGCAGTCAGATCGTTGTTGACGACACTGATGATCGCCACCCAGCCGAGCGCGAGCAGGATGAAGAGCCAAGCAGTGGCGCGCGCCCCGCGGTGGAGCAGCAATGCCCGTCCGCTGACATCCAGCTGATGCTTGTAACGGCGCCGAACCAGCGCGGCGATCGGCCAGCCGAGCGCGGCAACAAGCAGGATCAGCAATGCGGCTCCGCCCGCCGGCAGGATCCAGCCGGCGTTGAGCGACGCCGGCGCGGGGAGGAACTCGATGATCGGCGCGTAGGGCGTGATCGAGAACATCCGCACGTGGCCTTTCGCGTCGAGGTTCGCCTGCAGATAGTCGCCGCCGTTCACCTCCTGCCACACCCAGGGCTTCACCTCGCGCCACTTGCGCGGATTGCCGGAAGGATCGGTGATCGAGGAAGCGACCAGCGTGCCGTCCTTGTCGACGCCGACAGTCGTTTCGCCAAGCAGCGCCAGAAGTCGGAACCAGTTGAAGCCTCCAGCCCGGCTGCTCACGTAATGGCCCGAGATGGCAGCGCCATGTTCCTTCGCCGTCGCTGCCGTGGGCAGGTTCTTCGCGGGCGCCGGATAGTAACGGTCGGCGAATTCCTGAAGCAGTTCCTCGCGCAGCGCATGTCCCGCGCCGTCCTTGCCCAGGCTGTTCATCGAAATGTACAGTCCGACATTCTTGTCGAGGAACAGGTGCAGGTCGGAATGGAAAAAGACCGTGTCGCCGCCGTGCCCGACAATGTTCAGGCCGTTGCGGTCCTCATGATAAAAGCCAAGCGCCATCGCCGGCAGATCCGAGAACGGCTTGTTGGCATTCGCATACATGAGCTGCGCGGTCTGCTGATTGAACAACGTGTGATTGAGGTGCGCGATCATGAAGCGGCCCATGTCCGCGCCGCTTGACGCAAGCGCACCAGCGGGCGCCATGCCGATCACTTCGTAGGGCTGCGGCTCGTCCGTACCCGACTTGTAGGCCTTGGAGAGCAGCGGCCGCAGCTGGGGCGGAAGCGGCTGATCGAAACTCGAATGGCTCATTCCGGCCGGCGCGAAGATATGGCGCTGGATATAGGCATCGAACGGCTCGCCCGAAACGCGCTGGACGATATAGCCCGCAACCGAGGCCCCGTAGTTCGAATAAGCCGGCATCTCGCCCGGCGCGTAGATGCGCTCGGGCACCCAGCGCGAAAGCACGTCGTGGAGCGGCTTGGGCTTATTCTCGCCAAACTCGATCAGATATTTCGCGGTCTCCGCAAAACCCGGCGTATGCGTCATCAGGTTGCGCAGCGTGATGGGTTTGCCGTCGCGCGGGGGAATCTTGAAGTCGAGGTAGGTGTTGACGTCCTTGTCGAGGTCGAGCTTGCCCGCCTGAACGAGCTGCATGACCGCGGTCCAGGTGAACAGCTTCGAAACCGAGCCCGGCCGGAACAAGGTGAGGTTCGGATCGACCGGCCTGTGTCCCTTAAGGTCGGCAAAGCCGAAGCCCCGCATGGTAAGCGGCTGGCCGTCCTTGACGACAACGACGACAGCGCCCGGAATGTCACCAGCCTTCAGCGCGTAAGGCATGAAGCCGTCGAGCCAGGAGTCGACGTCGGCCTTCGTGAGGTCATGCCCGGCATTGGCCGCG
>DATIQO010000149.1:0-17089 GCA_035470745.1 Sphingomicrobium sp. | reverse complement strand
CGGCAAGCTGCGGACGCCACTGAAAGCTGACCTCGACGGGCTCGCAGGCGCTGGCGAGAGCGGCGAGGAAACGATCGATGTCTCGCAATCCCAAACCATGCGCGAGCCGCTGCTCGGGGCGTTTCAGCACCGCCTCATATTCGAGGAACAGCGCGGGCGTTACGAGAAGCGTGAGCCGCCCGAGTGCAGCTTCACGTAGAACTGCGTTGCTGCCTCCAGTCGCGCTCCTCAAAGCGGTGACAATGACGTCCGTGTCGAGGACCACTCGCGGCATATCTTATGAGATACCAACTCTCATGCGATATTTCAATTATGTGGCCCGGTGCGGATCGCAGTGTATCGCAAATTACTTCTCATTTCCCGGCGGAACGGGCGGTCTGGCGTGCCAGACCGACAAAATAGCTCTCAATCTGCTCCAATCCGCGCAATCGCACTGCAGAGGTCAGGGGTTCGATTCCCCTCAGCTCCACCAGCCAATGACCGCTTACGATCCGGTCTGAAGAGCGGCCAACTTCGGATGGACAGGCTTAGAATAGGGATCGACGATCGTCACACCGCGTGTGACGAACCCGCTTTGCATATCTTCCGACAAGAGCAGCGTGCACCCTGCATTTGCTGCGGCTGTGAGGATCAACGAATCCCAAAACTGCAGCTTATGATCGACCACCAGGTCAGCAGCTGCGAGAACCGAATTTGTATCCGACGCGGACGTCCCGAACGCCTCCCCGAATTCGATCAGGATCGAACGCGCTTCGCTTGCGGAAGCACCGCTGCGACGAAGGACAACAAATAGTTCGCCCATGGCTTGGACCGGTGCAATGAGGCTTACGTGAGCGGCGAGCCGCTTTATCAACGACCGAGTCTCGCTTATTTTCTCTTCGTCGTCGGTAGATCGGCTCACCCCAGCGAGATATGCGAGGACGTTGCTGTCGAGGGCGACGCGGGTCATTCGTAAAGGTCGTCGCGTGACCAACCGCCAGAATGGCGAACGGGCAAACTGACCAAGAACTTCAACAATCGTCGAACTGAACGGCTTTCCTCGTGGCGATCGATGGGCAGAACACGCGCAACAGGACGACCCCGTGATGTGACAATAAAGCTCTGTCCGTCGGCGACATCACGGAGCAACTCGGAAAAGTGCTGGTTGGCCTCGCTGGCGGTAATTGCTCGTTCCATGAAATTTAGTTAGTGGATAACACTACATTTTGCAAGACTGAGCGTTCCGCCTTGTGGACGGATGGAGACGCAAAAAGGCCCCCCGATTGCTCGGAGGGCCTTCTGTTGAGCCTAAGCGCTAAGATGAGCGCGACCTGCTTATTCCTCGGCGTCGCCGGTTAGGAACGCCGGCGAGAATTCGGGCTCGCGCCCACCTTCTTCACCGCCTTCACGCCGTGGGCCGCGCTCGCCGCGCGGACCGCGATCACGCTCGCCGCGCTCGCGGCGCGGACCCCGGTCACGGTCGCGGTTGCCGCGATGACGATCGCCGCGCCCGCCTTCACGATCACCGCGCGGTTCGCGCGGCTCCCGCGGCGGGCGGGTGTCGGGCAGTTCTTCACCAGTTTCCTGGTCAACAAGGCGCATCGACAGGCGGACCTTGCCGCGCGGATCAATCTCGAGGAGCTTGACCTTGACCTCCTGGCCCTCGCTGAGAACATCGCGCACGTTTTCCACGCGCTCGTTCTTGATCTCGGAGACGTGAACCAGGCCATCCTTGCCCGGCATGAAGGTGACGAACGCACCGAAGTCGACGATGCTCGCGACCTTGCCGGTATAGATATGCCCGACCTCGGCTTCGGCGACGATCGACTTGATCCAGTTGCGCGCCGCCTCGATCTGCTTGAGGTCGGAGGAGGCGATCTTGATCGTGCCGTCGTCGTCGATGTCGACCTTGGCACCCGTTTCGGCAACGATTTCGCGAATTACCTTGCCGCCCGTGCCGATGACTTCGCGGATCTTGTCCTTCGGAATGGTCATCGTCTCGATGCGAGGCGCATGTGCTGAGAGCTCATGGCGGCTCTCGCCGAGCGCCTTGGCCATCTCGCCGAGGATGTGCGCGCGGCCTTCCTTCGCCTGGGAAAGGGCGACCCGCATGATCTCCTCGGTGATGCCGGCGACCTTGATATCCATCTGGAGTGAGGTGACACCCTCATATGTGCCGGCGACCTTGAAATCCATGTCGCCGAGATGGTCCTCGTCGCCCAGGATGTCGCTGATCACTGCAAAGTCCTTGCCTTCGAGGATCAAGCCCATGGCGATGCCGGCGACCGGACGCTTCAGGGGCACGCCCGCATCCATCAGTGCAAGGCTCCCGCCGCAGACCGTCGCCATCGACGACGAGCCGTTTGACTCGGTGATGTCTGAAAGGACGCGGATCGTATACGGGAATTCCTCGACGCTCGGGAGCATCGGGTGAATAGCGCGCCAGGCGAGCTTTCCGTGACCCACCTCGCGGCGGCCGGGAGCGCCGAAGCGGCCGACTTCGCCGACCGAATAGGGCGGGAAGTTATAGTGCAGCATGAAGCGCTGGTACGAAAGCCCCTCGAGGCCATCGATCATTTGCTCTGCTTCCTTGGTGCCGAGCGTCGTGGTGACGATCGCCTGCGTTTCGCCGCGAGTGAAGAGCGCCGACCCGTGGGTGCGCGGGAGGAAGCCGACGCTGATGTCGATCGGGCGCACGGTCTTGGTATCGCGGCCATCGATACGACGGCCCTCGTGGAGGATGGCGCCGCGCACGACGTCTGCCTCGATACTCTTCACGAGCTTTGCTGCGACGAGCTGCGCCTGCGGGTCCGCATCAGCGAAAGACTCGGCGGCCTTGGTCCGGGCTTCAGCGAGCGCGGCCGAGCGTTCCGACTTGTTGGTCAGCTTATAGGCTAATTCGATGTCCGCGCCGATGAGGCTCTTGAGCTGCTCCTTGATCGCTGCCTTGTCCGCGTTCGGTGCAAGCTCCCACGGCTCCTTTGCCGCCTGCTCGGCAAGCTTGATGATGGCCTCGACCACCGGCTGCATCGAGCGGTGGGCGAACATGACTGCGCCGAGCATCTCCTCTTCGGAAAGCTCCTTCGCCTCGGACTCGACCATCATGACGGCTTCGCGGGTGCCGGCGACGACGAGGTCGAGACGGCCTTCATTCACCTGGGTCTGGCTCGGGTTGAGGATGTACTCGCCCTCGTTGCTGAAGGCGACGCGAGCGGCGCCGATCGGGCCCATGAATGGCACGCCGGACAGGGTGAGGGCGGCACTGGCCGCGATCATCGCAAGGACGTCTGGCTCGTTCTCGCCGTCGTAGCTCATGACTTGGGCGATCACGAGGATCTCGTTGTAGAAGCCGTCCGGGAAGAGCGGACGGATGGGCCGATCGATCAGGCGGCTGGTCAGCGTTTCCTTTTCGGTCGCACCGCGCTCGCGCTTGAAGAAACCGCCCGGAATTCGGCCGGCAGCAGAGAATTTCTCCTGGTAGTGAACCGTCAGCGGGAAGAAGTCCTGCCCCGGCTTGACCGACTTGGCGGCGGTGACTGCGCAAAGCACCACGGTTTCGCCGAGGGTCGCAACTACCGCGCCGTCGGCCTGGCGGGCAACGCGGCCCGTTTCGAGCTTGAGGGTCTTTCCGCCCCACTCGATTTCCACTGTTTTCTTGTCGAACATTTCTTTTCCTTAACCCCGCGGGCCAGATGCCGGCGGGACAGCTTTGCGAGCATTCCGGCTCGCTGCGGCTCGGGGCCTTGAAACGCCCCTAAGGCCGGACCGCCGAAGTGCGGTTAGGCCCCGATGTGCAAAGGGCGCCGCGCGGGCGCCCTCCGGTTATTTGCGAAGACCGAGCTTCGCGATGAGATCGACGTAGCGCTGCTCGTCCTTGCGCCGGAGATAGTCCAGCAGGGAGCGGCGCTTGTTGACCAACATCAAAAGCCCTCGCCGAGAATGGTTGTCCTTCGCATGGCTCTTGAAGTGCTGGGTGAGATTGTTGATGCGCTCCGTCAGGATCGCGACCTGTACCTCGGGTGAGCCGGTGTCGCTTGCCCCTTGCGCATGTTCCTTGATGAGCGCCTGCTTGCGCTCCACAGTAATCGACATCGTGTCACTCCTTGTCTCTATAGGTTGAATCCCCTGACGACCCTAAGACCGTCGGCCGAAGCTTCGACCAGAGCGACCGGAGTTTCATCCAGCACTGCCAGTCTAAGCCCCGGCTTTGCGGGGAACCCGACAAGCACCTGTCCATGACGGAGCAGACGAGCCTGGTCGGGGGTGACGGGGAGGGCCGAGATGTCGTCCAGCGCCGCTTGAAGCGGTAATACCGTCCTCGTCAGTGCGCGCGCCTTAGCGGCTTCTTCCAGAAAGTCCAGTGAAATGGCCTTTGCAAGGGTGAAGGGGCCGGCGCGCGTCCGCCTGAGTTGGGAGATGTGGCCGACCGTTCCAAGCGCATGCGCGATGTCGTGGGCGAGCGAGCGGATGTAGGTGCCCTTTGAGACCGTTGCGGAAAGGGTGGCGCTGTTCGAAGAATGGCCGGTGAGCCGGAGTTCGAATATCGTCACCGACCGAGGCTTGAGACTAACCACTTCGCCCGCTCGCGCACGTTCATAAGCCGCCTTGCCGCCGACCTTCAGCGCCGAGTAGGCAGGCGGCACCTGCTCGATCTCTCCGGAAAAGCGAGAGAGCACGGCTTCGATCTCTTCCGCGCTCGGGCGAACCTCGCTCCTCGAGACGACCTTTCCCTCGCCGTCGAGGGTGTCGGTCTCCGCTCCGAAGCTGATTGTAAAATCATACGCCTTTGTTGCGTCGAGCATTCGGCCGCACAGCTTGGTCGCCTCGCCAAGCGCGATCGGAAGGACGCCGCTCGCAAGTGGGTCGAGCGTCCCGCCATGGCCGACTTTTGTCTTCGGCTCGCCTGCCTCGCGAAGGATCCTTTTCACCGCGCTGACGCTCGTCGTCGAGCCAAGTCCGACGGGTTTGTCGAGGATGATCCAGCCGTCCAGCATGTCAGCCGGCGATGCCGAAGATCACGAGCAGGAAACGAGCGATCTGATTAACGATGGGCGAGACGACACGGTTCACAACGTCTGCCCTTGGCGACAGGGCTGGAAGAACCAGAAGGAGCATCACGAAGACAAGGAGCGAATAACGGGCGAGTTTGCCAAAGGGCGCCGCGAGACTCCTCGGCAGCAGCCCCTGGATCACGTGGCCGCCGTCAAACGGGGGGACCGGCAGTAGATTGAAGACGGCAAGGAAGATGTTGATGAGGACGAAGTTCAGCGCATTGGCGGCGATGAGCGCGGCAGCCCCGCCCCTTGCCCCACCCGAGACCTTGATCGTGGCGGCGAGCAGGGCGGTGCCGGCGAGCGCAAGGACAAGGTTCATGCCCGGCCCGGCAAGCGCGACGAGAACCATGTCGCGGCGCGGGTTCCGCAGCCGGCCATAATTGACGGGCACCGGTTTCGCCCACCCAAAGACGGGCGCGTGACTGAGCGCGAGGATCAGAGGCAGGAGGATGGTGCCGAACGGGTCGATGTGCCGAATGGGATTGAGCGACAGCCGTCCCTTTGCCTCGGCGGTCGGGTCGCCCAGCCTTCGCGCAACCAGTCCGTGCGCGACCTCGTGAAAGACGATGGCGATCACCAGCGGCACGAGCCACACACTCAGTTCGTAGATGATGCCGCCTTTCATGCCCGGAGCGTGGGACGCGGAAGGAACAACCGTCAAGCTTGGTTGCGCGACAGCCGCAGGCTCAGCTGCCGAGCCTCGCCCTCGCGAAGACGCTCGAAGAAGTGTCGGCGGCAAAGCGCCAGATAGCGATCATTGCCGCCGATCTCGGTCTGCTCACCGGATGACACGGCCTGCCCGTCCGAATCCACGCGAAGGTTCATTGTCGCCTTTCGGCCGCATTCACAGACCGCCTTCAGCTCGATCAGCGAGTCCGCAAGGGCGAGAAGGGCAGCAGAGCCTGGAAAGAGCTTGCCCTGGAAGTCGGTCCTCAGGCCATAGCAGAGCACGGGGATCCCGAGCCGATCCGCGACTTCGCAAAGCTCGAGGACGTGCCGCTGCGACAGGAACTGGGCTTCGTCAACGAGAACACAGTCGATCTCGCGCTTCTTCAGCTCGCCGCCCACGGCCGCGAACAGATCGATCGTTTCATCGAAGCTGTTGGCGGGAGCCGAGAGCGCGATGCGCGAGCCGATCGTCCCCGCGCCAGCACGGTCATCGTGCCCGGCGGTCCACAGCATTGTTTGCATGCCGCGCTCGCGATAGTTGAAGTCCGCTTGGAGGAGCGTGGTCGACTTCCCGGCGTTCATCGCAGCATAATAGAAATAGAGCTTGGCCATCGCTTGCTGCTTAGCGCGCCTCTGTCAGACCGGCCACTCGTCCTTCAAGATCGCAAACAGAACCGTATCGCGCACATGGCCGGTCCAGGTGATGCGATCGGCGCGCATGATTCCCTCGCGTACCGCGCCGAGCTTCTTCATTGCCGCCTGGCTGCGTTCGTTGCGGCGGTCGACGCGAAACTCCACCCGTCGCACGCCGCAAGCAAATGCGCGGCCGAGCATCATCTCCTTGACGCGGCCATTGAAGCCGGTTCCGCGAAATTTCGGCCGATAGTAGGTGCCGCCGATTTCGAGCACCTGACGCGATTCATCGATTCCAAGATAGCTCGACATGCCGGCGAGCTCGTCCCCTTCGAAGAGCACGAAGGTGCGATTGTTGGGATTGGATATGTAGCGCTCGATGCTGGCGTCGAATCCCTCCGGTCCGAAGTTGTTGGCATAGATCTGCCAGATCTCGCCGTCCTCGGCGCAGGCGGCCCTCAAGGGATCGCGGTAGCGCTCGGCGAAGAGCTCGGCCCGGCAGTTCGAGCCGGCCATGGGTTTTGCAAGCTCATGCCGGCCGACCACCTTGGGATCTGGTTTCATTTGCCCTGTCAGTCGCCGCTGAGGTCCTGCGCCACCTTTTGCGAGCGAAGGATGCGCTCGATATGCGTGCCTTCGTCGAAGCTCTCGTCGGAAACGAACTTCAGCTTAGCGGCATATTTCATGCGGACTCGATGCGCGACTTCGCGCTGGAGGAAGGCCGTGTTCTGCCGGAGCGCTTTAAGGACGGCCTCCTCGTCCTCGCCGAGCAGCGGCTTCACGAAAACCGTCGCGTGGCGAAGGTCGGGCGACATCCGGACTTCAGTGACGCTGACGAGGTGTGACTGGAGCACCTCGTCATGGACATCACCGCGCTGCAGCAGTTCGCTCAGCACGTGACGCACCTGCTCGCCGACGCGGAGCAGTCGCACCGAACGGCCCTCGGGGGTTTCCTGGCGACGCATTATCTTGTCGCTTCCAAGCCTGAACGATCGAACTTACAGGGTTCGCGCGCGCTCTTCGACCTCGAACACCTCGAGCATGTCGCCCGCCTTGATGTCGTTGGTGTCGGCGAGCATCACGCCGCATTCGAGGCCCGCGCGTACTTCCGCGACGTCGTCCTTGAAGCGCCGCAGCGAGCTGATCGTCGTCTTGGAAACGATGACGTCCTCGCGGGTGAGGCGCGCGTTGAGCCCCTTGCGGATGACGCCCTCGGTGACGAGCAGGCCGGCAGCCTTGTCCTTCTTGCCGGCGGGGAAGACCTCGCGGACTTCGGCCCGGCCGACGACGGTCTCGATAATCTCGGGACCAAGCTCGCCCGCCATCGCCGACTTCACCCAGTCCGTCAGGTGATAGATGACGTCGTAATAGCGGAACTCGACCTTGTTGCGTTCCGCGACTTCGCGCGCCTTGGCGTTCGGGCGGACGTTGAAGCCGATGATAGGTGCGCCGCTCGCGCTAGCGAGCGTCACGTCGCTCTCGGTGATCGCTCCGACCCCCGAATGCAGGACGCGTACCTTGATCTCGTCGGTTGAAAGGCGGTTGAGCGCATGGACGATCGCCTCGAGCGATCCGTGCACGTCGGCCTTGATGACCAGCGGGAGTTCCTTGTGGGTGGACCGCTGCGAGGCGAACATGTTCTCGAGGCTGACCGGCGCCGCCGTCGTGCGCTTCTTGTCGATGACTCCCTGGCGGTAAGCCGCAACCTCGCGGGCGCGCGCCTCGTTCTCGACGACGGTGAACGGGTCGCCTGCCGAGGGAACGGCAGAAAGCCCAAGAACTTCCACCGGCACCGATGGCCCGGCTTCCTTAACCTGGCGACCCTTGTCGTCGATCATTGCGCGGACCTTGCCGCTTGATGCACCTGCGACAAATACGTCGCCGACGCGCAGCGTGCCGCGCTGGACGAGGACGGTCGCCAGCGGGCCGCGGCCCTTGTCGAGCTTTGCCTCGACTACCGTGCCTTCGGCGGGACGCTCGGGGTTGGCCTTCAGTTCGAGAATTTCGGCTTGGACCTGGATCGCATCGAGCAGGCTTTCGAGGTTGGTTTTCTTGAGCGCGGAGACTTCGACGTCCTGCACCTCGCCGCCCATGTCCTCGACGATGACCTCGTGCTGCAGCAGCTCCTCGCGGACCTTCTGGGGACGGGCCTCCGGCTTGTCGATCTTGTTGATCGCGACAATCATCGGCACGCCAGCGGCCTTGGTGTGATTGATCGCCTCGATCGTTTGCGGCCTGAGACCGTCGTCGGCGGCAACAACGAGCACGACAATGTCGGTGACGTTGGCTCCGCGCGCGCGCATTTCGGTGAATGCCTCGTGGCCCGGCGTATCGAGGAAGGTGATCCTCGACTTGTCAGGCAGCTGCACCTGGTAGGCGCCGATGTGCTGAGTAATGCCGCCAGCTTCGCCCGAGACCACGTCCGCTCCGCGGATCGCATCGAGGAGCGAGGTCTTGCCGTGGTCGACGTGACCCATGATCGTGACGACCGGGGGGCGGGTCTTGAGAGTGTCGGGCGCATCGACGTCGGTCGAGGTATCGATGTCGATGTCGCTGTCACTGACGCGCTTGATGCGATGCCCAAACTCGGTGACCAGCAGCTCGGCCGTGTCCTGGTCGATGGTCTGCGTGAGCGTGACCGGCATACCCATTTTGAACAGCGCTTTCACGAGGTCGGCACCGCGCTCTGCCATCCTGTTGGCGAGCTCCTGGACAGTAATTGCCTCGGGCACGACCACGTCGCGAACCTGCTTGGTCGCAGGGCCGGTCTCCATGTGGTGCCGCTTCTCCTTCTCGCGGGCGCGGCGGAGCGCTGCGAGCGATCGGGCACGGCTCTCGTCCTCGTCCGAAAGGGCGCGCGAGACGGTAAGCTTGCCGCGATGGCGCTCTGCATCGCCGCGACCGCGGCTCGGCCGGGCCGGCTCCGGACGGCGCGGGGCAGGGGCATGGCTCGGTCCAGCGCGACGCACGGTCCGCTGCTCTTCCTGTTCCTGGACGGGCGCAGCCACTTCGGCCTGGACCTCAGCCTCGGCGGCCTTCTTGGCCTCTTCCTCGGCACGGCGCGCCTCTTCCGCGGCAGCTTCCTCGGCCTTGCGATTCTCTTCGGCCCGGCGGCGCTCTTCCTCGCTCTGCTCGTTGCGCTGGCGCTCCTCGCGGCGTCGAGCTTCTTCAAGTGAAGCCAGGCGGGCTTCCTCTGCCTCGCGCAGGAGCCGCGTCTGCATCTCCTTGCGGGCGGTGATATCATCCTGCGGCGACGGTTTGCGCGGCGCAGGCTGCGGAGCGGCGGGCTTGGGGGCCGGCTTTGGCGCTTCGGCAGCTGGAGCGGGCTTCGGCGCCTCGGCTGGCGCTGCTTCGCCCGGGCGTCCGAGGATACGTCGCTTCTTGACCTCGACCACGACCGTGTTCGAGCGGCCGTGGCTGAAGCTCTGCTTCACTTTCCCGGTCTCGACCGTGCGCTTGAGGCCCAGCGGCGGCCGGGTGCCAAGCTTCGGTTTTTCGGTCTGATCAGCCATTCTATTCCTTCGTCAAATCTTCGTCGGCCGAGCCGGGCCTCAGAGCGGGTTCTCCGCCCCCAAGACCACATGTCGGGTCAGTGAAAGCCCGCCACCGGGCAAGCGCGTGATGAACACGCGAAGCGGCGGCAGGATCGGTCAGGGCGACATGTACCACATTTTCGCGGCCCAGTGCCAACGACAAGATAGTACGTGGCTCCGGGAATATCACCCCCTGCGGACCACCTCCGCCCACCCGCCACGCTTGGTCAAGACGCCTGCGACCGTCCTCGCCTGCATCCGCTGCGTGGATGAGCAGATGGACGTTGCCCGAGCGCGCCGCGTTCTCGATGCGCTCCGTCCCGTTGATCAACTTGCCGGCGCGCGCTTCCATGCCAAGCCGATCGAGCGCCGCCTTGCGGAGCGCAGCTTCCGTGCGTTCGCCGAGATCAGCGGGAACGGTTATCTCGTTCGTCTTGAAGGCGCGCTGAAGCGCGGCCTTCAGCTTGCCCTTGGCCTGTGCGGCGTCGAGCGTTGCCCGCGTCACGCCGATCCAGGCGCCGCGCCCCGGAGCGCGCGCGCGGACGTCCGGCGCAACCTGGCCGTCAGGACCAAGCGCCAGCCGGATCAGTTCCTCCCGCGCCGCAACCCGCCGCGAAAGGATGCAAGTGCGCTCAGATACCTGCGCTTCTAGCTGATCATTGCTGCTCGCCCGCAACCGCGTCCTCCTCGGTTGCAGGCTCGTCCTCGAACCAATGGGCTCGGGCGGCCATGATGATCTCGTTGCCTTGCTCTTCTGAGAGGCCGTATTCGGCAAGGATTCCGCCCTTGTCCTCCGGTCGATTGCTCGGCTCACGCCGGCGTGGTTCAACGCGCTTCTTCTGGATCAGCTCGTCGGTGGCGAGGTCGGCAAGATCGTCGAGCGTGCGGATGTTCGCCTTGCCGAGCGTGACCAGCATCTGCTCGGTGAGATGCGGGATCCCGGCAAGGTCGTCGGAAACGCCAAGCGCGCGGCGCTCTTCCCGGGAGGCCGCTTCGCGGCGATCGAGCGCTTCGGTGGCGCGGCTCTGGAGCTCGGTCGCGATATCCTCGTCGAGACCTTCGATCGAGGCAATTTCGTCGACGGGAACGTAGGCGACTTCCTCGAGACTGGTGAAGCCTTCGGCGACGAGCAGCTGCGACAGCGTTTCGTCGACGTCGAGCTCGCTCTGGAACATCTCCGAGCGCTCGACGAACTCGCGCTGACGCTTCTCGCTAGCGTCCGCTTCGGTGAGAATGTCGATCTGCGACAAGGTAAGCTGACTCGCCAGGCGCACGTTCTGGCCGCGGCGGCCGATGGCGAGGCTGAGCTGGTCATCGGGAACGACGACCTCGATCCGGCTCTCTTCCTCGTCGATGACGACGCGGCTGACGGTTGCCGGCTGGAGCGCATTGACGACGAACGTCGCAAGGTCCTGCGACCAGGGAATGATGTCGATCTTTTCGCCCTGGAGCTCCTGGACGACAGCTTGAACGCGGCTGCCTTTCATGCCGACGCAGGCGCCCACGGGATCGATCGAGCTGTCATGGCTGATGACACCAATCTTGGCACGACTGCCCGGGTCGCGCGCTGCCGCCTTGATCTCGATGATGCCGTCGTAAATCTCGGGGACTTCCTGCGCGAAGAGCTTTTTCATGAAGTCGGGGTGAGCACGCGAAAGGAAGATTTGCGGTCCGCGCGCCTCCCGGCGGACTGCCATGATGAGCGAGCGGATGCGATCGCCGACCCGGACCATCTCGCGCGGGATCTGCTGATCGCGGCGAATAACGCCCTCGGCGCGCCCGAGATCAACCACGACATGGCCGAACTCGACGCGCTTCACGACCCCAGTGATGATCTCGCTGACGCGATCCTTGAATTCTTCATACTGACGCTCGCGTTCGGCATCACGGACCTTTTGGAAGATCACCTGCTTGGCGGCCTGCGCGGCAATCCGCCCAAATTCGATTGGCGGCAGCGGGTCGACGATGAAGTCCCCGACGGAAGCGCCCTTTTGCAGCTTCTGGGCCCCTTTCTCGTCGATCTGCTTGAAGTGATCCTCGACCTCCTCCACGACTTCGAGGACACGCCACAGCCTCAGATCCCCGGTGATGGCATCGAGCTTGGCGCGGATGTCGTTCTCGGCGCCGTAGCGGGCACGGGCGGCACGCTGGATTGCGTCCTCCATCGCCTCGATGACGATGCCCTTGTCGATCAGCTTCTCGCGCGCGACAGCATCGGCGATCGCGAGCAATTCTGCCTTGTTGGCGCTGACGGCAGCGGGTGCAGTGGCCATGAATCTTATTCCTCTATCGTCTCGATGGTGTCTGCGCCTTCAGTGCTGATCGGCGCGGTGGCTTGAATGAGCTTGTCGGTCAAGACGAGCTTGGCCGAGGAGATATCGGCGAAGGGCAGGTCATAGTCCTGTCCGTCCTTGCCCCGGATGCGGACGATCTCGCCCTCCATGCCTTGCAATTCTCCCGAGAATTGCTTGCGACCTTCGCGCGGTGCGGCAAGTGTGATCCGAGCCTCGTTTCCCTTCCAGTCGGCAAAGTCCTTAGGCCGCGTCAGCGGCCGATCGATGCCAGGGGAGCTGACCTCGAGCCGATAGCTGCCCTCGATCGGATCGGTCAGATCGAGCATGTCCGAGAGGCTGCGCGAAATCCGCTCGCAATCGGCAATGTCGAGCTGCCGAGTGTCGGGGCGTTCGGCCATCACCTGCAACGTCGGATCCGACGCGCCGCCGATCATCATCACGCGCACGAGTTCGTAGCCGAGGCGCTTCACCTCGGGCTCGATCAATCGTTCAAGGCTGGCGACATCCGTCACGCACGCTCCCAGCTTAAAAAAACCAAAAGTCTCTCGGACCGGAGCCGTGGGGCCCCAGCCTCAGGCATCTGTCGATGTCGAGGAGAGAGCCGCGATATAGGCTCGAACCAGAAAGTCCGCAAGCAATGCTTAGCGGCCGAGCGCCCGGTTTTCCTCGCGGATGCGGATGGTGAGTAGGGCAGCGTTTAGCAAGGTGAAGAGGAGCGCGACGCGCCAAAGGCCGAAAACGAGCGGAAGGAGCGCGATCTCGGCGATGACGACGGCATAGTTGGGATGATTGAGAAATTTGTAAGGCCCGCGCGTCACTAGTTTCTCGCCCGGGACGATGATGATCCTTGTCGTCCATCGCCTGCCAAGGCTCCCGATCACCCAGATTCGAGCGCATTCGACAAGTGCGAGTATGGCGAGCAGGGGCGGATTGATTGGGCGATAGGGCGCGAGCCACCAGAGGCTTGCGAGCCAGCCGCCGTGGAGCAGGACGATCAACGGATAATGGCCCTTGGCAACTTCGCGGCCGCCCGCGCGCAGCAGTCGCTGCGTATTGGCCCGGGCAAACGGAAGCTCGAAGATGCGCGAAAGAGTGAAGAGGATGAGAATCAGGAGGTTCAGGTTCATGCGGCTTCGAGCAATAGCCCTGCGCAGGTGAAACCGGGACCGAATGCGGTCATCAAGGTGCGATCGGGAAGGCCGCGATCGATCAAGCGCTCAAGCACGAACAGGACTGTCGGAGCGCTCATATTGCCGAAGTCGCGCAACACCTCGCGCTCGAGATTGAGTTCGCCCTGGTGGAGATGGAGCGCGGTCTCGATTGCGTCGATGACCTTGACGCCGCCAGGATGCGAGCAAAGACGATCGATATCCTCCCGGCCGATGCGCATCTCGGCGCACATCTCGTCAACGGCCTTGGCCAATTCCTGTTCGATGAACGGCGGGATCGCGCGATCGAAAACAACCGCGAGGCCAGGGTCCTCAACCTGCCAACCCATGATCCGAAGCGTGTCGCGCCAGAGCTTCTCCGCCGATCCGCCGATCCGGGCAATGCCGTCGAGCGCGCTCGTTACCACCGCCGCCGCCGCGCCGTCGCCGAACAAGGCCGTCGCGACGACCGCAGCGGGGTCATCGCTGTCGAGCTGGATCGAGATGGAGCAGGTTTCGACGGTGACCATGAGCCAGTGGCTGCCGGGCTCGGTGCTCGCGAGGCGCGCAGCAAGCGAAAGTCCGCTTACTCCTCCAGCGCAACCGAGGCCGAACACGGGTACTCGGCGCACGTTGCTGCGAAGGCCGAGGCGATTGGCAACTCGGGCCTCAAGACTTGGGGTCGCGATGCCGGTCGTTGAAACGCTTACCACCCCGTCGATCTGGTCGGGCATTAGTCCGGATTTCGCGATCGCCGCAGCCGCAGCTTCTACGAACAGGTCCTCCGCTGCCTTCAAGTAAACAGCGTTGCGATCGCGCCAGCCGTGGCCTGCCATGTACCAGTCATGCGGAGCAACGATGTAGCGCTGCAAGATGCCGGCATTGTCGAACACACCCGACAGCCGGTCGAATAACGCCTTCCTGCCGCCAAATGCCTCGCGCGCTAGTTCCTTCGCCTCGGCCTGCGTGATCACGAACGGTGGTACGGCGGTCGCGAGCGAGAGGAGGCTGCATTGCTCCATCATGGACCTATAGAGCAAAGAGACTGTCTTTTGGTTCAAATATTTGGATTTTGGAGACTGAATGAGACTTCGTTCGCTGCAAACGGCTGTCCTCCTGATCCTTGGGGCTTGCGGAACGCCGGCGCGAACGGGTTCGCAGAACGCGGCATCGGGAACCCAGGGAGAAGCGACCGGTCCTGCAAACTTGCGGCCGACTGCGCCGCCGTTTGCAACCAGCGAGGTTGCGACGTTCGACAATCCATGGGCGCTGGCATTCATACCGGGCACCGAAACCGCGATTGTCACGGAGAAGCCGGGCCGGGTCTGGCTCGTCGACGTCGCTACCGGAGAGAAACAGCCGGTCGGCGGAGAGCCGCGGGTCGTCTATGGTGGACAAGGCGGCCTCCTCGACATCGTGGTCGCACCGCAATTCACCACCGACCGCGAAATTTATCTCACTTATTCGGAGCCGTCGGCAAACGGGGGCAGCGGGCTTGCGCTCGCCCGTGCAACGCTCGTCCGCGACTCGAGCGGGGCTCGCCTCGAGGACCTGAAACTCCTTTGGCACGATCCGGCGGGAGGCGAGGGTGGCCAGTTCGGGGCAATCATCGCCTTCGCACCGGATGGGCAATCGCTGTTTCTAAGCTCGGGCGAACGACAGCGCTTTACGCCAGCGCAAGACCCGAGCCAGCCGATTGGCAAGGTTCTCCACCTCACGCTCGAGGGAAAGCCCGCTGAAGCCAATCCGTGGGCTGGGAAGAAGGGCGCCGCAGCCGTGACGGTAATCGATCCACCCGACGACAGCGAGGCGGCGAAGCGGGCGCAAGGGCGGCAGGTGAAGTGGCCGGGTCCCAATCTGACCCCTTCAGAGACTTGGACATTGGGACATCGCAACCCCTACGGTCTCGCCTTCGCACCGGACGGGCGACTGTGGGAAACCGAAATGGGACCGCGCGGCGGCGACGAACTCAATCTGCTAATCGCGGGGAAGAATTATGGCTGGCCGCTGGTCTCCCAAGGAAAGAATTACGACGGCGTGCCGATCCCCCCTCATTCGAGCCGCGCCGACATTGTCGCACCGAAGCTCTACTGGGTGCCTTCCGTATCCCCTACGAGCCTGCTCTTCTATTCCGGCAACCTGTTTCCGCAGTGGAAAGGCGACGCGATGATCGGTAGTCTTTCGGGCAAGCTACTCATCCATGTGCAAATCCGCGGCGACCGGGCGAGCGTTCGCGACGAGTGGCACGTCGGCAAGCGCATTCGCTTCGTCGGCCAGGGACCGGACGGCGCCGTCTACCTGCTCGAGGACGGAGACGGCGCGCGGCTGCTCAGATTGACTCCGGCGAAGATCGGGTGAGGAATTCGCGGGCAAGGGCGTGGTAAAGCTTGTCTTTGCACACGAGCCTCGCCGAGGCGTCGGCAAATAGCGCCGAGGCAAAGAGCGGCAGGATCATCCCGCGGCTCGCGGTGGCTTCGACAATGATGATGACAGCGGTGAGCGGTGCTCGCACGACCCCGGTAAAATAGGCGATCATCCCCAGCAGAACGACCGTGCCGCGCGGGTCCATGGGAAACAGTAGGCAGAGAAGGTTCCCGACGCCGGCGCCCGTCGCGAGCGAGGGCGAGAAGATGCCGCCGGGAAGGCCGGCAAGGGTTGAAAGGAGCGTGGCCACGAACTTGCCCGGGCCGAACCATAGTGACATCTGCGCGCCTTCAATGGTTGCTTTTGCTTCGGCATAGCCGGTGCCCCAGGTGACGCCCGTTGAAATCCCGATCGCGGCGATGGCGAGGCCGCAAAGAAACGACCAGCCGAGGGGGCGCTCGGCAAGAGGTCCGAGATATCGGCGGCGATTGTAGGTGATCGCGAGGACGAGCCTTGAGAATAGTCCGCCCGAAAGGCCGCCGAGGACGCCTGCGACCGGCGCAATTACGAGCGTCCGCACAAGCGGCAGGGTAGCGGGCATTGTGCCGAAATAGACATAGTCGCCAGCGAGCCCGAGGCTGACGATCCCGGCAATGAGGATTGCAGTCATCACGAGCAGGGCTACGCGCTGCTCGAACGCATTGGCGAGCTCCTCGATCGCAAATGCAACGCCTGCCAAAGGCGTGTTGAAGGCGGCGGCAACACCGGCCGCGCCTCCGGCAATGATCACCCCCGGGGTCAGCGGAACCCGAAACGCGCGGTGGACGCGCGCCATGATGGCGGCGGAGACTTGTACCGTTGGTCCTTCGCGGCCGACCGATGCGCCCGCCAGAAGGCCGGCTGCGGTCATCAGCAGCTTTGCGATTCCGACGCGAAGCGAGATGAGGGTGCCGAGCGATTCCTCCGGATTGTGCGAGGCGGCGATAACCTGGGGGATTCCCGAGCCCTTGCCTTCCGGAGTGAAGCGCCGCGTCGCGAGCGTGATCGCCATGACGCCGAGGGGAGTGACGACCAGCGGTAGCCAGCGGATCGACGCGACGTGACTGCGGAAGATGTCGATTGCTTCGTTCGCCATGTCGGCAAATAGCAACGCGATCAGGCCGACGAGGACGGCTCCTACCCCAGTTGCGAGGCGGCGTCGCCACACCGTCGAACTTGGCCCGTGCCGCCGCGCCAGCACACGCAGGATTCGCGCCAGCTGCCGCTGCTTCATCCAATTCGCCGATAGCGAAGATAATAGGGACGTCGTCCCTCGCGCCGTGATTTGGCGCCATAGCGTGTCTCGATCCAACCGCCGGCAGGTTCGAGGAAATCCTTCGGCTTTTCGGCCAACCATTCGAACTGGTTCGCGTGGC
>DATIQO010000148.1:0-19717 GCA_035470745.1 Sphingomicrobium sp. | reverse complement strand
CTCTACGGTCGCGACGCCAAGGCGATGGCCGCGCTCAACATGAAGGACGGCGGCGCCAGCCTGACGCCGCCCAAGCCAGCCGAGCAGATTGCGGCAAAGCCCAAGCCAAGTTCCAAGAATCAGGTCGCGACGCGCTAGTCCTCCACGCCGCTCTTGGCACAAGCGCAGCGGCTCGCGGCGACGTTCGAAGCGGGGGCCGGGCGGTCGAGGGCAGCTTCGGCATAAGGAATAGTCCCTAGGGACAATCCGCCGCCGAGGTCCCAACCATCTTCTTCATGACCCATGCGGGCGGCACGCCTTTTCGCATGTACGCCCACGGGCGTGCCTTCAGCGTGCGCGCTGACCCCGCGCCGCTGAGCCATCGCGCCCTTGCTTAGCTTTACCAGCCTTGGCGGTGCAGGAACGGTTACCGGTTCGAAGCACGTCATCGAGCATGACGAGCGGAGGCTCCTCGTCGATTGCGGCCTGTTCCAGGGCACACGCGAACTGAGGGAACTCAACTGGGAGCCTTTCCCCGTTTCGCCGGCCTCGATCGAAGCGGTGGTCTTGACCCATGCCCATCTCGACCATTGCGGGTATCTTCCAAGGCTCGTCTCCCAAGGGTTCAGGGGCAAGATCTTCGCGACCGCTGCGACGATCGACGTCGCGCGCCTCGTTCTCCTCGACAGCGCCCATCTTCAGGAGAAGGACGCGGAGTTCGCCAACCGGCGGGGCTTCAGCAGGCATAAGCCGGCGCTGCCCCTCTATACGGCGCGGGATGCCGAGCGGACGCTCGAATTTTTCGAGCCGGTCGAATTTCACCAGCGGCGCGACCTTGGCAATGGCGCCGCTCTTCTGTTCCGGCGGGCGGGCCACATCCTTGGCGCTGCGACCGCCCAGCTTGAGATCGGGAACAAGCTTTTCGTCTTTTCGGGCGACCTTGGTCGCTACGGCGACCCCATCATGGTTGATCCAGAGCCCGTCGAAAATGCTGATTTCCTGGTGGTCGAATCGACCTATGGCGACCGGATCCATCCGCACTTCGACGCCGCCCAAACTCTCAAGGAGGTCATCGAGCGGACCGTCCGGCGTGGAGGGACAATCGTCATCCCCGCCTTCGCGATCGGCCGCACCCAGTCGCTTCTCTACCAGCTTTGGACACTGAAGAATTCGGGCGAGCTCAAGCTCGTGCCGATCTATGTCGATAGCCCCATGGCAACCGATGCAACCGAGCTCATGGCGGCTCACATGGCCGATCACCGCCTGCAGCCTGACGTTTGCCGCGAGGCATTTTCCATGGCGACCTATGTCACCGACACCGAGGCTTCAAAGGCGCTCTCGGCCAACCGCATGCCAAAGGTCATCGTCTCGGCAAGCGGAATGGCGACGGGCGGCCGCGTCCTCCATCACATCAAGGCGTTTGGCGGCAATCCCCGCAACACGATCTTGTTCGCCGGATTCCAGGCCAAGGGCACACGTGGTCGGGCGATGGTCGACGGCCAGCGCGAGGTGAAGATCCACGGAGAGTGGATCGAAATAAGGGCGGAGGTCGCGGATCTGACGATGCTCTCGGCGCACGGGGATGCGTCCGAAATCATGCGCTGGCTCGCAAGCTTTCGAAAGGCGCCCGACAAGACCTTCATCGTCCACGGGGAGCCGACCGGCTCCCTTGCGCTGCGCGACCGAATCGAAAGCTCGCTCGGCTGGAGCTGCCGGATTCCGGCAATCGGGGAGCGCTTCGATCTCGAGTGAGGGTTAGGCCCGCAAATGCCGGGCAAAAAATGGGCCGCCCAGTCGGCGGCCCTTGTTCGATCCTTCGGTTCAGGAGTGCCGGTTACGCGATCTTGTCCGCGAAGATCATACGGCCGCCAGCGAGACGGCGCATCACCTCATATTGGCTCGCCTTGGGCATGGCGAAACAGCCTTCCGAGCGCCCCAGCATGCCGTGCGTCTGGATCATTTCAGGTTCGGCGTACCACGCATTGTGAATGACGATCGCCCGCGCCTGGGCATTGTTGTTCGACCAGTCGAGTCCGCGAACGCGCAGCGAAAGGCCATACTTGCCCTGGTAATAATCGTCGGTGACGTAGGTGCCGTTCGAGGTCGCGTAGCTGCCGAAGCTGTTGCTGAACCGCTCAAGGTAACCCGAATGTCCCGGGTCCGACCCACGGCCGTGGCAGACGAGGTGGCTTTCGACGGTCCCGTTCTGAAGATCGACCAGGTGAAAGCGAGCCTCGCTCGATGGTCTCGAGAAATCCCCGATGCCGATCACGTCGCGCGGCCAAATCTGGTGCTGGTCGAGCGCTGCCTTCGCTCTTGCAAACAGCTGCGGATCAACACCAATCGGCGCCGACGGCGCTGCGACAGGCTGCGCCGGAACAGGTGCCAGCGGGTTCGCCGCGGCAGTGCCCGTGGGCTGTGGGTTGAGCATCCCCGGAAGTACCTGCGACATCGCCGCAGAAGAGAGGATGAGGCCCCCGGCGCCAGCAGCACCAAGACGCAGCATTTCTCTTCGATTCAAAGACATTCCGTCCCTCCGCTATAGGCCATCTCTTTATCATTCAGTGGGTTAATGGCCGATAACCCATGCGGTATTGTTTCGCCTTCCGTCGTTCCAGTCGAACGGTTCATCGCACCGTTCATGGACAGTTGGCGCCTTGAATGCGCAAGCGCGCCCTGCTAAGGGCTGCGCGCCGCCGAGGTGTGCCTCCGGAGGCCGCTATTCTATTGCCGATTCATGAGGGCCCCGCGCCCGTTGATTCGGTATATGGGGTTAAGCCCCTGATTTTAAAGACTTTGAGGAGTGTGACGGGACTTTATGCAGATCATTGTCCGCGACAATAATGTCGAGCAGGCGCTGCGCGCGCTGAAGAAGAAATTGCAGCGCGAAGGCGTCTATCGTGAAATGAAGCTGCGCCGTCATTACGAGAAGCCGTCGGAGAAGCGTGCGCGCGAGCGCGCCGCCGCGATCCGCCGCGCCCGCAAGCTCGAGCGCAAGCGCGCCGAGCGCGAAGGCGCGCGCTAACTCCAGCGCCCGTCCCAGAAAAAAGCCGTACATGTCCGTCGCCGAAGCCGCCCACCGCCCCGAGCACAAGGGAAGGGGCGCCGCGCTTTGGCTCGGCTTCCTTATTATCATTGCCGCCGGGATCGGGCTCGCCTGGATCGGCGCGGGGTCGCTTCGTCCTACCGTCACGGCGAGCGGCCTCCAGTTTCGAACGATCAAGGCCGGCAAGGGTGACCCGATCACCCGTTCCGATGCAGCGCTGATGGATTATGTCCTCACCGCCGACGACGGCACCATACTCGACAGCAGCCAGAACCATGGCGGCGCCCAGCCGTTCACGATGGACCAGGTCTTCCCCGGGTTCGCGGAGGCCATGACCAAGATGCAGGAAGGCGGCGAATATCGCTTCAGCATGCCGCAGCGCCTGGCATTTGGGACAAGCCCCGCGCCGCCCGGTTTCCCCAAGAACTCGGCGCTTACCTTCGAGGTTCGGGTCGAGAAGATCGCCCGCGGCGGCGCTGCGGCGCTCCAGCAGCAGATGATGGAGCAGATGCAGCAGGCACAGCCTGGGCAGTCGCAGCCGGGCCAGGCGCCGCAGCAATAGCCCCGTCCGCCGCGACGAGCGCCGGACCTTCATTCTCATCTCTTGCATGCTGGCGGCTTAGGTCGACGAGCACGACCTTGAGACTCGCAAGGATGGGATCGGCAAAAAGCACGCCGAGAATTCCGAACAAAGCTGCCATCAAGAGCTGCATCGCCAGCAGCACCGCCGGCGCGAGGTCGACCGTCCTTCGCGCGACATAGGGGACGACGAGATAGGCATCGATATTGTGCACCAGGAAATAGACGACGATGCACCAGATGCCCGGGCCGTAGCCGGCACTGAAGCCGACCGCGATCATCAGGATCCCCGAAGTGATGGCACCAATATTCGGGATGAAGGCTAGAACGCCGGTAACGAGGCCAAGGAGGCCGGCCATCGGCACCCCGCCGATCATCAGCATGAACCAGGTGAAGACGCCTTCGAAGACCATCGCGATGAGACGTCCGAACAGCAGCCGGCGAAGCGTGAAGCCGACATGTTCCGCGATCCGGTAGAAGCCCGTCCGGTGTCTTAGCGGGAGCATCCAGGCAATGCCTCGATCGTAGAGTCTGGGTTCGGAGGCAAGGAAGATGCCGATGACGATCATGGCGATGACGCTCGCGACCGCTCCGATGACGCTGCCAACTGCACTGGTCAGGTGGCCGACCCCGCCAAGCAGCTCGCTGCGCAGGTCGCCGGGCTGGCCGACGACGAAGCCGAGCGAGGACGCGAAATTTACCAACCGGTTGAACTGGGCGGCAACCACGTCCCGCAGCGCGTGGAACTGCGCAGCGATCGTCGTTCCAGCAAACCAGAAGACCCAGCCGATGAAGCCGAAGCCAAGAAGCAGGACGAGGAGCATCCGCCATCCGCGGGGAATCGGCAGGTAGCGGCCGAGCAGGCGAACCCCGCCATCGAGGAAGACTGCGAAGATCGCGCCGCCGACGATCAGCAGCAAAGGCTGGCCGAGCGTGATGACGCCGAAAATGGCAAGGCCGATGCCGAACCAGACCGCCGCCTTTTGCATTTCGCGGCGGACGAACGGGTCGCGAAATTCCGCCGGACCGGGCCGCTCGAGATGAGGCTCGGTGGTCGGCGGGTTGGTCATCAGCTGTTCCGCAGCGACCTTCCGGCGCGCCCGGAACGAAGCGCCTCGACCCAGCTGATGGGATTCCACCACTTCGAGGTGCCATCGAGCGAGAAGGTAATGAACTCGGCGCGGCCCCCGATATTCTCCCATGGCACCGGTCCGCCCAGGCCGCCTTGCCACTCGGGCACCCTGCTGTCGGCGGAATCATCGCGGTTGTCGCCCATCAGCCAGACATGGCGTTGAGGAATGGTCACAGGTCCAAAATCATCCTCGGTCGAGCGGCCGAGTTCGACAGTCTCATAGGACCGGCCGTTGGGGAGTGTCTCGCGAACGACGGGAACCCGGCAATACATCTGTCCATCACTTGCCCGGACGCGGAAGTCGTAGAGCGCCGGGTCATGGTCCGACCCGCAAGGCGAATTGACGTCGATCGGGATGATGTCGGGCGGAAGAACCTGCCGCTTCACCGGCTGGCCGTTGATGAAGAGCTGTCCGTTCACCATCCGCAGCGTGTCGCCGGGAAGACCGATGACGCGCTTGATATAGTCGGTCCGCGTGCCAGGCGGAGTGACGATGACGATATCGCCACGCTCCGGCATGTGCCCGAACAGGCGTCCCTTCATCGGCCCGATGACGTGGAAACTGGGCGACACCCAGGACCAGCCGTAGGGATATTTGGTGACGACGAGCCTGTCGCCTGTCAGCAGGCCCGGCATCATCGATTCGGAAGGGATGTAGAACGGCTTGGCAACCAGGCTGTGAAAAGCGAGCACGGCGAGGAGGACCCAGAGCAGGCCCTTGATCTCTCGCCACAGCGCCGAGCCCTTCTCCTCCTTCGTTCCGGCCGGCGGCGGCGCCTCGTCCTTGGTCGTCGCCTCAGGGGCAGTTTCACTCAACACTTAAGGCTCCAGCTTGCGGGCGGTCAGGATCACAAAGGCCTGCGCCCAGGGATGATCGTCGGTCATCGTCAAATGAATGTCGATGGCGTGGCCTTCCGGCGCGAGCGCGTCAAGCCGCGCCTTGGCTCCGCCAGCGAGCCTTAGCGTCGGCGCTCCTGATGGCAGATTAACGACACCGATGTCTTTCATGTAGACGCCGCGCTTGAAACCTGTGCCGACCGCTTTTGAGAATGCTTCCTTTGCGGCGAAGCGCTTGGCGAGCGTTCCGGCCTTTGTATGCGGACGCGATTCGGCCTTGGCCCGCTCGAGGTCCGTGAACACGCGGTCAAGAAACCTGTCACCCCACCGCTCGAGCGATCGGGCGATCCGCTCGATGTTGCAAAGGTCCGAACCGATGCCGATGATCATCGTGGACCCGGATTGAAGGAGACGTGCGCGAGCATCGCGGCGGCAACGAGAAAAAGAAGTCCTGCTGCCGCCAATCCGGCGGATCTGTCGCTCCTTGCAAGCCACGCACGCCAGCCGAAGAACCCGGCGGCAAGCGAAGGAGCAAGGCCAAGCGTGAGAAAGAGGGACGATGCGCGCTCATGATCGCCGCTCTTCCAGATGAAGAGCGCCTCGAGACCCATCGTCGCAACATGAACCACGGCGCCGACGAGGACAAAGCCAGCGAGGTAGCGCCTGCCGGCTTCCTTGCCGCGGATCACCGGGCGCTGTCCATCAGCTCGCGCATTCTACGCACGCTTTCGCCAAGGCCGATAAAGATTGCCTCGCCGATTAGGAAATGACCGATGTTGAGTTCGGTGATCTGCGGGACTGCAGCGACAGGAACAACATTGTCGAACGTCAATCCGTGGCCGGCATGAGGCTCGATGCCGTTCTTGACCGCGAGCGCCGCGCAGTCGGCGATCCGCTTCAGCTCGCTTGCGCGCTCCTCGCCGCCAAGATGCGCGTAGCGGCCGGTGTGGAATTCGACGACGGGAGCGCCAAGCCGTACCGCCGCGGCGACCTGCTCCTCGCTTGGCTCGATGAACAGGCTGACGCGGATGTTCGCGGCGGCGAGCCTGTCGACGAACGGCGCGAGATGGCGCTCCTGTCCCGCCGCGTCGAGACCACCTTCCGTCGTACGCTCCTCGCGCCGCTCCGGGACAATGCAGGCTGCGTGCGGGCGGTGTCGAAGGGCGATATCCAACATCTCCTCGGTCGCCGCCATTTCAAGGTTCAGCGGAAGGCCGATCTCGGCCATCAGCCTGTCTATGTCCGCGTCGGTGATGTGCCGCCGGTCTTCGCGCAGGTGCGCCGTGATGCCGTCGGCCCCGGCGCTGGCGGCAACCACTGCCGCCCTGACCGGATCCGGATGGTAGCCGCCACGCGCATTCCGAATCGTCGCGACATGGTCGATATTGACGCCAAGGCGGAGGCGGTTGCTCAAGCGGCGGCACGGCTCCCCGGCTTGATCGCCGGAATCGCCGCGAGGTCGGGCGGCACGGAATCTGCGTCGTAGGTGGGAACGTCGATCCGAATCAGGGGATAAAAGGGAATGCCAAGCTCGGCCGATCCGCCGGAGCGATCGACGAGCGCCGCCTCGGCGATCGCCTCCCCGCCCGCGGCGCGAACGGCCGCGATCGCTTCCCGTGACGACAATCCTGTCGTCACAACGTCCTCGACCATCAGCACTTTGGTGCCCGGTTCGATGCTGAAGCCGCGGCGCAGTTCGAACGTGCCTTGCGGGCGCTCGAGGAACATGGCGGACTTGCCCAGCGCGCGCCCCATCTCATGCCCGATGATGACCCCGCCCATGGCAGGCGAGATGACCGCTTCGATTTGATCGACGACATTTTTCGGAAGGCGCGACGCAAGTTCGACCGCAAGCCGCTCGGCGCGAGCGGGGTCCATCAGCACTCTTGCGCATTGGAGGTAGCGCGGACTCCTCAGCCCCGAAGAGAGGATGAAATGGCCCTCGAGCAGCGCATCGGCCGCGCGGAACTCGGCCAGTATTTCCTCGTCGCTCATCATCACGGCGCAATTAGGCTTCGCGGGCTCTGCCTTCAACACCTGCCGCTTACGGCCGATCAGGCGCTTGAGGCGCGGAAAAGCCGCGCCTATAGAGCGGCGCAACATTGATGGCGCAGTCCTGCGTCTTCGGTTCCAACATGCTATCTGGGGTGCTGATGAAACGGATTGGATGGGCGATCGCCTTGGCTGCGGCCTGGCTTACACCTGCTTCGGCGCAAGCCCCGGCAAGTGCGCCTGCAACGAGCACGCCGGCAGCCGCCCAGCCGACCGCCGCGCCTCCTGCTGGATTTGCCCAGAATGCGGCAAAGCCCGATGCGGCGACCGCATCTCCTGCCCAGGAGCCGGTCGCTGCCGCACTTCCCACTGTCGCTCCGACGCCGGGGATTGGCCAGCCCGACGGGCGCATGAGCCTTCAGGATCAGGTGACGCCGATCGGCGAAGAAGCATCGGCCTTCCACAACAACTGGCTGCTTCCGCTCTGCGCGATCATCAGCGTGTTCGTCCTTGCACTCTTGCTTTGGACGATGGTCGTCTATCGCCGCGGCGCAAACCCGGTGCCTTCGCGCAACTCGCACAACACGCTCATCGAGGTGGTCTGGACGCTTGTCCCGGTTCTGATCCTCGTCACGATCGCCATCCCCTCGATCCGCCTCCTGCGCCATACATATTCGCCGCCGCCCGCCGACCTCACCGTGAAGGTGACCGGCCACCAGTGGTACTGGAGCTACGAATATCCCGACAACGGCGTTTCCTTCGACAGCTACCTCCTGAAGGAAGCGAACGATCCGACACGCCAGAAGAACCAGCGCGCGCGGACCAATGCCGACGGCCCGCCGCTGCTCGCCGTCGACGAGCGCGTCGTCATTCCGCAGGGCAAGGTCGTCAAGTTCATCGTCACTGCCGACGATGTCATCCACAGCTTCGCGGTACCCGCATTCTGGATCAAGCAGGACGCCAATCCAGGCCAGCTGCACGAGGCATGGGTGAAGGTCGACCGACCGGGCGTCTATTTCGGACAATGTTCCGAGCTGTGCGGTGCCCGCCACGGCTTCATGCCGATCGCCGTCGAGGTCGTTCCGCAGGCGCAGTTCGCTGCCTGGGTGGCGTCAAAGGGCGGCCATATGCCTGGCGTGAAGACCGCTGCCGCAAGCGCATCGACAGCAGGCGCGGCTGCGCCTTCGGCGCCGGCTTCGGCAGGTGCGGCGAGCGCCAATACCGCCGCGCCAGCCGCGCAGAATTCCACCTCCGCCAACAGCGTCAACCAGTAAGTCACGGATCCGACCCGACATGAGCACCACCGCCGACGCACTCCATCTGAAGCCGCACGAAGCGCATGACGCGCACCACGATGCGGATCACAAGCCGGGTTTCTTCGTCCGCTGGTTCATGTCGACGAACCACAAGGACATCGGCACTCTTTATTTGATCTTTGCGATTGTCGCCGGCGTGCTCGGCGGCGCGATTTCCGGGATCATGCGCTGGGAGCTGATGGAGCCCGGCATCCAGGTGCTCAACCGCGCGTGGCCGCTTGGCGCCGGGACCGCCAATTTCGACGAATGGACGCATCACTGGAACGTGCTGATCACCGCGCACGCGCTGATCATGGTCTTCTTCACGGTCATGCCGGCGATGATGGGTGGTTTTGGCAATTGGTTCGTGCCGCTGATGATCGGCGCGCCGGACATGGCCTTCCCGCGCATGAACAATGTCAGCTTCTGGCTTCTCGTGCCGTCCTTCCTGCTGCTTCTCGGCTCGACCATGGTTTCGGGCGGAACGGGGCTTGGCGCGGGCACCGGCTGGACGCTCTATGCGCCGCTCTCTACCTCGGGCTCGTCCGGGCCCGCGGTCGACATGGTGATCTTCTCGCTCCATCTTGCCGGTGCGAGCTCGATCCTCGGCGCGATCAATTTTATCACCACCATCTTCAACATGCGCGCGCCGGGAATGACCCTGCACAAGATGCCGCTGTTCGTTTGGTCGGTGCTGGTGACGGCCTTCCTGCTGCTGCTGTCGCTTCCGGTGCTCGCCGGCGCGATCACCATGCTGCTGACCGACCGCAACTTCGGCACCGCCTTCTTCGACGCGTCGGGCGGCGGCAACGTCGTGCTCTACCAGCACTTATTCTGGTTCTTCGGCCACCCCGAGGTCTACATCATGATCCTGCCGGGCTTTGGCATGGTCAGCCAGATCGTCGCGACCTTCAGTCGCAAGCCGGTGTTCGGCTATCTCGGCATGGCCTATGCGATGGTCGCGATCGGCGTGATCGGCTTCGTGGTCTGGGCGCACCACATGTTCACGACCGGGATGAGCGTTGACGAGCGCATGTACTTCACCGCCGCGACGATGATCATCGCGGTGCCTACGGGCGTTAAGATCTTCAGCTGGATCGCGACGATGTGGGGCGGCTCGATCAGTTTCGAAACGCCAATGCTCTTTGCGATCGGCTTCATCTTCCTGTTCACCGTCGGCGGGGTGACCGGCGTCGTGCTCGCCAACGGCGGCGTCGACACCTACATGCAGGACACCTATTACGTCGTCGCGCACTTCCACTACGTGCTCAGCCTCGGCGCGATCTTCAGCATCTTTGCGGGATTTTATTACTGGTTCCCGAAGATGAGCGGCCGCATGTACAATGAGCTGCTCGGCAAGCTGCACTTCTTCGTGATGTTCGTCGGCGTGAACATGGTCTTCTTCCCCATGCACTTCCTCGGCCTCGACGGCATGCCGCGACGGATTCCGGACTATACCCCGGCCTTTGCTCACTGGAATTATGTCTCGAGCGTCGGCTACATGATCACGGTCGCCGGCGTTGCCATCTTCTTCGTCAACCTGTTCTGGTCGCTTGCCGCCGGCAAGAAGGCGCCAGGCAATCCATGGGGCGAAGGTGCGACGACGCTCGAGTGGACGCTGTCCAGCCCGCCGCCCTTCCACCAATATTCGACGCTGCCACGCATCGACTAGGCGAGTTAAGGAGCCGCGGCGGGGACACCCACCGCGGCTCTTTCTTTTTGTTGCCAGGGCAGTGGCCGAAGAGAGCGAGGGATCTTCAAGCTTGAGCTCACTCGAAGCGCGTCCTTTGCAAAGCGGGTGGCCGCTGCACGAGCCGCGAGGCCGTTTCGAGCTTGGGTCCATATTTGAGCCGGCGCCGGGCGAGCTTGCCGATTTTGCCGTAAGGCAGGCCCTGGGGCTCAGCCGATCCGGCTGGTGGGAATGCGACCTCGCCGACAACAGCCTCGTCTGGACTGCAGGCGTCTAAGATATTTTCGGGCTACCGCAGGGGGCGGCTGTCTCGCGGTCCGAAGCTATCGCGCTCTACAGCGAGCAATCGCGCAGCGCGATGGAGAAGCTTCGCAGCTATGCGATCGCATCCCGCCGCGGGTTCGTGATCGACGCGCAGGTCAGGCCCGCGAGCGGCGGCCAAAATCGGTGGATGCGCCTGATCGGATCGCCGGACGTCGAGGACGGGCGAACGGTGAGGCTTCACGGCCTCAAGCTGTGGCTGTGATTCCACGCCCTTCTTGCAAAACAGCACGCTCGCGAGTGGAATTATCGTAAGAAGAGCAGGTGCGCCGCCGCTATTTGACCCGCTCTACCTTTACGATCTTGATCGCGGGCTCGAGGATTTGCCCCTTCATCGCGCCTTCGCCCTTCGTCGTTGATACCGGCGAAGCGAGAATCTTCCCGACCACGTCCATGCCCTCGATGACGTGCCCGAAAACGGCGTAGCCGGGGTCAGACCCCGTTGCGTCGAATTGAGGAACGTCGCTTGCGAGGATGAAGAAATCGGCACGCGCGGTTCCCGGCCCGGCATTCGCCATAACAATCGCGCCGGCGACATTGTGGAGGCCAGTCATGGAGGTCGGCTCATGCTTGATCGGCGGAAAGAGCTTGAGCGCGTTGCTATGGACGCCGCCCTGGATGAGGCCGCCCTCGCCGACGTGCATGGCTCGATAGAAGGTCTCTCCATCGTAGCGGTGCGTATCGACATAATGGAGGAAGTTCGCGGTGCTGACAGGCGCATGGCCTTTATCGAGCGCCACAACGATACGTCCAAGGCTCGTATCGATCGCAACCGGAACAAGCTCTGCCTGAGGCGCGGGTGCCTCAACAGGAGTGGCTGGCGACGGCTCCGAGGCGGCCTGCGCGGAGGACAAGGACGCAACAAGCGCAAAAGCGAAGGTGATGATCGGCATCCAGCCCGCATAGCAAAGCTTGGATGAACATCGCCACACAGGCTTTTCCTCTCTGCGCCAAGTCCTTATAGGCCTGCACAAATGCCCGCCATCGAGCTGACGAATCCAGCGGCGCTGCCCGCCGACTGGCGCGATATCCTCGCGCTCACCAAGCCGCGCGTCATGTATCTGGTCGTGTTCACCGGCCTTTGCGGCCTGTTGGTCGCCCCTGTCATGCCGCCGCTTGTCCTGGGCTTTACGGCCATCTTGTGCATCGCACTTGGCGCCGGAGCGTGCGGTGCCCTCAACCAATGGTACGAGGCAGACCTCGACGCGAAAATGCGTCGGACGGCCGGTCGTCCGCTTCCTGCCGGGCGCATGGACCGACAGTCGGCGCTGCACTTCGGCGTTGGCCTGAGCTTCTTTGCCGTCTTGCTGATGGGCCTTTCCACCAATTGGCTCGCGGCCATCTTCCTTGCCGTGTCGATCCTCTTCTATGTCCTGGTCTACACGGTTTGGCTGAAGCCGCGCACGGCACAGAACATCGTCATCGGCGGCGCGGCCGGCGCGTTCCCGCCCCTCATCGGCTGGGTGGCGGCGACGGGCCATGTCTCCGCTTTGCCGTTGCTCCTGTTCGCCATCATCTTCCTGTGGACGCCGCCGCACTTCTGGGCCTTGTCGCTATTCGTTCGCTCCGACTATGCGGCGGCCGGCATTCCGATGTTGCCGGTGGTTGCCGGGATCCCCAGCACTCGCCGGCAGATCTTTCTCTACAGCCTGCCGATGGCCGCCGCGGCCATTGCGCCATGGCTGCTCGGGCTCGCCGGTTCGGTCTACGGCGGCTCGGCGGCGGTCCTGAGTTTCGTGTTCATTGTCCTTGCCGCGCGCGTGCTTGCCAATCGCGCCACCGATCCTTCGCAGATGGCGGCCGAGAAGAAGCTTTTTGCCTATTCGGTCTTCTACCTCTTCGCCCTCTTTGCGGTCCTCGTCGCCGACCGCTGGCTCGCCGCATGAAACTCGAAGACGAAGTCGTCCGCCGCCAGCGTGAGCGCGCGCGCATCATGGCGCTGCTGCTTGGTGCCTTCGTCGTGCTCCTTTTCTTCATCACGATCGCGAAGACGGGGATCAACTGGTGAATACGACCGTCGCCAAGGACAAGAACGGCAAAACGCTCTCGATACTGTTGCTGATCATCGCCTCGATGATCGTTCTCGTGGCGCTGACGCCCAAGCTCTACCGGGTCTTTTGCGAAGCGACGGGATTTGACGGCACCACGCAGCGCGCCGACCGTGCGCCGGGCGCGGTTGCCGGACAGGTCAAGGTGCAGTTCGATGCCAATGTGCACCCGGGACTGCCGTGGCGCTTCGAGCCGGAGCAGGTCGCGGTGAACGTCGCTCCGGGCGCGCAGACGAAGATTTTCTACTTCGCGCAGAATCTCAGCGCGAGAGCGATCACGGGCCAAGCCGTCTATAACGTCTCGCCCGATACGGTCGGGAAATATTTCAAGAAGATCCAGTGCTTCTGCTTCTCCGAGCAGACGCTGCAGCCGGGCCAGAAGGTCGACATGCCGGTCACCTTCTTTGTCGACCCGGCGATCAAGAATGACCCGGATACGAAAGACGTTCACGAGATCACGCTCAGCTACACATTTTATCCGGTGGAAACTGTTCCAACGGCTCGCTAGAGCCGATTACAAAGAAAAAGAGGGAAGCTGCGATCCATGGCCGCCACAAAGAACCATGATTACCATCTCGTAGAACCGGATCCGTGGCCGCTGATCGGCGCGGCCTCCGCCGGGATCATGTTCAGCGGCTTCGTCATGTACCTGCACGAGAACCGCTTCGGACCAATCATCGGCCTTCTCGGGCTGTTCGGCGTCCTCGTCACCATGTTCAACTGGTGGAAGAACACGATCGTCGAAGCGCATGGCGGCTACCATACGCCGGTGGTGCAGCTGCATCTGCGCTACGGGATGATCCTGTTCATCGCTTCCGAGGTTATGTTCTTCCTCGCCTGGTTCTGGGCGTTCTTCGATTCAGCCATTTTCCCAAGCGCAGTCGACGCGGTCGGCAGCCAGTGGCCGCCCAAGGGGATCGAGGTCCTCAATCCCTGGGGCTTCCCGCTCCTCAACACGCTGATCCTGCTCTGCTCGGGAACGACGGTGACCTGGGCGCATCATTGCCTGATCCATGGCGATCGCCGCGGGCTCAAGCTCGGTCTCCTGCTGACCATCCTCCTTGGCCTCACCTTCACTTCGGTGCAGGCCTATGAATATGCCCACGCGCCATTTGCGTTCAAAGGCAGCATCTACGGCTCGACCTTCTTCATGGCGACGGGCTTCCACGGCTTCCACGTCATCGTCGGAACGATCTTCCTGATCGTGTGCCTCATTCGCGCGACCAAGGGCGACTTTACGCCGAAGCAGCATTTCGGTTTCGAGGCCGCGGCTTGGTACTGGCACTTCGTCGACGTGGTGTGGCTGTTCCTCTTCACGTCCATCTACGTCTGGGGCGGCTGGGGCGCGCCGCACGCGGGGTGAAGCCAGCGCAGCCGGCTGAAGAGATCTCGTCGCTCGAGGCGGCGGTCAAAGGCAATTGCCCGCGGTGCGGCGCACACAGCCTGTTCGCTGGCTGGGTGCGCTTCGCGCCGAAGTGCCGCAGCTGCGAACTCGACTTCGACAGCTTCAACGTCGGTGACGGCCCGGCCGCCTTCCTCATCTTCATCGTCGGTACCATCGTCGTCGTGTCGGCACTGGTCGTTGACGGGACCTTCTCGCCGCCATGGTGGGTGCACCTCGTCTGGATCCCGGTCACGACGGCGCTGACGGTCGGCGGATTGAGACTCGCAAAGGCGTGGTTGCTCGCGCAGGAATATAAGCATCGCGCGCGCGAAGGGCGCATCACCCGGTGACCCGGCGGATCCCGATAGTCGCAACGATCGTCGTAATCCTGGCGGCCGCCCTGATGGTCGGCCTGGGCGTTTGGCAGCTGCAGCGCGCGAAGTGGAAAGAGGGGCTGCTCGCCCAATATTCCGCGGCGCAGAATCTACCGCCGATCACGTGGCCAACGACGCCGCTGCGAAGCGACCAACTGCCGCTCTTTCGCCATGCGACGGGCGTCTGTCTCCATCCGGTCGGAAGGCGGGCCATTGCCGGCGAGAACAGGGCGGGAGAGCCCGGATATGTCGTGATCATCGACTGTTCGACGGGCGCAGAAGGGCCGGGGATGAGCGTCGAGGTTGGCTGGTCGAAGGACCCGAACGCCAAAGTGAACTGGCCTGGCGGGCCGGTCAGCGGCATCATTGCGCCCGATCGGCGAACCCGCATGCGGCTGGTTGCTGCAAGCGCACCGCCGGGACTTGAGCCGAGCGCACCTCCCTCGCTCGAGACTATCCCCAACAATCATCGGTCGTATGCGCTACAATGGTTCAGCTTCGCTGCAATCGCGCTTCTCATCTATGGGCTCGCGCTGCGCAAGAAATGGAAGGAGGGCAAGGACAGGTAGTGAGCGCGGAAATGCACAAGCTGTCCAACGGCCTGACCGTCGCGATTGACCCGCTGCCTGGCGCGGAGTCGCTTGCGCTTGGCGTCTACGCCATGGTCGGATCGCGCTCCGAGCCAGAGCATCTCAACGGTCTCGCGCACGTCGTCGAGCATATGGTGTTCAAGGGCGCGGGCTCGCGCGATACGCGCCAGATTGCCGAGGCGATCGAGGACGTCGGCGGGATCATCAATGCCTGGACCGCGCGCGACCAGACCGTGTTCTACGGACGAACGCTCGCCAAGGACGCACCGCTTCTTGCCGAGCTCATTGCCGATTTCCTGCGCGGACCCCACCTCGACGAGGATCATCTCGAACGCGAGAAAACGGTGATCCTCTCGGAGCTCGGCGAGGTCATCGATTCGCCCGACGATCTCGTCCACGATCATCTCTTCGAAGCCTCCTTCGACGGACAGCCCCTTGGCCGCTCGGTCCTCGGCCGTGCCGAGACCCTTAGCACGATCACCGCGGAGGATTGCCGCAACTGGCTTCGCGACGAGCTCATCCCCTCGCGCCTGATCCTCTCGGCGAGCGGCAAGGTCGAACCGATGGAAATCGTCAAGCTTGCCGAGCGCCTCTTCGGCGATCTCGAGGACTGGCCCGGGGTTCCGATCGGCCGGGCCGACTTCACCGGCGGCGTCCGCAACGATCGCCGCGAGTTCGAGCAAGCGCATTGGTGCCTTGGCCTTCCCGGCTTTGCCGCCGCCGATCCTCGCCTTCCCGCCCTCTCCTTGTTCGTGCAGGCGCTCGGCGGCGGAATGTCCTCCCGCCTATTCCAGGAGCTCCGCGAGGAGCGCGGCCTCGCTTATTCGGTCAGCGCATGGCAGCAGGCCTATGCCGATACCGGCATTGTTGCGCTGAGCTGCGCCGCCGACCGCAACCGCGCTGTCGAATCGATGCACCTTGCGCGCGCCGTGCTTGCCGATGCGGTGGAAACCTTGAGCGAAACCGAGGTCAATCGAGCGCGGGCGCAGCTCGAAGCCGGACTGCTCATGAGCATGGAAAGCGCCCAGGGACGCGCCGACCAGATGGCGCGTTCGATCGAAGTGTTCGGCCGCATTCTGTCGGTTGATGAAATGCTGGGCGACCTTAGGTCCGTCGGCGCTGCCGAGGCGAGGTCCGCTGGCGCTGCGCTGCTCGATGGGCGCGCTGCAGTGGCCTCCGTGGGCGCGCAACTCGCACTGGCAGCGTGAACGAGCTGAAGACGATCATTGCCGAGCCGTGGCCGGATTGGGCGCTGATCGACTGCGGCAATGGCCAAAAACTCGAGCGGTACGGAAGCATCAAGGTGGTTCGGCCCGAGCCGCAGGCGATGTGGGCGCCGGCCGAGGAACATTGGTCGCCGGACGCGACCTTCGTCCCGGGCTCCGACGAAGAAGGTGGCGGGCGCTGGGTGCAGCATCGTCCTGTTCCGCGCCAGTGGGAGCTGACGCGCGGCGACGTCCGGTTCGCGGCCTCGCTCACTCCATTTCGTCACCTTGGCTTTTTTCCTGACATGGCTCCGCAATGGGACTGGATGCGCGAACGCGCGCATGACGCCGACGTCCTCAACCTGTTCGGCTATACTGGCGTCGGCACGCTTCAGCTGAGCAGCTCGGGCGCGCGACTGGTCCATGTCGACGCCTCGAAGAAGTCGGTCGAGCAGGGCAAGGAAAATGCCCGCCTCTCCTCGATGGAGGATCGACCGATTCGCTGGATCGTCGATGACGCCACCAAGTTCACCGCGCGCGAGGTGCGGCGAGGGCGGCGCTATGATGGAATCCTGCTGGATCCGCCCAAGTTCGGCCGCGGACCGGCCGGCGAGATCTGGAGGCTCGAAGACAATCTCGCCCCGCTCCTTTCGGATTGCCGCCAGCTGCTCGACCAGGACAGTCGCTTCCTCGTTCTGACGGTTTATGCCGTGCGCATGTCAGCCCTCGCGATCGGTGAGCTCGTGAGGCAGGTCATGGGAAACCTGGGCGGCAAGATCGAGATGGGAGAAATGGCGGTGCGCGAGGAAGCGAGGGGACTATTGCTCCCGACCGCGATCTTCGCGCGCTGGTCTAGGTCCTAGAAGCCCTGATCGCGCCGCCGGCAACGAACGGCGCGCCCGCCGTCAGGATCAGCGACACCGCGGCTTCGAGCAGAAGCGTATTGGTGGCCCCGAAGATCAGGAGCGGAACTGCAAGAGGAAGCAGGAGCAAACCGGCGAGCGCGCCCGCGCGCGGAAGACCTGCAGTGACCGCGCCGACGGCAACGGCAAGCGCAGCAAGGCCCGGCGTGCCCACCAACAATGATGCCTCGGTCCGGCCAAGCGACGCGCCGTCCATGGCCAGCAGCGCCGAGGCGGGGACGGCCGCAACAAGGAGCAGCGGGGCGAACGTCAGCCAATGAGCGACGATCTTTGCAAAGGCGACGCTCTCCTCCGCGACATCGTGGAGGAGGAGCTGGTCGAGCACCCCTTCCGCGCGGTCAGGCTCGACGAGGCGCTCGATCGGGAGAAGCGCCGCGGTCAGCGCCGCGATCCATAGCACCCCCGGCCCGATCCGCGACAGCAACCGGGCATCGGGGCCGATCGCAAAGGGTATGAGAGCAGCGACGAGCAGGAAGAAGACAATCGGCAGCCACGCTGCGCCGGCAATTGCGCGGCGTACGTCACGAGCGATGAGCAGGCCGATCAAGCGCCGAGCTCCAGGACGCGCCAATCGCCGGCGAGTTTCTGGTGCGATGCGGCAAGGACCGCGCCGCCATTTAAGAGGTGCTGCGCGACAATCGCTGAAAGCCTGTCCGCGCCTTCGGCATCGAGGGCATTGAGCGGTTCGTCGAGGAGCCAGAGCGGCGCACCGGAGGCCGCGACCCGCGCGAGCGTTGCCCGCTTTGCCTGTCCCGAGGATAGCAATCGCACCGGGACCTGCGCGAGATGTGCAAGGCCGAGCGCCTCCATCGCTTCGTCGGTCGCGCCGCCCCAGAACTGGAGCGCCCGGCGCAGCGGCAATTCGCGGTCGAGCGCAAGATTATCGTCGGCTAGCGCCAATTTGCTGCGCTCTACACTGCCGCTTTCGGGGCGCAGGAGCCCGGCGGCAAGCCGGATAAGGCTCGACTTGCCGCTGCCGTTCGGGCCAACGATTTGCAACGCCTGGCCCGAGGCCAGTGCCAGGTCGAGACCGTCGAAGAGCAGTCGTCCGCCGCGCCAGAGAGCAACCTGTTGCAACCTCAGAAGGCTCGTCACTCCGGTTCGTCCTCGAGCGCGTGCATGTCGCCGTCGGAGAACCCGAAATGATGGCCGACCTCGTGGATCACGATGTGCGACACGATCTGCTGAAGGCTGAAGCTGGTCGACTGCCACTCCGCGAGGATCGGGCGGCGATAAAGCGTGATCCGTTCGGGCAGCATGCCCGATTGCTGGACACTCTGCCGGTTGAGCGGGACTCCTTCGTAAAGGCCACTGAGTTGCATCGGGTGTTGAAGGCCCAAGCGGCGCGCTGCGGTGGAATCTGCAACTTCCTCGATCAGGAGCACGATGTCCTCGAGGCTTTCAGCGAAGGGCGACGGCAACCGCTGCAGCGTCTGGCGCGCGATCGTTTCGATATCGGCGGCGCTTGGCATTCTTTGGGCGAGGCGCTCGGCGGGCGTCATTTGGCTGGACTAGGGGCGCTTGTTACGCCTCGCAACCTTGCCCGATGCGCGTCACCCCCCTAGATGGGCGCCCTTCCAGCGCAGTTGCGGAGCGGTGGCCGAGTGGTCGAAGGCGCTCGCCTGGAAAGTGAGTATACGGCAAAACCGTATCGAGGGTTCGAATCCCTCCCGCTCCGCCACGCTCGGTTCGTCCTACGGGGACATCGGTGACTGGGCCGAACGGGTTGCTGATGGTTTGCAGCGTTTTTTGCTCCAGGTCGGTCGAGCCAAGGTCGCAGTCCAGGAGGGGAACGAGCCAGAAGCGAAAGTGGGCTTCCCTGATTCCAGGCAGTCGCCGAATTGAACTTCTCTGCTTACCGAGAAAGCGGAGTCAGACGCCGCTCACGAGAACGTCGATCGCATTCGTGATTTCAAATGATCGCTCCGCAAGCGATCCGATGGCTTCCCCCAGTTCGCGGCGCCTGACTGCAGCCGCAGCCTGCGTCATCATGACGTAATCTTCGCCCTGGATATTGAAGACCGGATTGAGTTTATTCAGCGCCGGCGAAGCGTCCGAGCGCGCCACGCGAGGCGCAACGATCGGCTTTCAATCTGTCTCAGCAGATCTGGCTGGTAATCTAGGACGAGGGCGCTTCCGAGACGACGAACGTCGAATTGAGCCATTAGAACAATCGGAATTTCTCTAGCGGAAGGCCATGCTCCTCGACGTACTCATTGTATGAATCGAATGCGTCGCGATTCTCAGCCACCCAACGATCAGCCCGAATTTGCGCGACCGCCTGTTCCAGTCCCCAGGCCGCAGCGAGCGATATGTTCACTC
>DATIQO010000147.1:0-2949 GCA_035470745.1 Sphingomicrobium sp. | reverse complement strand
TGAAATCGCCATCGATGAACACCGGTATGCGCCGGAGCGGACTCAACTGCTGGAATTCGTCACTGCCGTAAAAAGGAGTGATGGGGTCGACCTCATAGGCGATCCCCTTGAGGTTCATCGCGGCGAGAACCTTGCGAACATATGGGCTGACGAAGCTGCCGATGATCCTGATCATACGCCAAGCGAAGTGCACCTTTTCGGGTGGCTCGGCAACGGGGCTGGACACGCTGCATTTGTAGCGCTACAAAAGTAGCGTATCTCATCGAAAGGCTTCACGAATGAACCGCTCGCTTGCTCCCTTGTTCGCAGCCGCTTTTGCCGCCTCGGCCCCGGCGATTGCATCCGAGCTGGTGCCGCTGCCGCATTTCAACGCGGTCGAGCTAAGAGGCGGCGGTGAGGTCACCGTGCTCCCGGGGCCCGCCGAGCGCGTCACGATCGTTGAAGGGAGCAGCCATTTCACGCGGCTTCACATGCGCGGCGAGCAACTCGTGATCGACAGCTGCAACAACAGCTGCCCGAAAGTCTATCGTCTCCGCATCGAGATCCAGTCGCCATCTGTCCCCGATCTCGCCGTCAGCGGCGGCGGCGCGATCACGGTCGCAAACGGGTTCCGCCCCCAGGGCAGGCTCAATGCCGCGGTCGACGGCGGTGGAAGGATCGACAGCCGCGCGATCGAGGCGGCAGCGGTCGCAGCCGCCGTCAGGGGCGGCGGCGAACTTCTCGTCCGCGCGCGCTCGACGCTAACCGGCGCCGTCAGCGGCGGCGGGCTCGTGCGCTCTTGGGGATCGCCTCAGGTGACGACCGCGATCGAGGGCGGCGGCGCCGTGAGGCCCGGTCACTGATCCTCGGGCAACTCGTAGACATCGACGCGCTCGCGGCCGAAGCGAAGGCCAACCGTCAGCAGGGCCCGAAACGCGTTATAGCCGCCGGTTCCTGGGTGGAAGGCGTGGAAGAAAAGCTGCGGAGCCCCACTGGCTCCCGGTGCGACCGAGGCATGGCCGGGCGCAACCCACTCGCGCGTCGACCTTAAGAGCGCCTCCGCCTGCTTGGTGTAGGGGCCGAGCGGGTGATCGGCGACCGCAACGCCGATGCCATAGGCAGGCGTTGAAAAATCATTGCCCGCGTAGAAGAGCCAGTAGCGTCCCTCGTTATAGGTCACGAACGGCCCTTCGATCAGGTGTCCTTCCCAGTCCTGGTCGTTGGTGAGGACGATCTTATTGTCGTCGAGAAGAGAGCGCCCATCGTCGGCAATGCGCTGCGCGCGCACCGGCGTTGTCATCGCTTCAAGGATCGTCGTTGCCGCGAGGCCGAAGCCGGCAAGGACCCGGCGGACCTGCCGCCAATTGTCGAGCGCCGCTTCGATGAGCGGCTGCATGACAAAGAAGCGCGTCATCGGCCGCTGGACGTTCGCCCAAGGAACGATTGCGGCTGCAAAGGCGGCGGTTCGGCGATCGGCCTCGTTGGCGAACAGCTCGTCGATGAGTTCGGGGTGCAAGCGCAGCAGCATCGCGAGCGGCCGCGGCCAGATACCGTTGGTATCGTCCTTCCAGAACAAGTAGCGATCGCCGCTCTTGTCGAGGAATAGATGGGAATCGATGACCCCGCCGCTCATCAGCGGCTGGGACGGGTCAAAGCCAAGGCCGGTCGTGTTGACGGGCTTACCGGTAACAAGCGGTTCGCCATTGTCGACCCAGGGGCCCAATGGCGACGGCGCCCTCGCGAGCCCGATCGCAAGCGCGTTGTTGATCTGCCTGGCCGTGAACACGGTCCAATATTCGTCGCCGACCCTTGCCATTTCGGGTGCCCAGAAATCGGCCGCGTTCCGTCCCGTGGCTGCCCAGCCGGGCTGTTGGCCATGAGGGAAGATAAACCCTTTGGGTTCCCAGCCCTTGAGGTCCTTCGAATGGAGCAGCGGGAAAGCGTCGGGCGCATCGTTCGACGTTGCCACCAGCCACCAGCCATCGTCCGTTCTCAAGACCGCGGGATCGCCGTAGCCGACCAGGATCTGTGGATGGATATTCTCGGTAAGGAGCGGCCGCCAGCGAAAAGCCGCCGGCGGCCGTTCTTTTGCCCTCGTATAGGCATGGGGCATGCGCGTCCCGAAATCTTGAGCGAGCTTGCAGAAGAAGACGGTGAAGTCCTGCTGCGTGGCGGTCGGGACGACATAGCAGTGCGCCGCGCCGCTCGAGCCGACGTCGATGCGGAAACCATCGCCTTCGTGGCGGGGAGCAACCGTGAAAGTCATGGGGGCGGCGGATTAGGACGATGCCCGGCTGCTGAGAACCCCTCGTCGATGGATGGCGCTGGGTCGCGGGTGCCAGCGCCCGGCCTAGGCGCGCGAGCGGCGGATGAAGTCGGCGCGCTCTTTCTCGTTCGGGATCAGCGCGGCAAGCCGTTGCTCTAATTCGCTGGCGGACGAAGCGCCCGCGCTTTCGCGGCGGGCGATCACCGAGGCGATGGGACCAAGATAATGGGTGAGAAGGCCCGCCAACCGTTCAACTTCGGGCTTTGCAACCGGCGAGTGACCTTCGGCGGCACTCGGCGTCTTTGGCGCATCCCTCGAAAAAGCGGTGGATGCCTTGGCTTCTCCAAGGAACGCTCGGCGATCCTTCTCGCTTTCGATATGCTCGCCAAGGAGCGTTTTGAACTCGTCTGCAGATCCGGCCCGGGCCGCGGCCTTATCGACTAGGATTGCGGCGATCGGGCCGAGCAAGGCCGTAAGCTGTTCCCTCGTCCTGGCGATGAGCTCCGGATCGGAGATCCCTTTGGGAGGCGCCGACGCCGCGGCGCGCGGCTGCGGGGGCGCGCCGCCGCCACCGATCACCTCGAGGCATTGCTGAAGCGCGCGATCGTAGCTCCCCGTCGCGTCGATCATCTGCATGCGCGTGATGCGAAGCGGAAGCGTGCAGCGTTCGATCATCACGGGAAGTACCGACTTGCCGCTGTCGA
>DATIQO010000146.1:0-38462 GCA_035470745.1 Sphingomicrobium sp. | reverse complement strand
TCTGCATCGACGAGCTGATATTCTTCGAGGATGTCGGCAAGCGAAGGAAGACCGGCCATCGCGGCGCCCTAGCTCCTTATCGGTCGCGGAGCGACTCGATTTCCCGCGAGAGGCTGTTTTCCTTCTCGACCGTGATCCGTTCAAGGACCTTGATCCGCTCCTTGAGCTGCGAGACTTCGTCGCGCAGCCGGCGATTTTCGGATTCTCCCTGCTGGTTGGTCAAGACCGCGGGATGGCGCGGACCGCGCACGACCGCGCGGATGATCGAGGCGAGCATCACGATCGCGACGATCATGACGGCGGTGAGCTGACCGCTGTCCATCAGGCCCTGTCCTCCTCTGCAATGCGATCCCTGTCCCTTAGCGCCTCGATCTGCGCGGCGGTTTCGGCGCCGCGGTCGGTGACGATCCGCTCAAGGACGCGGATGCGCTCCTGCAGCTGCTGCACCTGGGAGCGCAGGCGATCGTTTTCCTGATCGTTTACCGGAGCATCGCCGCGCATCTCGCGCATCGAGCGCGAAGGAATGCCAAGCTTGTGCTTGATGATCGAGAAAACGAACACCATGAAAATGATTGCAAGGACAAACTCTTGACCATTCATCGAACGCTCGAGCCCCTTTTTCCCGCGAACTGACCTCTAATGTCGTGACGGCACTGGCGCCGATCAAGCGCGGCCATCCCTCTTCCAAGCATGCGGCGTCATTTCCTCGCGACGGAGCCTTGGTCCAGCGCCTTGGGACTCTTCTTCTTGGCTTCGACCCGGAGCGGCTTTTCGCGCAGCGCCTCGATCTGGGCGGCCGTCTGGGCGCCGGCGTCGGTGACGATCTGCTCGAGCACGCGTACCCGCTGCTCGAGCTGGGCGCTGTTCGAGGCATATTGTGCGGCCTTCTCGGCGGCGTGGAGGGCTTCGACCTCGAGCCTTTTTTCGCGATATTTGAAGAAACGGTGGGCAACCAGCATGATCATCAGCGTTGGCAGGCCGATGACGACGAGCGCTAGCGCGACTGCTCCAAGAGGCGTCATCATGCATTTCCTCCCTTGTCCAAGGTCAGCGCGTCAATGTCGCGCGCAAGTTTCGAAGGTTCGTCGGTCGCGATCCGCTCGAGCGTTGCCAGCCGGTCCTTGACCGATCCGAGCTCGGCGCGAAGCTGCGCGTTCTCGCTGGTCAGCAGGCGCACGCGCTCGAGGGTTTCGCCGTCATTCTTGGGATGAAGAGGCATGCCCCAGGAATTGGAGAGTGGATAGCCGTTCTTGATCTTGAGCCAGTTGTTGAGGATCGACCCGCCAACGCCAAGCGCAACGATGATCGCGACGATCGGCAGGACCGCGGTGATGAAGTTGAAGACCTGCGCGACTTCAGGATCCATGATGGCTTTTCCCCCTGTTCGTGATCGGAGCTAGCGGAGCTGCTCGATCTCGCGTGCGAGCGAGCGGTTCTCGGTCGTTACATAGCTTTCGATATCGGCAAGGCGCCGGTCGATATCCTTGAGGCGCGAGCGGATGTCGCGGGCGGCCCTTGCCGGCGACGCGCGAACGCCCTGCCAGAATTGCTTCTCCTCGCGGTCATCGACGTCGAGCGCCCGCGGCCTTGTCGGCGCGACCCAGCCCGCGATGAAGTAGAAGGGCAGGACCGATCCGCCGCTCATGAAGACCGCGGCGAGGAAGCAGATGCGCACGAGCGCGACGTCGAAGCCGGTGTAATCGGCAATGCCGGCGCAGACGCCCATGACCTTGCCGTTCTGCTTGTCGCGATAAAAGCGCGTCCGGCTTGCCGGCTGGACGCTGTACTGGGGTTCGCGGCGAGAGTCCGGCTCGCGCATCAGATGTTGCGGCTGGTTGGTCCGCCGCTCACGAACGGGATAGCGCTCGTAGGCCATCTTATTCACCGTCCGCGAGCAGGCGCCGGCTGTCGTCGCGGTCGGGCAGGCACTGCTGGCGCCAGTTGGGGTTTTCGGCCGTCATGATGCGCTCGATGGTGCAGAGGCGATCATCGAGGCGGCGGGCGGCGTCGTGCAGCTCGTCGAGCAGTTTCTCGTCGCCCGAGGTCAGCACCGCCGCCGTCTTCCACTTGGTGATGTAGTGAAAGATCAGCCACGGCAGTCCGATGAACAGGACCGGGACGACAATCAGCGGAATAAGTACGTCTTCCATTCTTTCTTACTTCCCCCTGGCCCTGAGTGCGGCCTTCATTGCTTCGAGCTCCTTGTCGACGGACTCGGCCGCCTTGAGCTCTGCGATTTCCTCTTCGAGGCTCTTCGGCCCGGACATGCCGAGCGCGTCGGCGCGCCCTTCCGCAAAGTCGGCGCGGCGCTCGAGGATGTCGAACTTTGAAAATGCGTCCTCGGTGCGATTGCCGTTGAGCAGCTCGCGGGCGCGGGCACGCGTCACCGCGCTTTCGAAGCGCGCCGCGATCGCGTTCTGGCGGGCGCGCGCCTCGCGCAGCTTGTTCTGGAGCTTGGCGATGTCGGTCTCATAGCCTTTCAGCGTGTCGTCGATGACCTTGATCTCCTCGCGCAGACCCTCGCCCATGTCGGCGGCCTTCTGGCGTTCGATGAGCGCCGCCTTGGCGAGGTCCTCGCGGTCCTTCGAGAGCGCAAGCTCGGCCTTCTCCGTCCAATTCTTCTGCAGGTCGTCGAGGCGCGAGAGCGCCCTTCGCATTTCCTTGCCGTCCGCGATGCAGCGCGCGGCCGAGGCGCGGACCTCGACCAGGGTTTCCTCCATTTCAAGGATCACCATGCGGATCATCTTCGCCGGGTCCTCCGAGCGGTCGAGCATCTCGGTGATGTTCGCCGCGAAGATGTCCCGTGTCCGGGAAAAGATGCTCATCCAGTTACTCCGAAATTCAACTTTAGGGCCCTATACCTGCCTTTTACCATACAAGAGCCGTGCCATTTTTTACGAAAGTGCTGATTTTTGAGAAACATGCCAATTCGCGCCTGAAAACAAGGCGAAAATCCTTGCCAAATGGTGGGATTTGGCACCAACAGTCGGCGCGTGGAGCGGTCAGAACAGTTCATCGGGCAAAGCCTCGCGTTTCTCGACGCGGTCGAGCGCGCGAGCCGCGCCGCGCCGCTCAATCGGCCCGTGCTCGTCATCGGCGAGCGCGGAACGGGCAAGGAGCTGATCGCCGAACGTCTTCATCACCTGTCGTCGCGCTGGGCCGGTCCGCTGATTATCATGAACTGCGCTGCGCTGCCCGAAAATCTGATCGAGGCCGAGCTTTTCGGGCACGAGGCTGGCAGCTTCACGGGGGCGGCCAAGACCCGCCACGGCCGCTTCGAGGAAGCCGACGGAGGCACCTTGTTCCTCGACGAGCTTGGAACGCTTTCCATGCCGGCGCAGGATAGGCTCCTGCGCGCGGTCGAATATGGCGAGATCACGCGGATCGGCGCATCGAAGCCGATGAGCGTCGACGTACGCATCGTCGCTGCAACCAACGAGAACCTTCCCTCCCAGGTCGACAAGGGCAAGTTCCGCGCCGACCTTCTCGATCGCCTGTCCTTCGAAGTGATCACGCTTCCCCCGCTTCGTGCCCGCCAGGGCGACGTGCCGGTCCTTTCCGAGCATTTCGGGCGCCGAATGGCGGTGGAGCTCGATTGGCCGAACTGGCCGGGCTTCACGCCGCGGGCGGTCGCCGAGCTCGAGGCCTATTCCTGGCCCGGCAATGTCCGCGAGCTGAGGAACGTGATCGAGCGCGCCGTTTACCGCCACGAGGACCCCGAGCGTCCGATCGACGAGATCGTCTTCGATCCCTTCCATTCGCCCTGGGCTCCCTCGATCGGGGGAACGGCCGTGTCGGCGAGCCTTGCTCCTGCGGCCGAAAGCGCGGACGCCGATCCGGTCGCACCTTCCGCATTTCCCCAGGTCGCGGCGGCGCCCGCCTCGACGAGCGATTTTCGTGCGGCGGTCTCCGACTATGAGCGGCAGCTCCTCGAGGAGGCGCTCCGCCGCAACCGCTTCAACCAGCGCGCGACCGCAGCGGCGCTCAACCTCAGCTACGACCAGCTGCGCCATGCCCTCAAACGCCACAAGCTTCAGGACAGCGCCGCGTGAGTGCACGGATTTTGACAAGTCATTGCAAGTGGATGGGCGAAAACTCTGAGAATGATGACGTTTTCGAAAACCACATGATCGCGTTTCTTCGCCACATGCAACTCCCGCGCGCGGTGGGCCTTTAGACTTGTCGATGGAAGAGGCAGCTGTTCGGTTCTGGACCGCGTCGGACGGCGTCGAGCTCGCCTATCACGAGCTTGGAGAGGGCAGGCCGGTCATCCTGCTCCACGGCCTCTTTTCAGATGCTTACATGAACTGGATCCGGTTCGGACACGCCGAGCGGATCGCGGCCCAGGGCTTTCGAGTGATCATGCCGGACCTTCGCGCGCACGGCCGCAGCGGCAAGCCGCACGGCGAGGAATTCTATCCGCGCGGCATCCTTGCGCGCGATCTTCGCGAACTTGTTGCCCTGCTATCCCTTTCCAACTTCGACCTTGGCGGCTTCTCGCTTGGCGCGCGAACCACGGTCGAAGCTGTAGGCGAGGGGCTTTTGCCGCGGCGCGCGGTTCTTGGCGGAGCCGGGCTTACGGGCCTTCGCAACTGGGAGCGGCGCAAGACCTTCTTCATCGAGGCGATCGAGCTCTTCGACAAGGTGCCGCGAGGCGACCCGCATTGGCTCTCGATCCAGTTCATGAAGAGCCAGCGCGTCGATCGGATCGCAGCGGCGCAGCTACTGGAGAGCTTCGAGGACGCGTTCATGACCTGGCTCGATGCCTTCACCATGCCGACGCTCGTCGTTTGCGGCGACCAGGACGACGACAATGGCTCGGCCGAGGAGCTTGCGAACGTCCTTCCCAACGCCGTCTTTGAAGAAGTGCCCGGAACGCACATGAGCTCCGTCACCAAGCCCGAGCTCGGCGAAGCGATCGCGCGTTTCCTCGCCGCATGAAAAAGGGGCGCTTCCCAAGGAGGCGCCCCTTTTTTAAGTTCCAGCTTTAAGGCTGGCTCAGCTGTTGCCGCTCGGCTCCGTTCCTGGGCCGCCGATCTGCGCGCCAAGGTTCGCATCGCCGCCGGTTTCAGTCGCTGCGCGCTCTAAGCTTGCGGCGTTGCCGCGACCGCGGACTCCAGCGGTCGAGCGCTTTGCCGTCGTGGAGCGCGTTCCAGTTGCGCGTGTCCGCGACCCTGCGAGCGAGCGCGACCCAGTAGGGCTGGTGCTCGTCAGTCCCGCCGTGTCGTCCATGATCGAGGAGCTGCCGCCGGCCATATTCTCGGTCCACTCGCCGATCTGGTCGCTAAGATTGCTGAGCTGGCTCGAGATCTGGCTGCGCTTCGACCAGAGGAACAGTCCTGCCGCCGCTGCGCCTGCCGCGACAGCCGCAGCCGCGACTGGTCGCTCGCGCGCCAGATCCAGGACTCCAGCTGACCAATTATCCCTGCGACTGCTTGCGCCGCGACTGTTCCTGTTCGCCATAACAAATTCCTCTCTTCGATTATTTGGGTTCTCAATCTGTCTGAACGATCGAGAACGCCCGCCGGGCGCGCACATTCGTGAGGCCAAGCGGCGAAGAGAGGCGGGGCGACGGCGAGCGGTCAGGCGGTCGCGAGCTGGTCGAGCATATGCTCGGCGCTCGAGGCGCGATATTCGCCCGGCGCCTCGACGTTGAGCTGCTCGACGATCCCGTCATTGACGATCATCGAGTAACGCTGCGAGCGCTTGCCCATGCCGAACTTGCTGGCATCCATGCCGAGCCCGGTAGCATCGGCGAATTCGCCGTTGCCGTCGGAAAGCATGGTAATGTCGGCGCTTCCGTCGCGCTGACCCCAGGCAGCCATGACAAAGGGATCGTTGACGGAGATGCAGGCGATCTCGTCGACGCCCTGGCCTTTGAGCTCGTTCGCCTTGTCGACATAGGAGGGAAGGTGGCGGGCCGAACAGGTGGGGGTAAAGGCGCCAGGAACGGCAAAGAGCGCTACCCGCTTGTCCTTGAAGAACTCGCTCGTCGTGGTCGGCTTGGGTCCATCGGCGGCGGCGATGGTCAGCTTCACTTCGGGCAGGCGGTCGCCGATTTGGATCGTCATCAAAATCTCTCCTTCGCGTCAGGCGAAACGGCAGATAGGCCCGCTGTATGACAGCCTCAAGTATTGCCCGCCGCGCGTCGGCGTCCCATTGTCGCTGAAATGGTCGAGGTGCCGAGCTTTCTGTCCGGCAAGCTGCTGCTTGCGATGCCCGGGATGTCGGACCCGCGCTTCGAACGCGCGGTCATTGCCCTTTGCATCCACGACGAGAACGGCGCCATCGGCATCGGCATTGGCCACAAGCGCGCGGGGATCACCTTCCGCGGCCTTCTTCGCCAGCTCGATATCGAACCCGGCGATGCGCCGGACTGCGCGGTCCATCATGGCGGGCCGGTCGAGCCCGGGCGAGGCTTCGTCCTTCATTCGACCGACTGGGGCGGCCAGGACAGCATCCAGGTGAACGGCGAAAATGGCGAGGTCTTCGCCATGACGGGCACGATCGACATCCTCAAGGCGATCGCCGAAGGAAAAGGCCCTTCGCGCTGGATCGTGGCGCTCGGTTATGCCGGCTGGGGCGAGGGACAGCTCGACGAGGAAATGACCCGTCACGGCTGGTTCGCGGCGCATGCGACCGGCGACATCCTGTTCAAGACGCCGACCGACGAGCGCTGGGCGGCGGCGTTCAAGGCCGAAGGCATCGACCCGCGTCTCCTTGCAAGCGAGACGGGCGCCGCCTGAGCTTCCGGGCAACGCGCAAAAGGAAATTGGTCCAGGTTGCGCTTGTCCCGGGAGAGGCGCTCCTCGCGCAGCGCGCCGGGCTCATTAGACGTTCGCGTGGGGGCCGAGCGCTTCGACGAGTGGACCAAGCCATTTTTCATAGGGCTTCCAGGTGCCGATCCCCTGGCGATTGAGCGGGCGCCTGACCTGCTCCGCGCTCGGGGTTCGAACCGAGCGGCCTGACTGGTGGAAGCGCAGCAATTTCTCGTCCCAATCGAGCCCGAGATGATCAAGGACCGCTGAAAGCACGGCCTTGGGACTTTCGACCAGCTGCTCGTATCGGACCGGGTGGATATATGCCGGAGCGACCGAGCGCAGGTGGTCGAGCAGCCGCGCATAATCGACATAGCAGCGGCCGATATGGCCAAGATCGAACGATGCCGCGTGAGCGAGCGAGAACTGGTGGATGAAATTGGAAAAGCAGCAGTCCATCGCGTCGCGGCGGATTTCGAGGACGCGTGCCTGCGGCAGGATCTCCCGGATGAACAGGATATCGCTCCAGTTGGTCGGCATCTTGTCGATGAAGTAAGGCGCGCTCGTGCGCCGATGCAGGGCGGCGCGGCGCATATATTCGGCGCCGAGCTCCTGTTTTTGCTGTGGAGTGAGGCGGCGGAGCAGTTCCGGCACCTCCATCGGCCGCCGGCGCGTTTCAAGTTCGAGCACCGATCGAAGCAGCGCGCGGACATAGGGAAGCTCGCCCACCGCCTCGATTCCGGGATGCTGGTCGAGGATCTGCTCGAGCAGGGTCGAGCCCGAGCGCGGCATGCTCACGAGGAAGATCGGCACCGCGCTTGACGAAGATGCGATGGTTGGCGCGCTTGGCGCAAGGCGGCTGGTGCTGCGGATGAACTCGTCGACCTCCGCGCTCAGGGCTCCTGGGTCGTAGCGTATCTCGCTTGCGCGCAGGCGATTGCCTTCGCGGTAGTGATGGAAAGCCCGTTCAAATTCGCCGCGGTCATGCCAGGCCCGCCCAAGGGCGAAGTGGAGGGGAACGATGTTGAGACTGTCGACTGCAACTTCGAGCGCTCCTTGCATCGAGGCAAGGTCCGCATCGGTCAAAATCTTCGACTTGACGTTGGCGATGCTCCACCAGGCCTCGCCGCGCTCGACGTCGATCTCGATCGCGCGGCGGTAAGCGGCGACCGCCTCGTCGGTTTGCCCTTCGGCCCTCAGGCAATGGCCGTAGGCGATCCAGTAACCTGGATCGCCCGGTTCCTGTTCAAGGACTGTCTCATAGGCCGCGAGCGCTTCGCTCGCCCTTCCAAGCTGGTGCAGGATGAGCGCGCTGGTCGCCTTCAGCCGCGGGTCGGGCAGCGTTCGCTCGAGCTCGGCGAAGGCCTCGAGGGCTTCATCGAGCCGGTGCTGGTTCTGAAGCGCGGTCGCGAGCTCCCGTTTGACCTCGGTGTTGACATAGCCAAGCGAAATCGCCCGGCGCAAAAATTGCTCTCCTTGGACGAGCGCGCCGGTCCTCAGCGCGATCGTGCCAAGCAGTGCAAGACCGCGCGGCTCGTCGGGATGTTCGCGAAGGTGCCGAATGACATGGCCGGCGGCTGCGTCGAACCTTCCCTCGTCAAAGTCCCGCTGCGCGTCGCTGAGGCGGGGAAAGGCGCTAAGACCCGCCCCGAACAGCGTTCCCCGGCTTGGTGCGTCACTCATAGCCGAGCAGTTTGCGAAGCCCGGGCGCTGCATAGTCGACGAGGCGCCGGTGTCGGTCCGGAAGCGTTTCCGGAAGCTCGAATGCGACCCCTGTCAGGTTTTCGCGGGCGGTCCCGCTTTTCTTGCGGTCACTGCCGACCCGCACGCGTTCCCGCCAGTCCTCGGGCAGTGCCGAAATGCCGCATGCAAGGAGCAGCTCGCGAAAATAGGAGTGCGCTTCTTCGCTCTGGGGTGCGCGGGCGTGGCGCGCGAGGTCCTCGTAGCGGACCGCGTAGACCGCGGACGAGCCGAGCCACGCGGCGACATTGAGGTCGTACATGTCGGCAAGGCTCGGCGCCTTGCCGTGAATGCCGAAGATCATCAGCGAAAGGAGGTCGTCGATGCTGAGCCGGCCGTTCTTGAGATAGTCGACATTCCCGTCGAATTCGTCCGAGAGGAAGAAACGCGCACGGGCAAGCACCCAGTCATAGGGGTCGCGGTAGAGAAGGATCTTGCGAACGCCCGCGAGCTCGATCGCCGATGCGTCGGAAAAGAAGAGGTGGCCGTAGCTGAAGAATGGGAACTCGCGCTGGAAGGCGTGCCGATGTTCCTGAAGATTGCCCCACTGGATGAATTGCTCGCGATATTGCTGGTTGAGCGGGACGAACATCCTGACGATGTTCTTCAAAAGGTGCGTGCCGCTCTTGGGGATGCTGTTGACGAACAGCGGCTCCTTAATCGGGGCGGGAGCGAACCTCGATGTCTCGAAATCGAGCGTATCGGCCTTGAGCTTGATGTTCGGCATTTGCTGTCGTGGTTACCGGTCGCCGCGCTCAAAAAAAAGGGGCGGCACCAGCCTGCCGCCCCGAAGCCAAGTGTGTTTCCCGCGGCCCTAGAATTTCTGCGAGATGCTGAAGAAGACCCGGCGGCCGAGGAAGTCATATTGCGACGTTCCGACGACCGGCCCGATCAACGAGGGAAGCCCGGCATTGCCAAGCGTGGTGACCTGGGGCGGCCTCGTGTCGAAGATATTGCGCACGCCGAGCGTCAACTCGAGGCGGTGCGCGGGGCTTCCGAACTCCTTGGTGATGGAGGCATTGTGGTACCAATAGGCCGGTACGCTCGCGACGACGCAATAGTCGCCGTAGATGGCCGAGGTGAAGCAGAGGGACCCGACGCCGTTTTCATCCTTGTTGCGGTCCTTGACCTTCCCGGCGCTCGAGGAGGCACCATAATATTCCATGCCCCAGAAGACGGTCCACCCGCCGCGCGGCTTCCAGGTGAAGTTGAGGTCGCCGACGAAGGTGGGATTGCCGATATCGCCGTTGACGCCGGTGATCGGGCTCGTCGGCAGCAGCTGCGACTTGTTGATGAAGGTCCGCGTGCCATTGCCAAGGATCGTGAACGTTCCCCAGCGACCGAGGTTTTGCTGGACGAGCGCGGTAAGATCGAGCCCGCGATTATCCTGGCTCGAGATGTTGATGTAGGAATCGTAGACGTTGCCGATCGCGAAGGGGTCGGTTCCCTGCGTCCCGCGATCGAAGAGGCTGCACAATGGATCGTTCGGGAAGTCCGATGAATCATAGCAGCCGAAGACGATATTCTTCGCGCCGAGCTGCGAGACCTCGCCCTTCACCCTGATGTTGAAATAGTCGGCGGCAAGGCTCATCCGCGTTTGCGGCAGGAACGGGAAGCGAGGCGTCAGGATGACGCTTGCGGTCCAGGCCCTCGACGTCTCCGGGCTGAGACGGCCGATGCCGCCCGACGAGTGGTCCGTGGCGGTGATGGACCCGCCGCCGTAATTGGGCGGAATGCCCTGCGCCGCGCAATTGTTCGCGATGCGCTGGTCGATATTGTGGTGGTCGAGATTGAACTGCCAGTTGACGCAAGGGTCGATCGTTCGTGCGCTCGGGAAGCTGGTCTCGTCCGCCTTGAATTCCTCGAACAGCGCCGGCGCGCGGAACGAGGTGCCGTAGGTTCCGCGGAACCGCAGCCAGTTGGTGACGGCCCAGTTCCCGCCGAGCTTGTATGTCCAATTGGCCTTGTCGCTGTCGCTGAAGCCGTCCGATGCGCGAACGGCCTTGACGTTGGTGACGCGCGCGGCGCCGTTGAACGAGAGGTCGCGGAAGAAGGGGACGTCCTTGAGCAGCGGGACCTCGATTTCCCCGAACGCCTCGGTGGTGATCTCATGTCCCGCGGTGATTCCCGCGGCGCTCGCGCCCCAGGCATTGCCGGCGAGCGTGATCGCGCCCGGCGTGTCGTTGATGTCGTCGCGCCGCGCGTCCAATCCGATTGCGAGGCCGACCGGGCCGTAAGGCAAATGGAAGAGATTGCCGGTCATCGAGGCTTCGCCGGACAGCTGCTTGTAGATCGTCTTGCCGGTTTCCCAGGAGAAGAGGAGATTGGCTTCCGCGGGCGTGAACTTGCCGAACAGGAAATTGGGATCGAGCCACGGCAGGTCGACGCACTGCTTGTGGGAGACGGGAGTGACCGTGCCGGCGCATGAGGACGTCTGGAAATAGGCGATATTGATCACGTCCTGCATGATCTGTTCGTTGCTGTAGAGACCCTTGTTGTGGCTGTATTGGACGTAGGCGTCGTAGGACCAGCCCTTGAGGAAGCCGCCAAGATCGCCGCGCAGGCCGCCGACGCCGCGCCAATAGTCGACCCGTTGCTTGGAATCGGAACCGCGGTCCGTCACCCCGGTCGGGCTGAGGAGGTTGAGGCCCGTCCAGCCATTGGCCCAGACGCTTGCGCCAAGGCCTGGGACCGGGCCTGAGCCATAGCAATCGAAGAAAGCGCAATAGCCGCCCGACGAGGTGTAGCCGAAGGTCCAGAACTGGCGCCAGCCGTTCTGGTAGGTCTCGCGGCGGTTGGCGAGGAACTCGCCGTAGAGCTCGACCGCGTCCGAGAACTGGTAGGAGCCGTCGGCATAGAGCGTGTAGCGCTTCGTCGACGGGATGATGGTCTGCTCGTTGGCGTAGGGGTTGAAATCGTTCTGGACCGACTGGGAATGGGCGTCGTAGCCGGTGAAGAACCACCCCGGCGGCGCATTGAAGCAGGATATGGCGCCGCAGCTGCCGGTGATCGGCGGAAGCCCCAGATTCTCGCCCGGATATTGGAACTGGACGAGGTTGACCGGTCCGACGAAGGTGCCGTTCGGCAAGCGCAGGTTACCAGGGCCGCCGAGGTAATTATATTCGAAGTCGTACGTCCAGACCTGGCCTACCGGCAGGTCCTCGCAATGATATTTGCCGGTTCGCGGATCGATGAGGTCGGCGCGCTGGTTCGAGCCCTTCCTGAAAATATAGGCCGGCGGGCAGGAGAGGTAGCTGCGATCGCCGCGAGCTAGTTCATTCTGCTTGAAATAGTCGAGCGCGACCATGATGTGCCCGCGGTCGAACGTCTTGCCCCAAAGCACGCTTCCCTGGAACTCCTCGCCTCCCTTGTGGGTCGGAACGCTGGCATGGGCATCGAGCTGGAGGCCGTCGAAATCGGTCTTGGTGATGATGTTGACGACGCCTGCGATCGCGTCCGAACCGTAGATCGAGGACGCCCCCGTCTTCAGGATGTCGATGCTCTGGATGATCGACTGCGGAAGGACGTTGAGGTCGAACGAGGAAACGCCGCCGCGCGTACCGGCGGGGCCCGCGCGCCTGCCGTTGAGCAGCACCAACGTGCGGTTGGGGCCAAGGCCGCGAAGATCGATCGTCTCGGCGCCGGGGCCGCCGTTGGTGACGAAGTTGGATGAAAGCGCCGAGGTGATCTGGGTCGAGCCGGCAGCGATCGGCGAGGACTGAAGCGTGTCGGCAAGGTCGAGCTTGCCCGATTCCTTGGCAACCTGCGGGTCGATCCTGGAGACGGGATCGGGACTGCTGAATTCCGGCTGGCGGATGCGCGAGCCGGTGACGACGATGGTTTGCCCGCTGTCGGTGGCGGCGGTGCTTGCGCCCGAAGAGCGGACACTGGTCTGGGGCGGAACCTGCGAAGCGGGCTTCTGCTCATCGCTCGGTGCCTGGCTCGACGGGCCGTTGGCCGGCGGCGGCGCGGCCTGCGCCAGCGCTGGCGTCGCCGCGAGCAGGCTTCCCATCGAAATGCCGACGAGGAGTGCGGAGCGATTGAGATCGGACCAGCGCCGATGCTGCATGGATTTCCCCCTTCAACTCTTAGCGAGCCCGGCGACCGCGCAAAGAACGCGCGCGGCTGCCGCATGGGATGACTTCCAAATGGCCGCAGCCAAGTCAACAAAGCTGAACATCCGTTCATCTTTGGTTTGGGACTGTTACATTCCTGCAACTGCGGGCCGGCGAGCGCGACCCCCCAAGCCGCGTCGGCGAGCGCATATAAAGAATCCTTTATATTTGCCTTTGCGGCGCTGCGCGTCTAACGGCTCAAGCCGACAGCGCCGATATGGCGCACCATCAATTCTTATCGGAGATTTTCGACGTGGCGACGCAGGCTGAAACCCGTTTCAACGACTATGTCGTCAAGGACCTTAGCCTTGCCGCTTTCGGCCGCAAGGAGATCGAGATCGCCGAGACCGAGATGCCGGGGCTGATGGCGCTGCGCGACGAGTTCGGCGCATCAAAGCCGCTCAAGGGCGCAAGGATCACCGGTTCCCTCCACATGACCATCCAGACGGCGGTTCTGATCGAGACGCTCGTCGAGCTTGGCGCCGAAGTGCGCTGGGCGAGCTGCAACATCTTTTCGACGCAGGACCATGCGGCGGCGGCGATTGCCGCGCGCAACATCCCGGTCTTCGCGGTCAAGGGCGAGACGCTCGAGGAATATTGGGATTATGTCTGCCGGATCTTCGACTGGGGACGCGACACGACCGCGAACATGATCCTCGACGACGGCGGCGATGCGACCATGTTCGCGCTCTGGGGCTACCGCGCCGAGCGGGGTGAGGAGCTGTTCGTTCCCTCGAACGAGGAAGAGGAAATCTTCGTCGCCACGCTGAAGCGTTTCCTCGCCGAGCGCCCCGGCTACCTCACGAGGACCGTCGAGAACATCAAGGGCGTCTCGGAGGAGACGACCACGGGCGTTCACCGCCTCTATGAGCTTGCCAAGAACGGGAAGCTTCCCTTCCCGGCCATCAACGTCAACGACAGCGTCACCAAGTCGAAGTTCGACAATCTCTACGGCTGCCGCGAGAGCCTGGTCGACGCGATCCGCCGCGCGACCGACGTGATGCTCGCCGGAAAGGTCGCCTGCGTCGCCGGCTTTGGCGATGTCGGCAAAGGTTCGGCCGCATCGCTCCGCCAGGGCGGCGCCCGCGTGCTGGTCACCGAGGTCGATCCGATCTGCGCGCTCCAGGCCGCGATGGAAGGCTTTGAAGTCGTGACCATGGAGGACGCGACCAAGCGCGCCGACATCTTCGTCACCGCGACAGGCAATATGGACGTCATTACGCTCGACCACATGCGGGCGATGAAGAACATGGCGATCGTGTGCAACATCGGTCACTTCGACAGCGAGATCCAGATCGGCGCGCTCGCCAACATGAAGTGGACCGAGATCAAGCCGCAGGTCGACGAGGTCGAATTCCCGGACGGCAAGAAGATCATCGTTCTTTCGAAGGGCCGTCTCGTCAACCTTGGAAACGCCACCGGGCATCCGAGCTTCGTCATGAGCTCGAGCTTCACCAACCAGGTGCTGGCGCAGATCGAGCTGTTCACCAAGGGCGGGACATACAAGAACGAGGTTTACGTGCTCCCCAAGCACCTCGACGAGAAGGTCGCCCGCCTGCACCTCGACAAGCTTGGCGTGAAGCTGACCACGCTGACCGACAAGCAGGCCAATTATATCGGTGTTCCGACCGATGGGCCTTTCAAGCCGGACCATTACCGCTACTGATCGCCGCGGCTGGTTAGTTGGCGAGATTTCCGAGTTCTTCGATCATCGGTCCAAGCCATGGCCGGTAATGCTCGGCTGATCCGACGCTGTCCCGGTTGACGGGCCGGCGGACCTGCTCGCTGCTCGGCGTCGCCACCGCTTCGGCGGAGAGGTGGAAATCGATGCAGGCCGCGTCCCACTCGAGGCCGAGGAAGTCGAGGATGCGGCGGGCCTCGGTTTCGACGTCCGCGACGAGGTCCTCGTAGCGAACGCGAAGGATCCCGCCGGGTGAGCTCGCCTCGACAGCGTTCATCATCCGCTCGTAATTGCGGTACATGCGGGCGATGTCGCGCTGGTCGTTGCCGGCGATATGAGCCTCGGAGAACATCATCTTGAAGTTGGACCAGCAACAGTCGAGCGCGTTTCGGCGCAGATCGATGATGCGGGCATTGGGAAGCATGAGCCTGATGAGGCCGGCGCGAAACCAGTTCGAGTTCATCTTGTCGATGAAGCGCGGCGTGTTCGAGCGCCGGTAGTCGCGCGAGCGTTCAATGTACCATTGCCCGAGGCGTCGGATTTCGTCCGGGGCGAGCGCTGCGATCCTTCGCGCGGCGCTGTCGCCGCCCTCGCGGCGCAAACGTTCGTCGAGCCGGGGGATGATCGGGAGCTCGCCGGCGGCCTCGATCTGCGGGTGACGGCTGAGGATGCGTTCGAGGAGCGTAGTTCCTGATCGCGGCATGCCGACAATGAAGATCGGCGAGGGATCCTCAAAACCCGCTCCCTCGAGCGATGCGAAGAGCTCCGGCGAATAGAGCTGGACGAGCTCCTCGACCCGCTTGCGATCATCGCTCGGATCGTAGGGATAGGCGAGGGCGCGGAGCCTTTTTCCCTCGGCGATCTGCCGGAAAGCCTCGGCATGATCGCCGCGCCTGTCGGCAAGGACGCCAAGCGCGACATGAATAGGCCCGCCGTCTTCCGCGCTTCCCGGACGCCTTGCAAGCGCCTCTTCCATCGCAATCATGTCCGACGCGCTCAGCGTTTGCGGGAAATAATTGGCAAGTCCCCACCAGGCCGCGCCGCAGTCCGGGTCGAGCGAAAGGGCGTGCCTGAAGGCGGCCGTCGATTCCGCACTTTTGCCGAGCATGCGAAGTTCGTGCGCGTAGCTCAGCCACATGTCGAGCTCGTTGGGGTGATGGTCAAGGAGGCGGTGATAGGTCTGTGCCGCCTCCTCGTGCCGATTGGCTTCGCCATAGGACTGCGCGAGGCTGGTGAGCGCGGCGAGGTTGCCGGGCTTGCGCTCGACGACGCTTTCGAACACGTCGATCGCATCCCCGAGCCGCGCTTCGAATGCATAAGATTTTGCAAGAAGCAGGATTGCCCGAAGGAAGGTCGGGGCACGCTGCAGGACGGTGCCCAGCCGCTCCTGTGCGCGCGTCAGCGACCATTCGTCGATGTCGAGCTCGGCTGCCATGGTGAGTGCGAGGAGGTTTCCGGGCTGGGCGGCGAGCACCTCGTCGACCAGTGCGCGCGATTGCAGGTGCCGTCCCTCGTGTCTCGCGACCGCCGCGTCGTCGAGCTGCCGGATGGCGAGGCTTGCATGGATCCCCGAAAGCTCGGCCTGCTCCGCTTCGGACGGGTTGCCGAGCCGCCGCAAGGCCGCCGCAGCAATCCCAAATGCGCGAGGGTCGCGGCTTGTTCGAAGAAGCGTTTCGGCTTGCTGGAGCGCTGCTGCAGGGTGGCGCTCGATCAGATCGCGGCCATTCTCGAGGGCTTCCTCGAAACTTCCGCCGCGGGTAGGGACGGGCTGCGAGCCGCCGAGGTTGGTCACATCATTGTCCTTGCGAGATATTTCGCGCGGTTAGAGCGAATCGCGGGCAGAGACCACACTCGCTGGCCGAATGCGGCACGATCCTGGGAGCAAGACGAGACCGACGTGAGCCATCGCCCGGCGATGCGCTTTCTTCTTCTAAATAAATCGCCGGTGCCTGCCGCGCTGAAGCGGGGTGTCGTGTCCCCGACACCCTGACGTTGCATTAATGTTACAGGCGCTCCAAAACATTACCGCTAGTTAAGGAACTGTGTTGCCTCGAGTTTGACGCTCGCTAAGCCCGTCCCCGTTCATCCGGAGGGGTCTCACAAAAATGCGTCTTTTATCAACTGCTTCGCGACTCTCGATCTCCGCGTCGGTGATTGCGCTTGGCGCGGCCTGGGCTAGCCCGGTGCTTGCGCAGCCGGCGACGCCTGCTGCCGCGGCGCCCGCGGCTCCAGTCCCCGAGAGCTGCCAGAATATCGCTGATGCCGCTGCGAAGCAGGCTTGCGCCAATGCCGCTGCCGCCCAGGTCGACCCGAACGCCAACCAGGGCGAGCTCGCGACCAGCCCAACCCGCGGCGGGGCAGCCAATGCCCAGTCGACCGAGGGCAAGACGGCGGCGATAGTCGTTACCGGTTCGCGGCTTCACCGCGATGAGCGCACCAGCTCCGATCCGGTCAGCGTGATCGATCCGAACGTCCAGAACCGCGAGGGCAAGCTCAACACGGCCGAGATCCTTCAGACTTCGCCGCTTGCCCAGGGTTCGACCCAGATTACCTCGGCGATTTCGACGAACTTCGTCGTCAACGGCGGTGAGGGTTCCGAGCAGATTGACCTTCGCGGACTTGGTCCGAACCGTACCCTCGTCCTCCTCAACGGCCGCCGCGCCGGCCCGGCCGGTGTTCGCGGCGGCGTCTCGGCGTTCGACCTCAACGTCATTCCGGAGGACGCGATCCAGTCGGTCGAAATCCTCAAGACCGGCGCTTCGTCAGTCTATGGATCGGACGCGATCGCGGGCGTCGTCAACCTCATCACCAAGAAGGACCAGCGCGGACTTCAGCTGCGCGGTTTCTCGAACTGGCCGACACACGGCGCCGGCGAAGAATATAGCATCTCCGGCATCTATGGCCTTGGCCTTGGCGACCGCGGTCACCTGATGGTCAGTGGAAACTATTACAAGCGTAATGCCCTTACTCGCGGCGACCGCAGCTTCCTTGGCTGCGAAACGGAAAACGTCACGAACGCCCAGGGTCAGCGCGTCGATCCGGTCAATCCGAACACGGGCAAGCCCTATTGCGGCACGTTCCTCAACGACGTGCTCCTCCTCACCGATTTCGCGAGGAACGGCGGGATCGGCGGGTCCTCGACCACGAACCTTCTCGGGCCGCCGGTGCCGACCGCGTCGGGCGGGCTCACCCGTCGCCCGATCACTGCGATCCAGTACAACCGGCCCGGCGAGAACCTCGATCAGTATCTTGGCGGGATCCTTGCCGACCCGGCCAACCCCTACCAGTTCGGTGCGGCCGACGGCTTCTTCCCGGTTGGCGCGTTCAACGCGACCGGTCTTGCTCTCGAAAACCACTACGACAGTGCGCTGAACCAGGACTCGATCATTCCCGAGACCAAGCGCTATACCTTCTATACCGAGGGCGGATATGATCTGACGGACAATGTGAACCTCTATTTCGAGGGGCTCTACAACCGCCGTCAGACCAACACGGTCGCGCACCGACAGCTGTTCTTCAACCAGTTCACCGGTTACGCCCCGACCAAGTACACCAACGCCTACGGCATCTACCTGCCCTATTTCTTCTGCGATCGGCAGGCGAACCCGAACTGCGTCGCGGCGCAGGGCGATCCGTTCAACAAGCAGTTCAGCGGCGAACAGCTGATTGAGCCGGTCATCACGGCCCCGTTCAATTCGAGCACCGACGTCAAATATCTGCGCGGCGTTGCCGGCGTTCACGCCGATCTTAGCCATCTGCTGCCGAACGGCTTTGCTGACTTCTACTTCCAGCACAGCCGTTCCGACGGCGATTATTCGCGTGACATCATCTACCGCGATGCCATCGAGTTCGGTGTCGCCGAATTCCGCACGCAGAGCTGCGCGGGGACCGTTACCGCAATCCGCGGTGTTCCTTGCATCGACATCAACTATACGGATCCGCGAGTCCTGGCTGGCAACTTCACGCCGGCCGAGCGAGCCTTCCTGTTCGGCGTCGACAAGGGAAATACGGTCTACAAGCAGGATACGGCCGAGGCGTCCTTTGGCGGCGACGCGTTCAAGCTTCCCTACGGCGCGTTCAAGTTCGCTCTTGGTGCCCAGTGGCGGCGTGATTCAATTCGCGACGTCCCTGGTGAGGCCGTCGATCCCAAGCTGATGGACAATATCTGGGGCAGCACGACCTCGGGGATCACGGCGGGCTACGAGACGACGAAGGAGCTCTTCGGCGAAGTCGAAGTTCCCCTTCTGAAGGACCTGCCGGCGGTTCAGGACCTGACGCTCAACGGTGCCGCTCGACTGACGAGCACCTACGCTCAGCGTGACGACGGTGCGCATCAGGCGAACAACGGCAACTGGACGTACAAGATCGCCGGCAATTATTCGCCGACGAACTTCATGCGCCTGCGCGCCACTTACGGCACGTCATTCCGTTCGCCTGCGCTCTTCGAGGAGTTCCTTGCGAACGAATCGGGCTTCATCGGCCAGGGCGTCGACCCCTGCATCAACTATGGGCTTTCGGATAATGCCGAGATTGCCGCCCACTGCGCATCGCAGGGCATTCCGGCCGATTATAATGGAGCCGGATCGTCGATCCAGTCATTCTCCGGCGGCGGCGTTGGCCACCTTCAGCCCGAAACGTCGCGTGCGCTTACACTAAGTGCGATCTTCACTCCCGCAGCCTGGCTGTGGCGCGATGCGCAGTTCAGCTTCGCGGTCGACTACATCAATATCGATGTGAAGAACCAGATCACGCAGCTCGGCGCCCAGAACATCATCAATGGCTGCTACACGTCGAACAGCTTCCCGAACGATCCGCTTTGCTCGCTCTTCACGCGTGCGCCGGCTGGCGCGCCGAACGAGTTCAACATCCTCACTGTCTCCGACCCCTATCTCAACATCAACGAGCAGCTGAACAGGAGCCTCGACTTCACGACGCGGTTCCGTCAGAGCTTCGGAAGCTGGGGTACCCTGTCGCTGCTGGGTCAGATGACCTACCAGCTGAAGGACAAGTACACGCTGTTCCAGGGCGTCACGACCACCAACAATGGTCGGGCCGGCGATCCGCGCTGGGTTGGCGATCTCAACATCAGCTGGACCAAGGCGCCGGTGACGGTCACCTATGGCCTCAACATCATCAGCAAGACCAACAACTTCCACGACTTGCAGGATGTTGGCGGAAGCGCGCTCAATGCGAACGACTGCTTGGGCACGGCTTCGGCTTACGCGCTTCGCGGCGGACCATATTGCCCCGTCTACAAGCTGCCTCGCGTGGCCTACCACAGCATCTCGGCCGAAGTTCAGGTCACTCACGACATGAGCTTCCTCGTCGGTGTGTCGAACCTGTTCGACAAGAAGCCGCCGTTGGTCTCGACGGTTGGAAGTCCGATCAGCGCGTTCGGCCAAGTGCCCACGCTTGGTTCTTATTACGATTACTTCGGTCGCCGTGTCTTCGTGAGCATCCGCGCGGCACTTCCGAACCTCTAAGGGCAGTCCTGCCCGGCAGGACCGCTCGAAAGAGTTCGAACAATAAGAGGGTTGGAGAGCAAATACGCTCTCCAACCCTTTGTTTTGTCTTCGGCCCCGAATAAGAACAGCGGATGGGTGAGGGGGCTGAATGGTGGCCGGGTTTGCATCGGCGGGACTGATCGCTGCAGCGCTTGCCCTGGCGTGGCTCGGGGTCGCTGTCGCGCTGTCGCTCATCGCGGCTCGCAGGCTGAGGCTCGCCGAGCGCGTACTCGGCGCTGCCCGGGGTAATGCGACCCTTCTTGAAATATCGCCGGCAAGGCCGCTCATCCTGCACCGCGACGGACGCATCGAGACGGACAAGCATCTCGTTCGCGAGCTTGGGCTGAAGTCGGGCCCCAGGAGCCTTTCGGAGCTCGGCACGGGCGAGGGGGGCATCATCCCCGAGGACCTTGCGGCACTTAACGCCAAGATCGAGACGGCGCGCGCGTCGGCGACCCGCATAGCGGCAAAGCTTCGCCTCCAAGGCTCGTCGCGCGTGCTTGAGGTGCGCGGCGGTCCAGCGCCGGCGCCCGAGCCTCCAGGCACTCTTCTCCTCTGGTTCTTCGACATGAGCGAGGGCGAAGAGGAAAAGGCGAAGCTGAAGCGCCGGCTGCGCCAGACCGAGGGCGCACTCAACTCGCTGACACATCTCATCGAGGCGGCTCCCTTCCCGATGTGGTACCGCGGCCCGGACCTCAAGCTCGGGCTCGTCAACAGCGCCTTCGTCCAGGCCGTCGAGGGCCGCGACGCGCAGGACGTCATCGAGCGCTCAGCCGAACTCATCGACGGCGAGGGCGAGAACAGCGCGACGGCATCGGCGCGCGATGCGCAGGAGAGCGGACGCATCATTTCGGGGATGCAGCCGGCGATCATCCACGGCGAGCGGCGGATGCTGCGGATCGTCAACGTCCCGCTCGCGACCGGCGCGGTCGCCGGCTTTGCGGTCGACGTCCAGGACCTTGAAGACGCGCGCGCGGAGCTTGCGCGGCACCGCGAATCGCAGCGCGAGCTCGCCGACCGGATGACGGCCGGAACCGCCCAGTTCGATGCCGACCGGACCTTGAGCTTCTTCAATCGCCCCTTTGCCGTGATGAGCAAGCTCGATCCCGACTGGCTTGCGGAAAAGCCCGAGTTCGACCGCGTCATCGACCGCATGCGCGAAAAGCAGCGTCTGCCCGAGACGCGCGACTTCCCGGTCTGGAAGGAAGAGCGCCGCGACTGGTTCACGAGCCCTGCCGAGGTCATCGAGGAAGAATGGATGCTTCCCGGCGGCGACCATATCCGCGTCGTTGCCCAGCCGCTCCCCGACGGCGGCCTCAGGCTGTTCCTCGAGGACCGGACCGAACAGCTAAGGCTGGCCTCGGCCCGCGATACGCTGCTGCGGGTCCGCGCCGCGACGTTCGACAATCTGTTCGAGGCGATCAGCGTCTTTGCAAGCGATGGCCGGCTCTACCTTTGGAATCGCCGCTTCCTTGAGGATTGGGAGCTCGACGAGGAATGGCTGTCGACGCACCCGAGGGTGGACGAGCTCGTTCCCGCGATGGCGCGCAAGCTCGTCAATCCCACCGCCGCTGCGCAGATCCGGGAGATGGTCCGCCAGACGACCAACGAGCGCCAGTCTTCGAGCGGGAGGATCTCGATGACCGATGGCCGCTTCTTCCAGTTCGCGGCTGTCCCGCTGCCCGACGGAAACGCACTGTTCACGATGGTCGATGTGACCGATTCGACGCGGATCGAAGCCGCGCTTCGCGAGCGCGCGAAGGCGCTCGAGGAAGCCGACCGCGTGAAGACCGATTTCGTCGCCAACATGAGCTACGAGCTAAGGACTCCGCTGACGTCGATCGGCGGGTTCGGCGAGCTTCTGGCAGCGGGCTATGCGGGCGAGCTGACGGCCAAGGCCGAGGAATATGTGGCCGCGATCCTCGAATCGGTCGATCGCCTTTCCAAGCTCATCAACGACGTTCTCGACCTCACCACCGGGGACACGCGCGGCGTCGCCCTCGAGATGGAACGCGTCGATATTGCCGGCCTCTGCCGCGCGGCGGTCGACACGGCAAAATCGAGGGCAGGCGAGAAAGGGCAGAAGCTCGAAGCCGACGTCTCGCCGAGCGCTGGACATGTGTTCGGCGACGCGCGCCGCCTTCGCGAGGCGGTCGAGCATGTGCTCCAGAATTCCATCGGCTATACCGACGCCAAGGGCCGGATCACCCTCAAGGCCGAAGGCGACAAGGACGAGGCCATCATCCGCATCACCGATAACGGGCAGGGGATCGCGCCCGAGGACCTGCCGCGCGTGTTCGACCGCTTCCACCGGATCGGCGACGACGGTTTCAGGGGCGAAGCCGCGCTTGGCCTTGGCCTTCCTTTGACGCGCCAGTTCATCGAAGCGCATGGCGGGACGGTCGAGCTCGAATCGAGGAAGGGGAAGGGAACCACCGTCACCCTCACCATTCCCCGGGGCTCGCGATGATCCTTGCGGATGAGCAGGCGACGACGATGCTCGGCGCACGCCTTGCAGCGGCGGCCCGCGCCGGCGACGTGATCACCCTTTCGGGCCCGCTCGGCGTCGGCAAGACGGCTCTTGCCCGCGGCTTTCTTTCGGGGCTCGGCCACGAGGGGGAGGTGCCAAGCCCGAGCTTTGCCATTGTCCAGCCTTATGACGAGCTCGATCCGCCGGTCTGGCATGTCGACCTCTATCGTCTCGAAGACCCTTCCGAGCTCAATGAGCTGGGGCTCGAATCGCTGCGCGGCGCGATATTGCTCGTCGAATGGCCCGAGCGCGCGGGCGCGTCCGCGTGGCCGCAGGCGCTCGGCCTGTCGCTCGACTTCGGGCAGGATGGCGAGAGAATCTTGACAGCCAAGGTGCCCCCGTCATGGGAAGGGCGATGGCCGCTCAAATGAATCCTCCAGCCCATGCCCCTGAATTCCTTGCAGCTTCGGGCTGGGAAGGAGCCGAGATCCTGCCGCTTGCCGGCGATGCCTCGTTCCGGCGCTATTTTCGCGTCCGGCACGGCGATCGCTCGGCGGTGCTGATGGACGCGCCGCCGCCGCACGAAGATCCGCGCCCCTTCATCGCGGTCTCCGAATGGCTACTCTCGCGCGGCCTCACCGCTCCGCAGATCCTCGCGCGCGACCTTGAGAAGGGCATGCTCCTGCTCAGCGATTTCGGCATTGCGCGGCTGCGCGAGACGCTCGATTCGGACCCGGGGCGCGAGCGCGAGCTCTACGAGCTTGCAACCGATGTTCTCATCCACCTCCACGGCCATCCGCCGATGGCGGGCCTGCCGCCGCACGGCCTCGATCAATGGCTGGAAGAACTGAGGCTGTTCACGGACTGGTATTGTCCGGCGGTCGGTATCGAGGTCGATGCGCCCGCATTCCAGAGCGCGTGGCGCGAGGTGCTTGCGCCCGTCGCAGCGGATGGGCTCGGCCCGGTGACGGTCCTTCGCGACTATCATGCCGAGAACATCATGCTGGTCGAGGGCAGGGAAGGGGTCGCCCATTTTGGGCTGCTCGACTTCCAGGACGCTCTTGCCGGCCATCCGGCCTATGACCTCGCCTCGGTGCTCGAGGATGCTCGGCGCGACGTCCCTCCCGCCGTCGAACGCGCGATGATTGACCGCTATATCGCGGCTGCCGGGGGCGGCGATACCTTCGAACGTGCCTATTGGTCGCTCGCAGCCCAGCGCAACACGCGCATCCTCGGCGTCTTCACGCGCCTGTGGAAGCGCGACAACAAGCCGCATTACCGCCGTTTCCAGCCGCGCATGTGGGGCCTGCTCGAGCGCGACCTGTCGCAGCCGCATCTCGCGCCGGTGCGGGCATGGTTTGATTTGAACATCGCGCCGCAACACCGCCGCGAGCCGTGGAAAGAGGCCGCATGATCCAGGCCAAAAGGGCATTGCGTCTCCGCGCCGAAGTTCCGGCCGAGGTGCCTTCGACCGCGATGATCATGGCCGCCGGGCTCGGCAAGCGGATGCGACCCTTGACCGCGACCAGGCCCAAGCCGCTGATCGAAGTCGGCGGCAAGGCCCTTCTCGACCATGTGCTCGAGAAGCTCCGTGTCGCGGGCGTCAAGAAGGTCGTCGTCAACGTTCACTATCTTGCAGGAGCGCTCGAGGCCCACCTCATGAGCCGTGAACATGGGCTCGAGGTCGTGATTTCCGACGAACGCGACCTGCTCATGGAAACCGGCGGCGGTCTCGTCAAAGCGGCGCCGCTCATCGACAGCGATCCGTTCCTCGCGCTCAACAGCGACAATCTCTGGATCGATGGCCCAGCCGATACGCTGCGGCTGCTCGCGTCCCATTGGGACGGGAACAAGATGGACGCGCTGTTGCTGCTAGTGCCCCAGGCGCGCGCGCTCAATCATCGCGGCATGGGTGACTTCCACATGGACCGCGAAGGCCGCCTTCGCCGGCGCGCGAAGAGCCATGTCGCGCCGTTCGTATTCACCGGCATCCAGATCATCGCCAAGCGCCTCCTTCGCGATGCGCCCGAGGGGCCGTTTTCAACCAACATCCTGTGGGACCGGGCGATCGAGGAAGGCCGCTGCTTCGGCGCCGTCCACCAGGGACTGTGGTTCGATGTCGGCACCCCCCAGTCGATCCAGCTGACGGAAACGGCGATCGAGAATGTCTGACCCGCAGCGGGTCGCCGTTTTCACCATTCCATCGCATCGCTCATTTGCCGACGCGCTCGCCGCGGGCCTCATCGCGCAATTCGGGAAGGAGCCGCTCGGGCTTGCGAGCGGCCGCATCCTCCTTCCCAACAATCGCGCGGTGCGCGCGCTGACCGATGCATTCGTGCGCGCGAGCGGCAATGGACTGCTGCTTCCGCGCCTCATTCCCGTCGGCGATCCCGAGATCGACGACCGGATTGGAGGCGCACTCGAAGCGCTCGATGCCGAGCCGGTACCCGCGGCCATCGAGCCGACCGAGCGATTGCTGAAGCTTGCAGCGCTCGTCGGCGCCGACGGGAGCGCGGAAGGCTTGAGGCTTGCCGCCGATCTTGCGCGAACGCTCGATGCGCTGCTCATCGAGGAGATCTCGCCCGAGAAGCTGCGCACCGCGGTTGACGAGACGAGCGAGCTTGCAAGCCACTGGGAAAAGTCGCTCGCGAAGCTCGAGCTCATCTACGAAGCCTGGCCAAAGCTGCTTCTCGACAACGCCGCCATCGATCTTGCCGAGCGCCGCAACCGCCTGCTCCACGCGCTCGCCAAGCGCTGGGGCAAAGAGCCTCCCCCCGGCTTCACGATCGCTGCCGGGATCACCAGCGCGGCGCCTGCACTCGCCGGTCTCGTCAGCCGGGTCGCGCGAATGAGGGGAGGCACGGTCGTGCTTCCGGGTCTGTGGCTGAGCGAGCTCTTCCCCAGGGAAGAATGGGATGCGCTCGGGCCCGACGAAAAGGGACGAGGCGAAGCAACCCACCCCCAGTTTCACCTCAAGCTCCTGCTCGAGCGGATCGGCGTCAATCGCGAGGAAGTGCGGCCATGGCGCTGGTCGGGGCGCGCGGCGTCGCCGAGCGCACGCTCGCGAGCCGTCGCGAACGCGATGGCCGCTCCCGACTATTCGCACAAATGGGAGACGCTGCGGCCGGCCGAGCGCAGGCTCGGCGGGATCCGCCTCGCCGAGCTTCCCGATCCCGCCGCCGAGGCGCAGGCGATCGCGCTCGCGCTGCGCCAGGCGCTCGAGACACCGGGAAAGACGGCGGCGCTGGTTACGCCCGACCGGCAGCTTGCTTCGCGCGTGTCGGCGCTGCTGCGGCGCTGGAGGATCGAGGCCGACGACAGCGCCGGAAAACCGCTGTCGCAGCTCGCCGCGGGGACCTTGCTCCTCAACATCGCCTCGGCAGCCACCGAGGAACTTGCCCCGGTCCCATTGCTGGCACTTCTCAAGCATCCGCTGGTCGGGGGCGAAGGCGATGCGCGCGCCGAATGGCTCGATCACGTCCGGACGCTGGACCTCGCGCTGCGCGGACCCCGGCCGCCAGCGGGCCTTTCCGGCCTCGATGCGCTGTTTACGAGGAACGAGGCGGCGCGCGCCTGGAGCGCCATTCGCGCGCACGTCGCGGCGCTCGAAGCGATGCCGCACGAGCCTCGGCCTTTGTCCCTTATCGCGAGCTTGCTTGGCGAAACGGCGCAGGCGCTCGCCGGTGAAAGCGCCTGGCGCGGACCCGACGGGCGGATGGCCGCGGAACTCCTAGCCGAGCTCGAGGGGTCGCCTTCCGCGGCCGAGCTTGCCGTCACCCCCGACGACCTCGTTCCGCTGCTTCGCCAGCTGCTCGAGGCGCGGGCGGTCCGGCCCCCTTATGGCGGCCATCCGCGGATCTCGATCTGGGGCCTCCTCGAAGCGCGGCTCCAGCGCGCCGACCTCGTCGTCCTTGGCGGCCTCAACGAGGGCGTCTGGCCGGCGCTTCCAGCGCCCGATCCCTGGCTTCCGCCCAAGGTCCGCTCGGCGCTCGCGATGCCGACGCTCGAGTTCCGGATCGGTCTTGCGGCGCATGATTTCGCAAGCGCCCTCGGTGCTCCCGAAGTGCTGATCACGCGCGCGAAGCGGGACAATCGTTCGCCGACGGTCGCGTCGCGCTTCCTGCTGCGCCTCGACGCGATGAGCGCCGGCCTGCCGCGCGACCTCGTGCTCGAACGGATCACGCGCGCGCTCGATGATCCAGGTCCGCCAAGGCCAGTCGATCGGCCAGCGCCGGCGCCGCCGGCGGAGCAACGTCCCGACCGCATCCCGGTGACCTCGGTCGATCGGCTCAAGGCCGATCCCTTTGCCTTTTATGCCAATTCGATCCTCAAGCTGCGGGCGATCGACCCGGTCGATGCCGATCATACCGCGGCATGGAAGGGGAGCGCGGTCCACGAAGTCCTTCAGCAATGGCTCGATCACGACCAGTGCGATCCCGACCGTCTTCGCGCGCGCGCCGAGCAGCTGCTCAGGCACCAGGCGATCCATCCCATGCTCCGGGCGCTGTGGGCGCCGCGCCTCCTCGAGGCGATCGACTGGATGGCGGAACTTGAGCGGACCAATCAGCTGGCGGGAAGGAAGCCTCTGAAGGCCGAGATCGCGGGCGAAGCGGTAGTGGCAGGGATCACCATCCATGGCCGCGCGGATCGCATCGACCAGCTCCCTGGCGGCGGCCTTGCGATCGTCGACTACAAGACCGGAAAGCCGCCCGCGAAAAAGGCGATCGAGGCGGGCTTCGCGCTCCAGCTTGGACTTCTCGGGCTGATCGCGCGCAGCGGCGGGTTCGAGGGAGTGAGCGGCGAACCGCGATCATTCGAATATTGGTCGCTGATTCGCGACCGCGGCGGCTTTGGCAAATGCGTGCGTGCCGACAAGGACTTCGAGGAAGGCGGCTTCCTCGACCATGCCATTCGCAACTTCACGGAGGCGGCGAAGCGCTGGCTGAGCGGCACCGAGCCGTTCAAGGCCAAGCTCAACCCGGTCTATGCACCCTATGGCGACTATGACCAGCTGATGAGGCTTGAAGAATGGTACGGCCGCAAATGACCCTATTGTCGGCGCGGCTTCTTCTTCACCTTGGACGCGTAGAGGAGCGCCGCAACGATCGCGGCCGAGCCGATGCCGACCGCCATCCCCGCCTTGACCAGCTTTGCCCGGCGCTCGTCGCTCGCCTTGTCGTTTTCGTCGTTCGTATCGCTCATGGACGATGCTCTATGGCGTTCGGCGCCGCTTTGGAAGTCGCGTGAGCACGCGTTTCAAGCCACTCCCGCAACTCAAGGGCGAGCAGGCGCTTGCGGTCGAGCCGCATGTCCATGCGGCGGTGTCGGCGTCGGCGGGAAGCGGCAAGACGCAGGTCCTGACGGCACGCGTCTTAAGGTTGCTGCTGAAGGGGGCGCGGCCGGAATCGATCCTCTGCCTGACCTTCACAAAGGCGGCCGCCGCGGAAATGGCGAACCGGATCGGAGCGCGTCTCGCGGCCTGGGTACGGCTCAAGGAGAGCGATCTTGCCGCTGACCTGCTGGCGCTCGGCGAATCGAACGATCCCCAGACCCGCGAGCGCGCGCGCCAGCTGTTTGCGCGCGTGCTCGACTGCCCGGGCGGGCTCAAGATCCAGACGATCCATGGCTTCGCGCAGTCGCTGCTGGCGGCCTTTCCGGCAGAAGCCGGGATCACGCCCGGATTCCAGCCGATCGAGGGGAGGGCCGAGCAGGAACTGGTGCGGCGCACGCTTGCCGAGCTGATGGCGGACGCCGAGCTGAGAGGCGATACCTCGCTTACCCGCGATGTCGAATGCCTCAGCCGGCGGCTCGGAGAGACGGGCGCGGTCGAATATCTCCAGGCCTGCTCGCGCCGGCACGACGCGCTTGCAGCGCTTGGCCCTCGCGAGGCCATCGAGCCCCTGACCCGCGCCCTGGTGCAGCTGCCTGAAGGCTCGATCGACGACTATCTTGCCCAGCAGTGCGCCGACGACGGGTTCGATTGCGACCTCCTTCGCGCGCTTGCCCGCGCCAACCGCAGCTGGGGCACGAGCAGCGGGGAAAAGATCGTCGAGGCGATCGAGGAATGGCTGGCGATGGCGCCTGGCGCGCGCGCCGCGGCCCTTCCCGACCTGGCGCTGCTGGTCTTCACCGAGAAAGGTGAGGTGCGCAAGCCGAAGGCCGGGCAATTGAAGGCCGACCCCGATTACGAGCGCCATGTCGAGCGGCTTGCCGGCAAGATTTCCGCGCTCCTCGAAATGCAGCGCGCATCGAGCTTGGCGGCCGAAATGGCAGCGGGGCTGCGCGCGGGCCAGGCGTTCGCGTTCGCCTACACGAGGGCCAAGCGCAGCGCCGGCGTTGCCGATTTCAATGACCTCATCGACTGGACAAGACAGCTCCTCAAGCAGCCCGGGATCGGCGAGTGGGTCCGCTACAAGCTCGACCGTGAAATCGATCATGTGCTCGTTGACGAGGCGCAGGACACCAATGCGGCGCAGTGGGAGATCATCGAGCAGCTCGTCGAAGAATATTTCAGCGGGTCGAGCGAGAGCGAAGAGCGCAGCCGCACCCTTTTCATGGTCGGCGACTTCAAGCAGGCGATCTACGGCTTCCAGGGCACGGACCCGCAGCGCTTCAGCGAGGCTCGGCGCTACTTCAAGGCTTGCGCGGACGAGCTTCTGGAAGCTGGAGCCTCGACCGAGTTTCGCGATCTTTCGATCACGGCGAGCTTTCGATCGGCGCAGCCGGTACTCGACGTCGTCGACGCGGTCATCGATGTGCTTGGCCCCGAAGCGCTGGCGCTTTCGGAACGGCCGCCGCGCCATGTCGCTTTCCACGGCGACAGGGACGGCAAGGTCGAGCTTTGGCAGCCCTTTGCGCCCGATATCGAGGAGGAGGGGGATGAGGGCGAGGAAAGCTGGGTATCGCTAAGGGCAAGGCATTATGCCGACGCCCTTGCCGAGCGCATTCGCGATCTCGTCCTCGAGGCTCCCTATCTGCCGTCCACCAAGCGGGCACTCACTCCCGGCGACATCCTCGTCCTCGTTCGAAGCCGCAGCGAGCTCGCCTCGCTGATCGTTGCCAGGCTTTTCGCCGCAGGCGTTCCGGTTGCCGGAGTCGACCGGCTTCACCTCCACGAGCCGCTTGCGGTGCAGGACCTGCTGGCAGCGGTGAGGTTCGCCGTCCAGCCCAACGACGATCTCAGCCTTGCCTGCCTTCTCGTCTCCCCCCTTATCGGCTGGGACCAGGACCAGCTGCGCGATCTTGCCTATGGCCGCAAGTCAAAGCTGTGGCGCGAGCTTCGCCAGCGCGCGGGCGAGAACGAAGCCTTCACGAGCGCCCATGAGGCGCTGTCGGGCCTGCTGCGGATCGCCGATTTCACGACGCCTTCGATCTTCCTTGAAACCATCCTCTCGGGGCCCATCGAGGGACGGCGTAAACTCTATGGGCGCCTCGGAACGGCGGCGCGCGATCCGATTGACGAGCTCATGAACAGCGCGCTCGAGTTCGAGCGCGACGAGACTCCCTCGCTCGATCGCTTCCTTGCCTGGTTTTCGCGTGGCACCGTCGATGTCCAGCGCGACCCCGGCCGTCCCGGCAATGAAGTTCGGGTGATGACGGTCCACGGCGCAAAGGGGCTCGAGGCCCCCGTTGTCGTCCTTGCCGATGCGACCGCCGATCCGGCCCGGCTCGGGCGCGTGCCGATCAGCCTCGATTTCGAGATGAGCCCGTCCGGGCTCGCGCCGCTGCTGCGGCCGAAGAAGGAGGAGCGGACGGCACCTTTTGCGGATATGATCGCCGCCGAGGAAAAGCGCGACCTCGAGGAGCATTGGCGGCTACTCTACGTGGCGCTGACCCGTGCCGCCGACCGGCTCATTGTCAGCGGCGTCGCGCCAAAGCCCAGGAAGGACGGATCGGAGGCGCGCCCCGCCAATTGCTGGCACGTTGCCGTCGAACGCGCATTGAGCGAGCTCGGTGCCCTTCCGGCCATCGCTGGAAAGTGGGGAAGGGGACTTGCCTACGGAGCGCAAGCAACGCCGCGAGCGGCCGCAAGAGCGGGCAAGGCGGTGCAGGGACCGGTCGCGGTACCGGCCTGGGCATTGGCGCCAGCGCCGCCGGAGGCCCGTCCGCCGCGGCCGCTCGCGCCCTCGGCGATCGCGGCCGACGACGAGAGCTCGCCGCCGCCGAGCGAGGCGATGCGGGCGGCAGCGCTTCGCGGCACGCTGATCCACCAGCTTCTCGAGCGCTTGCCGGGCGTCGAGCCGGGAGCACGGACAGCCGCTGCAATGGGTTGGCTCGAGCGCTCGGCACGAGTGGCCGATCCCGCCGCGCGGGCAGAAATCGTCGAGCAGGTCTGCCGGCTCCTCAGCGAGCCCCGCTTTTCATCGCTGTTCGGCGACGGGTCGCTCGGCGAGGCGTCGCTTGCGGCAACGCTTGGGGACGGACGCGTCATCGCGGGAACGGTCGACCGCCTCCTCGTTGAAGAGGCCAAGGTCTCGGTCATCGACTTCAAGACCGGGAGAGTGCCTCCAAGCGACGCCGAAATCCCGAGCGCCCACCGAGCCCAGATGCAAGCCTATGTCGAGGCGCTTCGCATCATCTTCCCCGGGCGCCAGGTCCACGCGGCCCTTCTTTACACGGCAGGCCCAAAGCTCATCGAACTCATGCCTTGAGGGGCCGCCTCCAAGCCCCCATATGGCCGTTCGAGATTTTGCTAGGAGATTAGACCGTCATGGCAACCAAGACCGTCACCGACCAGAGCTTTTCATCCGACGTCCTGGGCGCAGACGGCCCAGTTCTCGTCGACTTCTGGGCAGAATGGTGCGGCCCGTGCCGGATGATCGCGCCGGCGCTCGAGGAGATCGCCAATGATCTTGGCGACAAGGTGACGGTCGCAAAGCTCAACATCGACGAAAATCCCGACACTCCCGGCCGCTACGGCGTTCGCGGCATTCCGACGATGCTGCTCTTCAAGGGCGGCCAGCCGGTCGCGCAGAAGGTCGGCGCGGCGCCCCGCAGCCAGATCCAGCAATGGCTTGAGGGCAATCTCTAGGGCTCAGCCCTGCGGGGGCTCCGTTCCTTCGAGTCCCCGCGTATCGGGCCTGAACTTGTCGTGGCGGGGAAGTTCGTCGCAAGGCTCGAACCATTCGATCCTGCTCCCCCAAAAAATGTGGAAGCCGGGCGCGATGGCCTCGGGGTCATCGAGCGTCGCGACGCTGAAGTCGAGGGTTTCGGGCTGGTGGTCGACCTTCATCAGGAACGGCGTTCCGCATTCCGAGCAGAACTCGCGGTGCCCGAAGCTCGACGAGCTTACCGAGCGCACCTTTTCGGCGCCTCTCGTCCAGACGAGATCGCCGTCTCGAACGCTCGCGAAGACCATCGCTGGAGCGCCGCTGTTGAGCTGGCAGGTCCGGCAGTGGCAATAGCCGCAGTCGAACGGCTCGCTCTTCAGTTCGTAGCGGACAGCCCCACACATGCAGCGACCGGTCAAACCCATTAAGCTTCCCCTTAATTGACTAGTGCTAGGGCGCTCCTTACATCGCCGCCGCAACTTTCCCGCGCTGAGGCGAGAGGTTTTCGCCCTTTCTCAAACACGCGGGTTTTTAAGGGAATTTCATGTTCGCCGCACTGGCAAAGAGCATCTTCGGATCGGCCAACGACCGCTATGTCCGCGGTCTTGGCAAATATGTGGACGCGGTCAACGCGTTCGAGCCCAACATCCAGGCGCTGACCGATGATGAGCTGCGCGGGCAGACCGAGGTCTTCCGGCAGCGGCTCGCGAACGGCGAGAAGCTCGATAATCTCCTTCCCGAGGCCTTTGCGACGGTCCGCGAGGCGGCAATCCGAACGCTTGGCCAGCGCCACTACGACGTCCAGCTGATCGGCGGTATTGCGCTTCACCGCGGCGAGATCGCCGAGATGAAGACGGGCGAAGGAAAGACGCTCGTCGCGACCCTTGCGGTCTATCTCAATGCCCTCGAGGGCAAGGGCGTCCACGTCGTCACGGTCAACGACTATCTCGCGCGGCGTGACGCCGAATGGATGGGGCAGATCTACCGCTTCCTCGGCATGAGCGTCGGCGTCATCGTTCCCAACCTCACGGACGAAGAGCGGCGCGCCGCGTACAACGCCGACATCACCTACGCGACGAACAACGAGCTCGGTTTCGATTACCTGCGCGACAATATGAAATATTCGCGCGACCAGATGGTCCAGAGGCCGTTCAACTACGCGATCGTCGACGAGGTGGATTCGATCCTCATCGACGAAGCCCGCACGCCGCTCATCATCTCGGGCCCGACCGACGACAAGTCAGACCTCTACATCGCCGTCGACGCGATCGTGAAGACGCTCGTCCCAGCCGACTATGACATGGACGAGAAGCAAAAGAGCATCGTCCTCACCGAGGACGGCACCGAGAAGGCCGAGCGCATGCTCGAGGAAGCGCAGCTGATCGAGGGCCGCAACCTCTACGACATCGCCAACACGCAGGTCGTCCACCACTTGAACCAGTCGCTCAAGGCGAACGTCATGTTCAAGAAGGACATCGACTATATCGTGAAGGACGGGAAGGTCGTCATCATCGACGAGTTCACCGGCCGCATGATGGAAGGGCGCCGCTGGTCAGACGGGCTTCACCAGGCGGTTGAGGCCAAGGAGGGTGTGGTCATCGAGCCGGAGAACCAGACGCTCGCCTCGATCACCTTCCAGAATTATTTCCGCATGTATCCCAAGCTTGCGGGGATGACCGGCACGGCAATGACCGAGGCGCCGGAATTTTTCGACATCTACAAGATGAACGTGGTCGCCATTCCGACCAACGTCCCGGTGCTGCGCATCGACGAGGACGACGTCTTCTACAAGACGATGACGGAGAAGTTCGCTGCGATCGCGGTGGAGCTGAAGGAAAAGCAGAAGCTCGGTCAGCCGGCGCTCGTCGGCACCATCTCGATCGAGAAATCCGAGATGCTGTCCGAATATCTCGAGAAGGAAGGCGTCAAGCATTCGGTCCTCAATGCCCGCTTCCACGAGCAGGAGGCGCATATCGTCGCCCAGGCAGGCCGCATCGGCGCAGTGACGATCGCGACGAACATGGCCGGCCGCGGCACCGACATCCAGCTTGGCGGCAATCTCGAGTTCAGGATGCGGGACGAATTTCCCGGGCTTGAGCAGGACACGCCCGAATATCAGGCGCAGGCCGAGAAGATCCGCGCGGAAATCGCCGCGGAGAAACAAAGGGTGCTCGAAGCGGGCGGCCTCTACGTCCTTGGCACCGAGCGCCACGAGAGCCGGCGTATCGACAATCAGCTGCGGGGCCGTTCGGGCCGCCAGGGCGATCCTGGCCTCTCGAAATTCTATCTCAGCCTCGACGACGACCTGCTGCGCATCTTCGGGCCGCAAACGATGTTCGCGCGCCTCATGAACAAGAATCTCGAGGACGGCGAGGCGATCGTCAGCCCGTGGATCAGCAAGGCGATCGAAACGGCGCAGAAGAAGGTCGAAGCGCGAAACTACGACATCCGCAAGCAGGTGGTGGAATTCGACGACGTCATGAACGACCAGCGCAAGGTCGTTTACGAGCAGCGCGCCGATATCATGGACGCGGAGAGCGTTGCCGACGTCATTGCCGACATGCGCGCGGAAACCGCCGCCGCCATCGTTGCCGTCAACTGTCCCGAGGGCACCTATCCCGAGCAGTGGAACATCGACAGCCTCAAGGAGAGCATCGAGGCGGTGTTCGGTCTCCAGCTGCCGATCGACGATTGGCTGCAGGAGGAAGCGGTCGATCCGCAAATGATCAGGGAGCGGCTGCAGACGCTCGCCGACGAGACCATGGCAGCGAAGCTTCAAGGCATTGAAGCCGACCGCTGGGGCGACGTCGAAAAGCAGATCCTGATCCAGACACTCGACCAGCATTGGAAGGAGCATCTCGCGACGCTCGATGCGCTGCGGCAGGTGATCCACCTCAGGAGCTACGCGCAGAAGAAGCCGATCGATGAATATAAGCAGGAAGCTTTCCTGCTGTTCGAGCGCCTCTTGGTTTCGATCCGCGAGGACGTGACGCGCATCCTGATGCGCGCGCAGGTCCAGGTCGAGCCGCCGCCGCCGCCGGTGCTCCCGGACTTCATCACGCAGCACCTCGATCCCTTCTCGGGCGACGACGACACCGCGGACATCGACGCGGCGACGGGCGCGGTGCTTTCGAACATCCCCCTGGCCAATATTCCGCAGCCACCGCTGCCCCAGCGCGAGGCGCAGGGCGGCGTCGCCGAAGCGCCGGTCAGCCGGAACGCTCCGTGTCCGTGCGGCTCGGGCAAGAAGTACAAGCATTGCCACGGCCAGCTCGCCTGAAGGCGAAGCCGGAAGGGCCGGCGATGGGGATCGATCGAACCGAGCTGCGACGCGCCTACCGCCCCGACGAAGAGCTGGTCGCGAGCGAGCGGATAGAGCAGGCAAGGCTGACCAAGGCCGAGCTCGGCGAAGCCGCGGCGACCGCCCGCGCGCTCGTAAAGGGCGTTCGCGCGCACAAGCCATCCGGGGTCGACGCATTCCTCCACGCCTATGACCTCGGGTCGGACGAGGGCATCGCCATGATGTGTCTTGCCGAGGCGCTGCTGCGGATCCCCGACGCGCACACGGCCGACGAGCTCATCGCCGACAAATTGTCGGGACCCGACTGGTCGGAAAAGCTCGGCCGCTCGGGCTCGGCCTTCGTCAACGCGGCGACCTTTTCGCTGCTCCTGACCGGGAAGGTCCTCGAGGGCGCACAGGACCGCTCGGACAATTGGAAGGCGGCGCTCGGCCGCGCGGTCGGCCGCCTCGGCGAGCCGGTCGTGCGCACGGCAGTGCGCGAGGCGATGAAGATCCTCGGCCGCAACTTCGTTTTTGGCCGCACCATCGACGAGGCCCTGCAACGGGCACGGCCCGAGCGCGCCAAGGGGCTCAGCCACAGTTTCGACATGCTTGGCGAAGCAGCAAAGACTTTCGCCGATGCCGAGCGCTACGCTCAATCCTATCGCGCTGCGCTCGAGCGCATCGCAAGCGAGGCAAAGGGCGGTTTCAGGAAATCGGCGGGCATTTCGGTGAAGCTGACGGCGCTCCACCCGCGCTTTGAATTCAGCCATGCCGACGAGGCGCTTGCAGAGGTCGTCCCGGTCGTTCGCGAGCTTGCCTTGAAGGCCGCCCGGGCGGACGTCCATTTCACCATCGATGCCGAGGAAGCGGACCGGCTCGAGCTCCAGCTCGACGTCTTCGAAGCGCTGCTTGCCGACGACGAGCTTTTCGCGAACGGCTGGGGCGGTTTCGGGATCGCGATCCAGGCCTATCAGAAGCGGGCGGCGCCGCTTTGCGACTGGGTGATCGATGCCGCCCGCGCATATCGGCGCAAGCTGATGGTCCGCCTCGTGAAGGGGGCCTATTGGGACACGGAGATCAAGGCGGCGCAGGTCGGTGGCCTTAGTGATTATCCTGTGTTCACCCGCAAGGTCGCGACCGACGTTTCCTATCTCGCCTGCGCCAAGAAGCTGCTTGCGGCCGAGGATGCGATCTATCCGGCCTTTGCGACCCACAATGCGAACACCATTGGGCAGGTCAAGGCGCTCGCCGGTGCCCGCGAGTTCGAGTTCCAGCGCCTCCATGGCATGGGCGAGGAGCTTTACGACGAACTCGCAACGCTCGAGCGGCATATCGGCGACAAGCCGACCCCTGTTCGGATCTACGCGCCCGTCGGGAGCCACAAGGAGCTGCTCGCCTATCTCGTGCGGCGCCTACTCGAGAACGGTGCAAATTCGAGCTTCGTCAACAGGATCGCCGACGAGCAGGTCTCGGTCGACGAGTTGGTGAGGGACCCGGTCGCGGAACTCCTAGCGCTCGAGCCCAAGCGCAATTTGAGGATCATCCTTCCGCGCGACGTCTTCGGCGCTGGCCGGCGCAACAGCGCCGGCTGCGATCTGTCGGACCCGCTCGAGCGCACTCCGCTGCTCGCTCGCCTGAAGGCGCTCGAGAGCCGCAGCTGGACGGCAAAGCCGACGCTCGGCGAGGGTATCGCCAGACCGGTCGTCTCGCCGCACGACCGGCGGGTGGAGGTCGGGACCGTATTCGAGGCGACCGCCGAGGATGTCGACCGGATGGTCAAGACAGGTCGCGCAGCGCAGATCGCCTGGGACGCCCTTGGCGGCGAGGCGAGGGCGCGGCTGCTGGAGCGGGCGGCGGACCTTTACGAAGATCATCGCGAGGACTTCTGGTCGCTTTGCATCCGCGAGGCCGGAAAGACGCTTCCCGACGCGGTCCTCGAGGTGCGTGAGGCAATCGATTTTCTTCGCTTCTACGCGTCGGAAGCGCGGCGGCAGTTCACGCGGCCGCTCCACCTTCCCGGCCCGACCGGCGAACATAACGAGCTGCGCCTCCACGGCAGGGGCATTTTCGCCTGCATCAGTCCGTGGAACTTCCCGCTTGCGATCTTCACGGGCCCGATCGCCGCCGCGCTGGCGGCAGGCAATAGCGCGATCGCCAAGCCTGCCGAGCAGACACCGCTCATCGGCGCGCTGGCGGTCGAGCTCATGCATCGTGCGGGTATCCCCAATGATGTCGTCCAGCTCGCTCCCGGCGACGGCCGCGTCGGCGCTGCGCTTGTCGCCCATCCCTTGCTCGGCGGGGTTGCATTCACGGGTTCGACCGAGACCGCGCGTCTCATCAACCGGACGCTTGCCGAGCGTGACGGCCCGATCATTCCGCTGATCGCCGAGACGGGCGGCCAGAATGCCATGATCGTCGACAGCTCGGCGCTCCCCGAGCAGGTCACCAGGGACGTCATTTCCTCGGCGTTCCAGAGCGCCGGCCAGCGCTGCTCCGCGTGCCGCGTCGTCTTCGTCCAGGAGGATGTCGCCGAGCAGATGATCGCGATGATCGGCGGCGCTGCAGAAGCGCTCAAGGTCGGCGATCCGCGAAAGCTTGCGACCGATGTCGGTCCAGTAATCGACGAGGAGGCCAAGCGAGCGCTCGACGAGCATCTTTCCTGGCTCGACAAGAACGCCAGGAGGATCGTGCGCCTCGCGCTTCCGAACGAGGCCGCGCACGGCAGCTTCGTCGCGCCTGCAATCTATGAGATCTCGTCGCTAAGTCAGCTTAATCGCGAGAATTTCGGTCCCGTTCTTCACGTCATCCGCTTTTCCGGCGAAGCGCTGGACGGGGTCGTGGAGCAGATCAATGCGACCGGCTACGGATTGACGCTCGGCCTTCAGAGCCGGATCGACACGGTGCGCGACTATGTCGAGGAGCATGCCCGCGTCGGCAATTTCTACGTCAATCGCAACCAGATCGGCGCGGTCGTGGAAAGCCAGCCATTTGGCGGCGAAGGCCTTTCCGGAACCGGGCCCAAGGCCGGCGGCCCGCATTACGTCGCCCGGTTCGCGACCGAGCGCGTGACCTGCATCGACACCACCGCCGCGGGCGGAAACGCGAGCCTGATGGCCTCGATCGAAGGGTAAGGGAGCTCATCCCTCCGTCCCCGGCGGCACGCTCAGGGGCAATTGCTGGATGACGAACGTCAAGGAACGTTCGATTTGCAGGTCAGTGCCGCAGCGACCCGTCGGCGTTGATGCTCAAGGGATCCGTGTACCTCAGGCGGTCGCGATAGATTGCGTTGATGCGATCGAGCCTTGCCTGGAGGGCCTTGAGATGAGCGGCGCTCAAGGTGCCGCCGTCAGCCTGCTGCACGGCAAGCGCCCCGTTTCGGAAGGCCCTGAGGTCGCCCAGATATTCTTCGTTCACGGCCTCGCGGCTAGGTCTCAGATGGCCGTCGATCGGCTTGTATTGAGCCGTTGCCGCTGCAGCTGGCGCAAGGACCATGAATAGGATCAAGCCTGGTCGAAGCATCAGTCCGCTTCTTCTGGTGAGCGTGCCGGATCGGCGAGGAGCGCTCTTAATCCTATCGTCGCTCACCTTCCAGCCGCCCGCGAGCAGGCACCTTGCAGCATTTGCGCCGCTTGCCATTGCGGACTGCCCCGAAGGCGACCTAACTGGCGCCATGAGGAAAATGCGCGAAGGGCCTGACGATATCGACCAATCGCTCGTCGTCCTAGGCGCGGCTCTTGCGGGCCTTTCCGTTGTCCTTGGCGCTTTTGGGGCTCATGCGCTCAAGAGCCGGCTCGGCGAAGAGCAGCTCGGCTGGTGGCAGACGGGCGTCCAATATCAGGCGTGGCATGCCCTGGCCGTTCT
>DATIQO010000145.1:0-8306 GCA_035470745.1 Sphingomicrobium sp. | reverse complement strand
GCCGAGCCCGACCCTGACACCAAGCGTAAGCGCAAGATCTGGTTCGGGCATCGTGATCAACCCCTCTTCGCATTCGCCGGCATCTGGCGGCCGGGTGACGATGGCTCGTTCATGGCGTTCCTCACCTGCGAACCAAACGAGACCGTTGGCGCCGTCCATCCCAAGGCGATGCCAGTGATGCTCGATCCTCCAGATTACAGTCGCTGGCTCGGCAACGAGCATGAAGACGCCTGCAGCCTTGCCCGGCCTTACGCCGACGAGCGGATGACAATTCTCCCCTAGGCCCTCGATCGCCCGTTGCGGCTGCTGGCCGCACTGCTATGTAACCGGTTACAAATACCCCCTTCCCCCGAAAGATTCATGAGCAAACCCGACCTTCCGCCCTGCTCGATCCAGGGCTGCAAGCATGCTGCCGGCGCAATCATCAATGGTGCTTTATTGTGCGGCGGGCATGCCGTTGAGGAGCTTGAACGACGCCGGCTGATACGAAAACCCGAGGATCGCTGAAGCGCCCCCCGGTGCCCGCGACGGCACTGGCGGGACCGAAGCGATTTTGCGCCCCGCTTCATCCGGAAGCGAGCTTACCCAGCATCCTTCGGCCGATGCGGATCGCCAGAGCAACGGCGAACATCGGAATGATGAGGTGCCAAAGCTCGGAATAAAGCCGCGGCGGAGCCTGCGTCGCCCAATGACCCCATTCGAGCTCCCCGCTGTGGATCGGCCGCCAAGGGGCAAAGTATCGATGCGTGCTGAGCGGCCACAGGTAGGCGACCGGGAGGCCGTAATCCGTCATCATGTCGAGGAGGCCGTGGCTGGCCATGGCGGCGCCGACAACGGCTCCGGCAACGAGCGGGCGAACGCCAAGCTGTTTATGGAATCGAGCCGCAAAGAGACCCGCGACAAGAGCAACGAACAGCGAGTGGGCAACGCCCCGATGCGTGTAGATCGAAGACGCCGGCAGGTGCCAGATCGGATAGACGAATGCATCGAGATCCGGAGCCGCGGCAGCGACCATCGCGACAAGGACAAGCCGCCACGGGAGCGGTCTTCGCGGGAAAGCGAGAGCCCCGGCGAGCGGCACAAGAGCATGGGTCGTCGTCAGCGGCATTGCGGGGCTCTTAAGCTTGAGAGAGAGGAACACTGCAAGAGAGAGCTCGTTGAGGGCGCCTCATGAACGGACACTCTCCATATCTGCTCGTGCTGCTCGCTCTCTCGCTACTGCTCGCGGCATTCGCTTTGTGGCGGCACTTTAAAAAGGACTAGCCGCACAGCCATTATGCGCCATGACCTGGTCTTGCGCGGAGCGGAACTCCTCCTACGTCCGTCTTGACGCAGGTTGGATCGCGCAGGCGCTTGGGGCGGTTATTCACGCGCCTGCACTGGACGTTGGACTAGACACAGCTTTCATTTTCCTGAAACCGCACCGCAAAGCAGCTGGGCTCAGCGTGCAACCCTCGATCGGTCCGAACAGACTCACGGCATGTCTCTAGACAAAACTCCTCGCTCATCCCCTCGCTGGTACCTGTCGGCGATCACCGTCTTCAAGAACGAAGCAGCCTATCTCGATGAATGGCTGGCCTTTTGCGTTCTCGAAGGGGTCGAGCATCTCCTCCTTTACGACAATGGCTCTACCGACAATCCAAGGGCGGTGCTTCAGCCCTGGATCGAGGCTGGCATTGTCGAGCTGATCGACTGGCCGCTCCATTGGAAGAGCGGCGCCCAGACCAAGGCCTTTGCCGACGCTTTGGAGCGGCTGCGCGGCCACACCCGGTGGGCGGCGTTCATCGACATCGACGAATTCCTGTTTTCGCCGACCGGGCGAACCGCAGCCGAGGTGCTGCGACAATATGAAGATCATGCCGGCGTCATCGTGAACTGGCAGTGTTACGGGAGTTCAGGGCACGACCGGCGACCCGACGGCCTGACGATCGAGAACTACACCCGCCGCGCAAGGACGAACTGGGCAAGGAACCGGCGCGTCAAGACGATCGTCGACCCGCTCCTCGCGCTCGAACCAGCGGGCGCTCACCTGTTCAAGGTTCACCCGGACCACGCGCTCGTGACGGAGGATTTCAAGCCGGTGCGGGTCGTCCGCAGAGCCAATGGCCGGCGAAGGCTGCGCCATCTCGCAGCGATGTTCCCCTATCTCCCCTTCGATCCTTATTCGAAGACCGAACCGACGATCAGCAAGGTCTCGGTCTCCAATCTTCGGATCAATCATTACGTGACACGCTCCAGGGAGGAGATGCCGCTCAAGTACAAGGATCGGGATTCGCTGGGGGAACGGGACCGGCGCTCCCATGCGAATTACCATAATCGAAACGAGGTCGAGGACCCGGTCCTCGTCGCGCGAGGAGGACGGGTTCGCGAGGTTATCGCAAGGGTACGCTCGGGGCTGCCGCCATTCGACCAGCCGGGCTGAGCGCCCATCGGGCGGAGCAACTAGCGACGCTGGAACGCACTTGAAGAACAGGCGCAGGGTCCAGCCCCGGCGCCCCTATCAGCCGTTCGCGTGCCGACGGACGAGCGAAGCGCCTCGCGCTCCACTGCCTTCAGAACGGGCTTTCGCCGGCTCCGGCAGAGGCTCGAAGCTGCGCGTCAGAGCGCTCTTCATCTCGCCGGCAAGACCGATGCCGTAGAAGCCGAGGATGATCACCATCGCCGCCGGTCGCTGCCAGATCGGCAGGTCGACGTACTTGCCGCGCGTCCAGATGCGCCACCAGGACTTGCCGACCTTCCCGGCGAAGAACCTGAACGCGAAAGCCAGCCTCCCCGCCCGCGAGCGGGTCGAGCTCTGGAATGCCTGGTAATCGCGGTCCATTCCCATCGTCCATCCACGCCAAGCGATGAACTTGTAGCCGGGATGAGGCGCATGGACCGTCATGGCATCCGCGGTCCTGGTATAGCCATGCCCCTTGGCGATCAGATCCCGCAGCCAGAAGCCGCACTGCTTCTTGAAGACCGGCAGGTCCGGAAAGGGATTGTCGCGGAAGAAGTCGGTCCTCACCGCGCAATTGTTGGCATGGATCTTTTCGCGCTTGACGGTCTTGGCCGCCTCTTCCCTCAGGTCGAAGATCCAGCCGAGCGCGAAGGTCTTCGAGAGAATGTCGTCGTAGCCGAGCACGGTAAAGCCGCCGACGGCCATGATCTTGGGATCTTCGAACGGCTTGATGAGGTTCTCGAGCCAGCCGGGCTGCGGTGCAGCATCGCTGTCGAGCATGACCGAAAGTGCGGTCTTCGCGCGCGAGATGCCGTAATTCTTGAGCTTGTAATAAGTCAGCCCGTCGGTCGGCACGAACTCGACGTCCGCGAGATCCTTCAGCCGGGGAGCAGTCGCTGCGATGGCCTTTTCGATGACGGCCGGGTCGACGGCATTCTTGTCGTAAAGATACATGACGCGCGGCTTGACGGCCATGCGGGGCGCAACGGAAGCGATCTCGCGCTCAAGCGCAGCGATAGCGGCGCAAGTCCATTTGTCTTCCACCGCGATCGCATTTTCCCACTCGATCACGATGGTGATGTCGGGAAGATCGCGGGCGGTGCGCGGTCCGCTGGTTTTGCGGGCGGCTCTCCCCCTCAACGGCGGGCTCAAGGCATCGCCTCCCGCACGGCGAAGGGCAGTTCATGACGATGATTTCCGACCGCCAACGAGCAAATGTCGGACCTGTTCAAATGAAGGATGGCGCGCATATCGAGCCGAATAATCCTGCTAAAAATTGTCGGCATCGCCGTACCATTACATCTTCCGGGCGTCACTCCGGTCACCCGGGCGGTGCCCGGCCGCCCCGGGCTTCGCGACGCCCGGAAACCAGCTAAGAAACTGTTCGTTCCTCTCGAGGGTATCGAGCGGTGCATGACGTACTTGGGGGGCAAGGGCCATTTTGTCGATGGGCGACGAGCAGGAAGGGCGTGCGCGAGCTGATGACATGGACGGCGAGCCCCTGCGCCAGCTGAACGCCCGCACGGGCACAGCGATCATCATGGGCATCGCCAGCCTCGGCGCAGCCCTGATCCTCCTCGGCTTTTGGCCCGGGATCATGATCGATGACGCGCGCTGGCAATATCAGCAGGCGCTCGATAATGCCTACGAGGACTGGCATCCGCCGCTGATGGCATGGGTCTGGCGGCACCTCGTCGCCCTGGCGCCGGGCCCCGCGCCAATGTTCGCGCTCCAGTTGCTGATCTATTGGGCCGGCATCGCGCTCATCGCCTCGGCGGCGAACAAGCGGGGGCATCCCCGTCTCGCGCTCGCGCTTTCCATTGCCGGATTTGTCCCCGCGCCGCTCGCGCTCATGGGCAGCGTCACCAAGGATGCGCTGATGGACGGCGTCCTGCTCGTTGCCAGCGGGCTCCTGCTGTGGCGGCCGATGATACAGCGGCCAATCTTTCGCGCAGCGCTCGCCTGCGGTGTGATGGCCGCCCTTCTCATCGCAGCGGCGCTCCGGTTCAATGCCTTCTTCGCCTGCGTCCCGCTTGCGCTCGTTGCGCTGCCAACAGGCTTTACCCGCACCAAGCCCAGGCTCCTCCTCAGCGCGCTTGCAGCTACCGCGGCCTTCCTCGCGATCGGTCCGGCGATTTCGGGGCTTCTCCACGCGGAAAATACCGACGTGAAGCTTTCCCTCATCATCTTCGATCTGGGCGGCATCACCGAGCACAGCGGGGTAAGCCAGTTCCCCGACCTCAAGGTCCGTGACCCCGTCGCAGTCAATCATCGCTGCTATGATCCTTACGGCTGGGACAGCTATTCCGACTGGGCGGCAAGGCCCTGCCCGATCGGCTTCGATGCCATCCAGCCGCTCGTCGACGACGAGGGTCTCAATCCAACGCTATTGTGGGTGCGCGCCATCGCAGCGCATCCGGTCGCATATCTCGAGCATCGCTTGACGCATTTCAACCTGTCGAGCTGGTTCATCGTGCCGAGCGGCCCCAAGTTCACCGCCTGGTCGCAATCGGTGCCCAACCCCTGGGGATTTCAAGTGCGGCAAAACGCGCTCACCAGGGCAACGGGCTTCGCCGTTGATGCGGCCGCTCACACCCCCCTCGGCTGGCCGATCTTCTGGATCAGCCTCGCCCTCGCCGCGCTCATTGCCGGCCTCATCGACGACATGCCGCGCGAAACAATCGCCATTGCAGCGTCCGCCTCTGCCTATGGGGCAGGCTATCTTCTCGTCGGCGTCGCCACGGGCATCCGCTATTATATGTGGACGTTCAGCGGCGCCGCGGTTGCCGCACTTCTTATCGGCGCCGAGCTTTGGCGGCGCCGCTCGCAGCGGCGATCAAGGCTGCTTGCAATCCCCGGCGCTATCATTGCCTTGACCACGCTCGCGGCAATCGTTGCGCGGATGGCACTAACGTGAAGCAAATTTCATTGACGCCGATGGGCTCTCACAAGCTAACGGCCAATCGTGGCTGAACGACAGATCTTTCACGACCCATCGGGTCGCCGGCGCAAGCGGTTCGGGCTCGCTGTCGCTCTTTTCATCCTGCTGACCATATTGTCCGCGGCGGCCCTCTTTGCGACCATTCGCGTCGTTCCGGTGGCGCCCCCGCTGCCGGTCGCGCTCGAACATGGCGTCGCTCGCCCGGCGCCAAGGACGACCCTTCTTGCCCGGGCCGTCAAGCGCGTGAACCAGTCGATCGCCCTTTTGCTCGGTACTCAGCCGCCAACCGCGCGGCAGGTCGGCGCGCGGAAAGCCGTCGCCGTCGCTACCGCGCTCAACAAGCCGCTATATGTCGGCTTCTACGTGCCATGGGACGCGAGCTCGACATTCTCGCTGCAGCGCCACATCGAACAGCTCGACTGGCTTGCGCCGGTGTGGGTCACCGTGACCGGGCCGAGACACGATTTCAATGTCATCCCGGACCGCAACGGCCGCGCCGTCATCAACACGGCGGTGCATCGACCGCTCATCCTTCCGGTGGTCCAGAATTTCGCGAACGGGCAGGTCGACAAGGCGGGGATCCAGTCCCTGCTTGCAAATCCGGCCGCGCGGAAGCGCTTCCTTGGCCAGCTCGAGCAGTTCATCCTCGTCAATCGCGGCTCGGGCGCGGTGTTCGACTTCGAAGATCTCGATCGCCCGTACCAGGTCAACTACCTGCAACTGCTGCGCGAAGCCCGCCCGATCTTCACCCGCCACAATTGGTTGATCACCGTCGCAGTGCCGGTCGACCAGGCCTGGGATTACCGCCGATTTGCGATCATCGCCGACAAGCTCTTCGTCATGGCCTATGACGAGCATTCCAATGACGGGCCGCCCGGGCCGATCGCCTCTCAGCAATGGTGGGCTACCGCAGTTGCCGGTGCGGTCAGGCAGATCCCCCGCGACAAGCTCATCGTCGCGATCGGCAATTACGCTTATGACTGGCACGACGGAACCGGCGATCCGGACAATGTCGAAGAGGCATGGGTCGATGCCGGAGACAGTGACGCGCCGCCGGTTTTCGACCGCCTCTCCGGAAACAGCACGTTCGGCTACAAGGACGAAGAGGGCCATACTCACACGGTCTGGCTGCTCGATGCGGCGAGCGCCTTTAATGAGCTGACCGTTCTCTACCGGGTCGGAATCCGCGACGTCGCCCTCTGGCGTCTGGGAGCGGAAGATCCGGACCTCTGGTCGATCTTTGGTCGCGGCCTTCCGGCAAAGCCAAACCCGGCCGGGCTCGTTCACCTCGCGCAGGGCACGAACGTCGATATCGAGGAACCCGGGGAAATCCTTCGCATCACCGCGCTTCCGACCCCTGGATTGCGCAAGCTGACGCTTCAGAAGAACGGGCTCATCTCAAACGTCGACTTCGTCCAGGTGCCGCGGCCCTATACGATCACCCGCACCGGCTATCGGCCCGGCTTCGTCGCATTGACGTTCGACGACGGCCCGGATCCGCGCTGGACCCCGCGCGTCCTCGATATCCTCAAGGCAAAGCACGTTCCGGCGACCTTCTTCATTGTCGGCGAAAATGCGCTGACGCAGCGCGGCCTTCTTGAACGGATGATCCGCGAAGGCCACGAGATTGGAAGCCACACCTACACCCATCCCAATCTTGCAACGGTTGGAAAGACGCAGACGCTGTTCGAGCTCAACGCGACGCAGCGGCTCTTCGAGGCGTTCACCGGGCGAACCCTGAAGCTCTTCCGAGCGCCGTTCTTTGGAGATGCCGAGCCGACGACCACGGACGAGGTCATTCCGACCTGGGACGCTCAAACCCGTGGCTACGTATCGGTCGGGCTCCACGTCGACAGCGAGGATTGGCAGCGGCCCGGCGTTCCGGCCATCGTCAACAATGTCGTCTCCAGGATCCTGAGCGCCCCTCCGACCTGCGACGAGAACTCCGACGAGCAATGCAGCCGCAATGTCGTTCTGCTTCACGATTCCGGCGGCGACAGGACACAGACGATTGCCGCACTTCCGATCATCATCGATACGCTCCGCGCGCGCGGCTACCGGTTCGTCCCCGTCTCCGAGCTTGCAGGCCTGTCGCCGGCGCAGGCAATGCCGCCGCTCTCGCCTTCCGATCACGTTGCAGCACAGATCGACCTCGCCGTGTTCGAGCTCCTCGGCTTCTCGATCAGGCTGCTCGGCTTCCTATTCGGCGTGGCGATCACGCTCGGGATCGCGCGCGCTCTCATCCTTTCCAGTCTCGCGCTGATTTCAGCGGCGAAGGAACGACGTCTGGCGATCCCGCCGCAGCTTCCCAAGACCTTCGTCAGCGTGCTCATCCCCGCCTTCAACGAGGAACGGGTGATCCAGCGCTCGGTGGCGCAGGTGCTCGCGAGCGAGAACGTCGAGCTCGAAGTCATCGTCATCGACGATGGATCGGCCGACCGCACATCGGAAATTGTCGAAACCATATTTGGCGACGAACCGCGGGTTCGCCTGATCCGGCTCGAAAATGGCGGCAAGGCGCGCGCCCTCAACCATGGTCTTGCAATCGCCCGGAGCGAGTTGGTGATCGCGCTCGATGCCGACACGCAGTTCGAGCCGACCACGATCGCACGCCTTGCGCGTTGGCTCGTGGCCGACCCCGGGCTCGGCGCCGTCGCCGGCAATGCCAAGGTCGGCAACCGCGTGAACGTCGTCACCAAGTGGCAGGCGCTTGAATATGTGACGGCGCAAAACGTCGAACGCCGCGCCCTTGCGCGCCTCGGCGCGATGACCGTGGTACCCGGCGCCGTCGGCGCCTGGCGCAAACAGGCGATCGTGGACGTCGGCGGCTATCCGCCGGATACGCTTGCCGAGGACCAGGACCTTACAATCGCCGTTCAGCGCGCCGGCTGGCGCGTGGCCTATGACCAGAGCGCGGTTGCCTGG
>DATIQO010000144.1:0-12155 GCA_035470745.1 Sphingomicrobium sp. | reverse complement strand
TGCAATCGTCAAGACTTTGACGAGCTGATTGGTGTCCTGCGCGACGCGACTCGCGTAAAGCTCGAAGCTCCCGATGACCGTCTCGCGAGCACGCGCGATATCATCCTCAAGCCGCTCGAACACTCGATTGACCTCAACGAGGAACTCCCGGTCTGATTCCGAAACGTGAGCGAGAAAATCGGGCGCGATCAAGCCGTGGATCACGCTACGCTGGCCGGTAAGGATGGAACGCAGGTTTGACAGCTTTCGCCGAAGAGCAGCGAGAGACATCAAGGGTGAACGTCTCTCGCGTCCCCGCAGGATTGTGTCGTCAAGCTTATCGATAGCGACATCCACGCTGGCGATATCTTCCCGAAATCCATCCAAGTGTCGCATTAGCAAGGATGCCATGAGGGCCGTCGCAGTCATCTTCCCTTTCAGAGTTTCACCCTGATCAGCCTCCACAAAATCGTCGAAGAACTGGGGCCGACTTTCGGCTGCGGTCACCACCCACGACTGGCCAACCGCGAAACGAAGGCATGACTCCGGAGGTTCGCGCAAGGGGATGCCGAACCGGTAAAATTGATCGAAGATTTCGAGCGAGCCGACATTGTCGACGGCACCTAAAGCCGTCTGCAACTCCCGAGGAAGCAAAGTGCGTCCGCGATCGGTCAGGTCGACCCACAGCAATTGCTCCTTGCCGAGCCTTTCGACTTCGATGCTTTCGAGCGGAACTTCGCGATCATGACCGGCGGCATCGTACAGAATGGCGCGGACGCTCGCGTCGGCGTCGCTGGTCTTGGTGTTGATCATTCAGGCAACGTAGCGCGACTCCCCGCCATTGTCGCATTTTGTAGCCGATTCAGTCGGCGCCGCACGTGCACCGAAGCGCGCTTCGGGCGCCCCGGTACCGTCAGTCAAACCGTAATCTAGTAGAACTCGTTCATGTACGGGAAAGTTTTTGCAAGACCTCTCTTACAATAACTACCAGCTGAATTGGCAATTTATGCGCGGTTCATTCGATGTGGATTATAAGCACATTCGAAGGAGTAAGATCATGTTAAAGGCATTGGTTCTAGGCGGCACTGCAATTGCAACGCTGGCTACCCCTGCAGTCGCTGATGCTCAATACTATGGCTACAACAACGGATATTCTTATCATCGACACCATCACCACAACAACAATGCTGGCGCGGCCATAGCGGGTGCGTTGGTAGGCGGCGTCCTTGGTTATGCCTTGGGCAGCAGCCAGGGATATGGGTACAACTACCCCTCATACGGATACAGCTACCCTTCTTACGGATATAGCAACTACGGATATTATCCGAGCTACAACAACAGCTATCAAAGCTATGGGTACAACAATGGTTACACTTACCCGAGCTATGGTTATAATGGTGGTTATGGGTATCATCGCGACAATGACGACGACGATTGAGACCTGAAACCGTTTTAAACCAAGTTCGTGGCATCGAGCCGCGAGTGGCGCGCCTCATGGACTATCCATGGGGCGCGCAGCCGCGTTGGAACCCAATCCGGCCGGGCATGAAAGATGCTCAGTGAGGCAAAAGGAACTGTAGCGGGACATCAAGGCGCGATGCCCAGCTGATCTCGTTGTGCTTCTGGCCAGGAAAGCTTTCCGTGAGCAAATTCACGCCGCGGACATAGCCACGTTTCTCGACGACCCGATCGACCCGTTGCTGATAGCGGGCATAAATCGCGTCGAGGGTCTCGCTTCCATGGTCGAAGTAAAGCTTGTGCGTGCGCGGGCTGGGCAATGCCGGTGCGAGATATCGCTCAAAGGCCGATGAAACGACTTCATATTCCGCATCGCTGACCGATTTTCCATCCGGCGTCATGAACAAGGGCCAATGAGTGGACATCATGCCGGCCGCCCCGAACACCTGCGGATATTCGTCGATTGCATACAAGGAGATGAGTGCGCCCATCGACGACCCCATGATGATCGTGTTTGCGCGGTCGGTCTTCACGTTGAAACGACGGTCAATCAACGGCCTCAGCTCGCGGACGATGAACTTGAGATAGCCGTCCGAAAGGGGCTCGCCGCCGTACAATGCCTGGATCTTTTCCTTGTACTCGGGAGGTAGCCCATTGAACGCTTTGGAAGGCAGATATTCCTGCAACCGCTTCGGCGTGTTCCAAATCCCGACGACGATCGTTGGACGGACCTTATTTTCTTTGATCAGGGCATCGAGGTGCTCGTCCACCTCCCATTCCATGCCGTAGCCGGCGGTCTTCTTGTCGAATAGGTTCTGGCCATCGTGCATGTAGAGAACGTCATATTTCCGACCCCGAGGGCTGTAATCCGAAGGCAGCCAGACCTGGACACGACGCGGGTCGGCATATCTGGACTTGAGGACACCAAGGTCCACCAAAGTGCCCGCGCTTACCTGGGCAGCTGCAGGCACAGCCAGCGCCAGCAAGAGAAATGATAGAAAAAGGCGTCCGATCATTGAGCCTCCACCAGGCGAGCAAGCGCCTGCGCATGGGTTGGAAAGTTCATTGTGCAGCCGCCCACGAAGCGCTCGATATCAGCCATGTCGATTGCCATGATGTCGGGCCCCGGCGGCCTCAGCAGGGAAGCGTCGGGAAAATTGCCGTAGCCCGCCAGCATGCAATGCCATGAATTCGGCGGATAGATATCGGCGATTCCCTGCTGCATCACTGCGCGCTCGAGGTCAGCACCGGTAAACCAGGCGGTGATGATGTCCTTGAGGCTGTCGGAAAGCGCCATCATCGAGGCCGCGTTCCGCCAATAGTCGGTATCGCGGCGCAGAGCAGCACGATAATGGCAGACGATATAGTCGCGAATGCCTTCGTAGCGCCGCGCGAGCGCTGCGTTGAACGCGTCGCGTTCATCCAATTCAAAGGCTTCGATGAACGAGTTGACTGTCGCGAGCACGATGTGAAGTGCGGTCGCCTCGAGCGGCTCGAGGAATCCTTGCGCAAGGCCGACTGCGAGACAGTTGCGAACCCAGCTCCGTTCGACCCGTCCGCATTTCATCTTGAGGGTGCGGACCTCAACTTCCTCGCCGACGCCGAGATGCGTTCGAAGCTCCTGCGCCGCCGCCTCGTCATCAATGTATCGCGACGAATAGACATAGCCATTGCCGATGCGGTTCGTCAGGGGAATCCGCCAGATCCAGCCGGCGGAGGCTGCAGTCGAACGCGTGCAAGCCTCAGCGCCGGTCTCCGGAATCGGCGTGCGCGCGACAACGGCGCGGTCATTGAACAGGTTCTGGTCAAAGGATCGGTGCGGTTCGTTCAGCGCTTCCTCGATGATCGCTGCGCGGAAGCCGCTGGCATCGACGAAGAAATCTGCTTCAAAACGACGCCCGTCATCGGCCACGAGCGCTCCGACATCGCCGTCTTCGGTCAGGTCGACCGAGGCGATGCGCGCATCGACATGCCGGATCCCGCGGTTCGTCCCAATCTCCCGCAAGAACGCGCCCAGGAGATGCGCGTCGAAGTGATAGCCGTAGCTGATGGCGAACGGGAAGTTTGGCGGCGCGAGCGGCGCAAGTCCCTTCCGCGCGATGCGTGTCGGGATGAAGAAAGGGTCCGGATGGGCGGGGACATCTCGCCCGGCACGGCGAGCGCGGGTCGCATAGAAGAAGCGCGGCTGCGTGAATTGATCGAGCTCGGTGGGAAAGGGATGAAAGTATCGTTCAAACCCGGGCCGGTCCGACCAGCCGACGAATTCGATGCCCGCCTTGTAGGTAGCGTTGCAGCGCGGCATCCACTCGGTTTCGGCAATGGAAAGCTCGTCGAAGAAAGCCTTGAGCTGCGGGGTCGAGCCTTCGCCGACGCCGATGATCCCGATGCCGGATGACTCGATCAGCGTGACTGTCGTGCCTTTGCCGCCCCACCGGTGCTGGAGAAGATTTGCAGTCATCCAGCCGGCGGTGCCGCCGCCAAGAATGACGATGCTCGTCGGCGCCTGCGCCATCAGCTAATGAGCCGGAACGGCGTCCGCGTCATCCGGCGCTTTCGATGACTGCCGACCAGGGACCCAGCCGGTTGGCCGTGACATCGCCCACCGAGATGATCGCGGCGCCGATCGTGCCGGTTCGCGCGACCGCCGAGGCCGAAAGGTTGAACGAGCAGCGCAATCGCCTTCCCTCTTCCTCGCGGTCGAACTCGAGAAGCGATGTGGCTGCCTTCCGGACATGCATCGTGCCGCAACGAAGCACCGGGTACATGTTGCGGATCTGAAGACAGCGACGCGTAAAGTGAAGGAGCGACTGTTCAAACGCCTCCTGCTCGTCCACCGCGAGACGCGCGTGATTGTCGCCGAGCGGGAGCCACGGCCGGGCGGTCGAAAATCCAAGATTTTCCGACGAGCTTGACCAGGGCATGGGTGTTCGTGCGCCGTCGCGGCTCAAGGTCTGCGGCCAGTTCGCGATCGCCTCGGGATCCTGCAGCAATTCGAACGGCACGTCGACCTGCGGCAGCCCAAGTTCTTCCCCTTGATAGAGGATGATCGAGCCGCGCAGCGAACAAAGGAGCAGCATCTTTACCCGCGCCACCCGGCCGTGGTCTTCCTCCTCAGCCCAGCGTGAGATCGCCCGCGGCGCGTCATGGTTCTCAAAAGCCCAGCTCGGCCACCCCTCTCCCTCCGGCCAATCCTCGGCAACCCGCGCGACAAGCGCTGGAGTAATCTTGTCCGAATAGAGGAAGTCGAAGCCGTAGGCGCTGTTCAGGCGGGTTTCGCCTTTGGTGAAGGCGCGCATTTCGCAAAGAGCGTGATCGCCGCCGACCTCGGCAAGCGTGAAACGATCCGGATAAGAATCGGTGACTTTCCGCAAGCGCTCCAGGAACTTCACGATGTCGGGGTGCGATTGATTGTAAATGTGCTGCTGGAAGTCGAACGGACGCGTTCGCTTGCCGACCTCAGCCGCGGGCGGATTGTCGCGCAGCTCGGGGTCATGCATCGCGAAGTTGATCGCGTCGATGCGAAATCCGTCGACGCCGCGATCGAGCCAAAAACGAGCGACATCGAGGAGAGCGTCCTGAACCGCTTCGTTGTGCACGTTGAGGTCGGGCTGCTCGGTCAGGAAATTGTGCAGATAATATTGGGCGCGCCGAGCGTCCCATTGCCATGCTGGCCCGCCGAACACTGACTGCCAATTGTTCGGGGGAGAACCGTCCGGTTTAGGGTCCGCCCAAACGAACCAATCGGCCTTTTCGTTGGCGCGGCTGGAGCGGCTTTGCTGGAACCATGGATGCTGGTCGGAACTGTGCGAATAAACCTGGTCGATGATGACCTTGAGGCGCAGTTCATGGGCGCGTTCCACGAGCAAATCGAAGTCGGCGAGCGTTCCAAAGAGCGGATCGACCCCGCAATAGTCGGAAACGTCATAGCCGAAGTCGCGCATCGGCGAGGTGAAGAATGGCGACAGCCAAATGCCGTCGACACCAAGGCTTGCGACATAGTCGAGGCGCGCGGTGATGCCGGGGAGATCGCCGACGCCGTTGCCGTCGCTGTCGGCAAAGCTGCGCGGATAGATCTGGTAGATGGCCGCACCGCGCCACCAGGGCTGCGCGACTTTTGAGGTCGCGTCGGGGCGCTGATCGCTAGCGAGCATTGCAAATCGCATAGCCAAGCGGGGAAAGCTCGACGGCAACGCTGCCAGGCGCCTGCGCCTGCAACGGGCAATCACCAGCAAGCGGCTCGAACGTCTTCGACCGCGTCTCGACTGAAACATTTTCCCGGACGGGGCTAGTGGAGCTGTTGAACAGGATGAGCATCTCGCGGCCCGTTCCTGGCTCGAACCTCGAGACTGCAAACAGCCCGGGCTTGTCCGACGAATAACGGACCAGCTGGAGACCGCGCGTCAGCGCCGGATGAGCGGTGCGAAGATGTGCAAGCAAGGCGATCTCTCGGTAGAGCGGGTGACTGGTATCGAAGTTCGCCTCAGCCGTCGTCGCGCGCGTACCGATCAGCGTTTCCTCGTTGTAGCTTGCGACCTTGCTCGGGAACATGTCCTGGCGCGCATCCTGGTCGCCGCCCTTGCCCGCGAAACCCTGCTCGTCGCCGGAGTAGATGGTCGGCACGCCGCGCAGGGTGAGGAGCATCGCATGGGCAAGCATGTCGCGCCGCAGGACTTCGTCCGGTCCTGCCTTAGGCGACAAGTTGCGGATGAAACCGCCGATCCGTCCTGCGTCATGATTGCTGATGAAGGTCGGAAGCTGCAGCGCCGCGGCGGCGCCGCCCTCGTAGAGCGGGTCGGCGCGGAACAGCTTTGCGAGCTCGTCCGTGGGCGCACCGTTTGCGACAACATCGACGATCGCGCGCGCGAATGAAAAATCGAGAACGCTCGGCAGCTTGTCGACGCGCGTGTTCACCGCGGTATGCGCGGGGTCCATTTCGCCGGTGGCGACTTCGCCGAAGATGTGGAAGTGGGGAATGCCATCAGCCTTGGCGCGCGCAAGGATCGCCGGCACGAACTGTTGCCAGAATTCCGGGTTCACATGCTGCGCAGTGTCGATGCGGAACCCATCGACCCGGTACTTGTCGATCCAGGCCGAGTAGATGTCGATCATGCCCTGAACGACGCGTGGGTTCTCAGTGAACAGGTCATCGAGCCCGACGAAGTCTCCAAGCGTACTGGATTCCCCGCGGAACAGGCTGTTGCCCCGGTTGTGATAGTAGATGGGGTCATTGAGCCATGCCGGCTGCTTGATGTTGCGCTCGGCCGGCGGGACCACGACCGTGTAAGCGTAATTCGGGTCCTTCAGCTTCGCGAAGTTGGCAGCGCTCGTATCGCGCTCGCCCGCGAAGCCGGAATTGATCGGCCTGCCGCCGACGCCGCCACGGCGCTGATACGGATAATCGGCGATGCTTCGGTAGGGGCAATCGATCCCGCTCTCGCATTCGGCAAGCTGGATCACGTCAGCCGTGTGATTGACGACGATATCCATGTAGAATTTCATGCCGCGCGCGTGGACTGCATCGACGAGCGCCTTGAAGTCGGCGTTGGTGCCGAAATGCGGATCCACCCGCGTGAAGTCGGTGATCCAATAGCCGTGATAGCCCGCGCTTTCGTGGCCAGGAGGCCCTTGCACAGGCTTGTTCTTGAATATCGGGGCTACCCAGACGGCAGTTGCTCCAAGGCCCTGGATGTAATCGAGGCGCTTGATCAGCCCCTTGAGATCGCCGCCGTGATAGAAGCCCTTGTCCGTGGGATCGAAGCCGGTCTGGAGACGGCCGCCCGGCAGTCCGCCCCGGTCATTCGATGGATCGCCATTCTCGAACCTGTCGGGCAAAACGAAGTAAATCACCTCGTCCTGCGGTAGGCGTGCGCGATAGTTTGGTAAGGACGCGTTAGCAGTATTTGCCGTGAAAACCGCACTTAGCAGCAGCGCCGCGAATGCCGCGGACCGCATGCCAGCAATCGCGGAAACCGCCGCCCCCAGCCGTTTCATTGGCACTCTTTCGCTCGATCGCCGACCATGGACGCGACGAATTGTCGGTGGGTTGGCAAGGTCTCTGCCTTGAGGCGGTAGCTTCTCGCCAGGCTGTCGAGGAATGGTCCAATATCTTCGCCGGGCACGTTGTCTGCGAGCGGCGACCAGCTTGCGGGCATGATGCCCTGGCCGATCATGACCTGTCCCCAGCTATCGTCCAGGAACAGCTCGTCCTCCTCGCGGATGAAAAGGCCGGCCTCGCGGAAAAGTGCGATCTTCTCCGCAAGCGTTGCCGGCGGCTCCATGTGCCGGCATTCGTCCCAGAACGGCTCGCCATGGCGAGCGTTCGCCAGATAGTGGAGCGTGATGAAGTCGCGCACCCGTGCCCATTCGATCGCCGAGACGCGATTGAACGTTTCGCGGGCGCAGGAGAGTTGCGCGACGTCGCCCGGCATGAGGTTAAGCAGGCGGCCGAGGGCTGACTGTACCAGATGGATGCTGGTGGATTCGAGCGGCTCCATGAATCCGGCGGCCAGCCCTAGCGCAAGGCAATTGTGCGACCAGAATTGCTCCCGGCGACCGCTCGTGAAGCGGATCGGGCGCGGGTCGGCAAGCGGCGCTCCGTCGAGATTGGCAAGAAGAGCGGATGCGGCTTCATCGTCGGAGACGAAACTGCTGCAATAGACGTGGCCGTTGCCGGTGCGATGCTGCAACGGAATGCGCCACTGCCAGCCGGCCCCGCGGGCCAATGCCTGCGTGTAAGGCCGGAACGCATCGCTCGATTCGCACGGAACGGCGAGCGCGGAATTGCACGGCAGCCAGCGGCTCCAGTCAAGGTAGGAAACACCCAGGGTCTTGCCGAGCAAGATGCTGCGAAAACCCGTGCAGTCGATGAAGAAATTGCCCGGGGCGCGCCGCTCCCCGTTGAGCGCGAGGGCGGTGACATCGCCTGTTTGACCATCGCGTTCAACGTCGACGATCAGCCCCTCGATGCGGCGCACGCCGCGCGCCTCGGCATATTCGCGGAGCATCTGGGCGAACAGCGAAGCGTCGAAGTGATAGGCGTAAGCGAGCTCGGGGATCGTTGCGGACGCGGCATTCTTCGCCATCCTCCCGAGCCGGGCCGCCGCAATGTTGAAGCTATAGTCGCCAAAGTCTCCAGCAACGCCAAGCCCGCGTGCGCGCAGCCACAATTGGCGGAACGGGATGAGGCCGACACCGCGGCCGGTGTGCCCGAAGCTGTGGATGTAGGATTCGCCCTCGCCGGTCCAATCACGGAACTCGATACCAAGCTTGAAGGTGGCGTTGGTTCGCCGAACCAGTTCGGCCTGGTCGAGACCGAGGCCGACCACGAGATTGTGGATCTGCGGGATGGTCGCCTCGCCGACACCGACGGTCCCGATCTCGTCGGACTCCACGAGCGTAACCGAAGCTGAATTCCCGAGGAATCGCGCAAATGTCGCTGCGGCGATCCAGCCTGCAGTCCCACCACCGGCAACGACGATATCAAGAGGCGAAGACTGGCTCATCGAAAAGACTGGTACGCGATCCCGGCGGCGCTGCAACGCCGCCGGGACCGCTCATATCATGACCCGCGTTCTGGAGCCGGTGCCGGAGGTGGCGGCGGAGGCGGTGGAACCGGACATGTGCCGCTGGCGAGGATCACCGAACCATCGGCGCAAGTCTGCGTCGCTGGCGGAGGCGGTGGAGGGGGCGGCGGTGGAGGTGGTGGTGGAGGCGGCGGCGGCGGCGGAGCCGCATGGCGCGCGCCGAACTTGTACGTAGCTCCCGCGAGGAACCGGCGCCCGTAAGACTGGTACTTCAGCCACGATCCCGACAGGTTCGGCACGCCAATCGTTGCCGACCGTTCGTCCGTAAGGTTCTGGCCCTGAAGGAAGACGGACAGACCGCTGAACGTTGAGCTTTCCGGGAAGTCATAGCCGATTTGCGCGTCGTACACGGTTTCACCGAGCACATACTGTCGGTCCAGACCGCCGCTGAACAGGACGAAGTCGCCCACGAAAGACGACCTGTATCGCATGCTGCCGCGCACGCTGAACCCGTTATTCTCATAGAAAGCGGTAAGGTTTGCGACCCACTTCGAATAACCAGGGATCGTCGTCACTTTCCCGTTGAAATCGTAAACGTGCGTCTTCGTATACCCCGCACCGCCGGTGAGACCGAAGCCTTCCAGAGCCTGCGAGAAGACTTCGAAGGGCAGCGTTCCGGCGAACTCGACGCCGTACATATAGCCGCCGTGCGTGTTCACATTGCTGAAGAGTATACCGATCGGGGTCGGGGGCACGATGCCACTTGGGACCGGCAGGTACGAGAAGTCGAAATTCGGGTTGAACCCGCTCGCAACATAGGTGTCGATGTGCTTGTAGAAGCCCTGGAGGGCGACATAGCCCTTCGACCCGAAATATTTCTCGAAGTTCAGATCCAGCGCCTTCGCTTGATAGGGCCGGAGGAACGGGTTGCCGCCAGTGCCTTTATAGGTCCCGAACTGCGGATCGTATCCAAAGCTGATCGCGTTATTGAGGTCAGGCAGGCGCGCCCGCATATATTCCTTGGACGCAGCGAAGCGGATCACAAACCCGTTGTCCCACCTCAGGTTCAGGTTCAGGCTCGGAAGCCACATCCAATATTTGTCTTGGGCCGAACCCTGGAGCGCATTGGTCGATTGAAGTTCGGTATGAACTCCCTGGATTCCGATGTTTCCGGTCAGCCTCGCAGCACCAATCGGAGCGTCGAGCGACGCCATTGCATAGGGAGTCCAGACCTTTTCGGTGACGTGATAGGCTTGCGAGAGACCGGCGGATGGATTTGGAACATAATCGAGCACGCCCGCGGAAACGAGGTTGCGCGCATCCCAGATGAGGATCGGCCCAAATCCGCGGTCGAGATTGAACGTACCAAGGATGAGGTTCGACGGGATCGCAGCCTGAAGCGCGCCGTTCGGTGGTGACAGGAACGCTTCGTCCTGGGTCAGCCGCTTGTCGCGATCAGTGTAATCCACGCCCACCTTGATCGACTTCAGGAAGCCGCCGATATCGCGTTCGATCTCGCCGCGAGCTTCCTTCAGATCGTCTTGGCTCTTGCGGACCTTGTCATAGCCCGCCTGAACGGGCGAACCGCTCCAGCCTTCTACATCGGTGAGCACCAGCTGCGAGCTTGCGCCATTGTAATTGCTGACGAACTCTGGCCCGTGATCCGTAAGCGTATAGCTGACGATCGCCGTCGGCCCCGTCGAGAGATGCCCGTTGATCAGGCCCGCAGTCGTCTCGAGGTGATGTTCGGTCCGGTTGGTGCGCGACAAGCTGAGATCGGCAAGCGCTCGCCAGCCGTTGTGATTGTCCCACAGCGTGTTCCATCCGATCGAATACTGATCGGCCTTGTGATCGGTCGCATAATTCTCGATCACCGGCGTCCCGGCGATCGTCGCGCCGGTGACGAGCCCGCCCTCTTGCGTCACGTTCGAAATGGCGTCGTGTCCACAGCCGCCGCCGCAGTTGAACGGCATTTCAAAGCCGCGCTGATCGATATTGTCGGTGAAATGCGAATAGAAGCCGTCGAGCGTCATCGTCAGATTATCGCTCAGGCGGCCTTGCAGGGTGGCGGTGCCGCCGAAGCGCTTAAGCTGGTCCGACTCGAACCAGGTCTTGACGCCGTTCATGCCCTGCGCGCCGCCGGGGTAGCCGCCATAACCCCAGGCGTTCCAGTCCCTCGTTTGATACGGCTCATTCGTGTAGGCCGCTGAGACCGCGAGACCCAAGGTGTCGTGATTGAACTGGTCGACAAAGGTGCCGAACACGCGGCCGCCATAATCCTTCGAATCAGGCAGCAGCTTCTGGTCGACGTAGGTGCCGCGGACGCCGACCGCGATGACGCGATGGCCATAATCGAGCGGCCGAATTGTGCGCATGTCGATGCTGCCGACAAGACCGCCAGCCGTGTGGTCAGCTTCAGCCGTCTTGTACACATCAACGCCCGAGAGAATTTCCGACGGGTATTGGTCGAACTCGACGGCGCGGCTGTCATTCGTCGTCGTCTGCTGACGGCCGTTCAAGGTAGTGGTCGAAAAGTCCGGACCGAAACCACGGATCGAGATGATGTTTGCGCGGCCGTTGTTGCGCTGCGACGAGATGCCCGGCAGGCGCGCGATCGACTCACCAATTCCATTGTCCGGCAGCTTGCCGATGTCTTCCGCGGTGACGGACTCGACCACCGTTTCGGAATTCTTCTTCTTCGCCGTCGAACTGCGCAAAGATGCGCGGAAGCCGGTTACGACGATGGCATTCTCTTGCGCCTGTGACTGATCGCTATTTTGCGCATTGGCAGCAGTGTCGCTCGGCGGAGGCGTCGCGGGCTGCCCTGCCGCTGCCGCGCTGGCCGTACCGGTGATCGTCGTTGGCGCCGCTGAGGCTTGGTCAGCGAGTGCCGGCGTAATTGCGATTACCATCGCAAGCGGGCTCGCCGCAGCCGCGAGAAGCCAAGGCGAAGAAGTCCTTCTCATCAATAGATCCCCCTCGAAGCCGGCGGTGAGGCCGGTCACAATTCATCAGGGGTTCAACGACCCCTCTCCCGAATTTGAGACTATCAAAGGATTCTGGCAGCGAAACGGGGGTGAGGAGCCATACATACGTATTCAGCGGGCCGAGATTTCGGTCAGTTGGCCAGTTGTCGGCGACCCATGTCCTCGGCGCGGACCAAACGTGGCGGAGCGGGAGGGATTCGAACCCTCG
>DATIQO010000143.1:0-8168 GCA_035470745.1 Sphingomicrobium sp. | reverse complement strand
GCAGAACCAGTTCTGGGGCCACGTCCTCGCCGCCCGCTCTGGCATCCAGGCCAAGGACACTGTGCTCGGCGAGATCGCCAATTCGGCCGGCTACTATTCGGTCCAGGCCGGCCGCGAATGGCGTTCGGTCGAAGACACCACGAACGATCCGATCTTCGAGTATCGTCGTCCGCAGCCTTACGACGACCTGAGCCGCAACGAGGAATACTATAACGAAGGCATGCTGATCTGGATCGAGGTCGACCAGATCATTCGCCACGGCACCAAGGGCGCCAAGGGCATCGACGACTTCGCCAAGGCATTCTTCGGCGTGCGTCCGGGCGACATCGGACAGCTGACCTACACGTTCGACGACGTCGTCGCCGCCCTCAACGGCGTCTACCGTTATGACTGGGCGACCTTCCTCAAGGACCGGCTCTACCGCCCGAACCAGCCGCCGCCGGTCAAGGGGATCGAGATGGCCGGGTACAAGCTTGTCTGGAAGGACAAGCCCAATCCCTATGCTGCCGGACGCGAGAAGGACGGCAAGTCGACGAGCTACACCTATTCGCTCGGCTTCTCGCTGGACAAGGACGGCAAGGCCGCGGGCACTCTGTGGAACAGCCCCGCGTTCAACGCCGGCGTCGTCACCGGCGCGCAGGTGATGGCTGTGAACGGCAAGGCCTATGACGCCGAAACACTGAAGAACGCGATCACCGCGGCGAAGACGGGCAAGGAGCCCATCGAGTTACTGGTCAAGCGCGGCGATCGGTTCATGACCGTTCCGATCGATTACCATGGCGGGCTGCGCTACCCGTGGATCGAACCGGCCAGCGCCGACGAGCAGCCGCTCGACCGCCTGCTCGCGCCGCGCACCGGACCGTTGCCGCCCCCACCGCCCGACAGCGACGACGACAGCGATAGCAAGTAGGCCCTCGCGCAAGATGTCACGCCCGGCTAGACAGAGCGCGTGACAACGAAACAGAAGACGCAGGCGGCGCGCGCGCTGGGCAACAGGATCGCGCCGTTGCGCTTCCTGTTCTTTCTCGCGCTATTGATCGGAGTCTACTTTGCCTACCGAGCCGCGTGGCCGGCGACGAAGTGGACGGACGGCGCGGCGATGGCGTTCGATGCGGCGACTGTGCTCTTTCTTGCGTCGCTCGTGCCGTTGCTGAAGGACAGCAGCCCGGAGGAAATCCGCGCCCACGCAGCGCAGAACGACGCCAATCGGCTGCTTATCCTGATCGTCACGAGCTCCCTGACGATTGTCGCGATGGTGGCGATCTCCGGCGAACTGGATGGTGCTCGCAGCGGCCAGCTCGTCTCGATAGTCAAGCTCGTCGGCACGCTGTTTCTGATCTGGCTGTTCGCCAACAGCATCTACGCGCTGCACTATGCCCACGCCTATTACACGTTTAGCGACGAAACCGGCACCGACACAGGCGGGCTCGACTTCCCGGGCACCAAGTGCCCGGGCTATGACGATTTCCTCTATTTCTCCTGCACGCTGGGAATGACCTTCCAGACGTCGGATACCAACATAACCGCGTCGGGCATTCGCCGGGTCGCGCTGCTGCACTCCTTTGCCGCGTTTGTCTTCAGCATCGGCGTGATCGCCTTCACGATCAACGTGCTCGGCGGCTCTGGCGGCTAAGGTTACTCCGCCGCTTCCAGGAACCTTTCGTCGATCGAAGTCTCCGCTTCCCAGCTCTTGAGCTCGGGCAAGACCTTCTCGGCGAACAGGCGAATGTTCTTGTGCGCCTCTTCCTTCGGCATGCCGCCGAAGTAGAGGTGCGGGAAGAAGCCCTGAGGCTTGAAGATCCCCTTCAGTTCCCACAGCCGTTCGATGAGCATCTGCGGGGTGCCGGTGACCGCGCCTTTCGAGAAGTCCTCGACGTACGGCTCGATCGCCTCGGGAGCTAGGACCATCTTCTCGTAGTGCTCGTACCCCTTGATCGTCGGGAACACGCCGGGCGTGTCGAGGTGGTAGTTCTTGATCGCCGCGCGCATCGTGTTGCCGAGGTACTTGCGGCCTTGCGCTTCCGCGTAGTCGGCGCTTTCGTCGATGTAGAAGTTGCCGCTCAGCATCGGCGGCGGCGGATTGGAATCCGCGCCGTTCACTTCCTTCCACACCTCGGTGTACTTGTCGGGCGCGACGTCCTTGCCGCGCTGCGGGAGCATCAGCACCATGTTGCCGCAGCCCATCTTGGCCGCGGTGTACATCGAGTTGCCCGACAAGCTGCCGCAGAACTTGCGCCCCTCGAAGCTCTTGACCGGATGCGGGCGCAACTCGCTGCGGGCGATGTTGCCGAAGACTCCGCGGCCCTCGATCACGCCCGTCTCGAGCGCGGTGCAGATCATTTCCAGCCCGTCGTTGTAGCGCTCCCGGCTCTGGCTCATGTCGATGCCGAGCCCCGCGAACTCGTGCTGCGCCAGACCGCCGCCGAAGCCCAGAATCGCCCGCCCGTTCGAGAGGATATCGAGGTTGACGATCGCTTCGGCAGTGCGAACCGGATTGTGCCACGGCACGATAATGCACTGCGTGCCGAGCTTCACGTGCCGGGTCTTGCCGGCGATGTAAGTCAGCAGCTGCAGCGGATCGTTCGACATCGAGTAGTCGGAGAAGTGGTGCTCGGTGATCCAAACCGAATCGAAGCCGAGGACTTCGGCCATGACCAGGTTGTCGACTTCCTCGCGGATAAAGTCCGCGTCGGGTTCGCTGCGGCCCTGATAAGCGAAACCGGTTGCCAAGCCTACGTGCATAACTCTTTCTCCTCTGGTCCGCGTCGTTCATGCAGACTTTGTCAAAGTCAATCTGCGCCTTTTTGCCCTGAGTCGCAATTGCCGCCTCGCAATACCGTGCTCGAGCGACTAGGGCGCGCGCCATGCGTATCGATCTGATTCCGACCGGCGACGACCCGCCGCACAGCCTCAACGTCATCATCGAAGTGCCGACTGGCGGCGAGCCGGTCAAATACGAGTTCGACAAGGCATCGGGCGCGCTGTTCGTCGATCGCATCCTGCACACGCCAATGCGCTATCCAGCGAACTACGGCTTCGTGCCGCACACGCTGAGCCCCGACGGCGACCCGCTCGACGCGCTGGTCATCGCCCGCAGCCCCTTCATCCCCGGCTGCGTCGTGCGCGCACGGCCGATCGGAGTGCTCAACCTCGAGGACGAGCACGGCGGCGACGAAAAGCTGATCTGCGTGCCGGTCGACACGACTTTCCCCTACTACTCCGACGTCGGCGAACGGCAGGATCTGCCGTCGATCGTGCTTCAGCAGATCGAGCACTTCTTCACCCACTACAAAGACCTCGAGGCGGACAAGTGGGTTCGCATGGGCAAGTGGGGCGATGCCGAGGACGCTCGCAAGATCGTGCTCGAGGCGATCGAGCGCGCGAAGAACGCGAAGGCTTAGCTCACTCCTCCGGACGGCCGGCGTCGAGCAGGTCCTTCTTATCCGGACTGTCGGCGCGCTCCTCGTGGACCATTTCGGTGACCGCGTGCTCGGGGCTGATGTCGTTCTCCTCCTGGCCCGGAGGCGACGATTCCTGCGGCACAGAGGGCTGCGCCGCGGATGGCTCGCCTCCCTCAATCTGCACGCGAGTGATCGGATCGGGAATCGCGAGGCCGTGCTCCTCGAGCGCCCGCTTTACAGCTTCGATCGCGTGGCTGCGCCCCTTGCCGAAATCGGTCTTCGACTGGTCGAGCCAACCGACGAACTCGATGGCGATGTTCGGATAGAGCATGTCCTTGACGACCGCCGCGGGAGCGGGTTTCTCGAGCACGAAGTCCAAGGCCTTGAGCGCTCGGTAGCCGCAGTGGCGCGCCTTCGCCGGGTCGGCCTTGGTGTCGATCTGCAATACGAAATCGAACCGGCGCTGCGGGTTGCGCGTGTAGTTGACTATCACCGCCTTGAAGACGGTTGAATTCGGCAAGCGCAAGTGATTGCCATCGCCGGTCATCAGGATCGTCGCGCGGGTCGTCAGACGGATCACCCGGCCTTCGCAGGTTCCGATCTTGACCTTGTCGTTGGCGCGGAATGGCTGGCGCAAGCTCAGCATCAGCGACGACACGTAGTTTTCGATTGTGTCCTTCATGGCGAAGCCGAGCGCGAGGCCGACGACCCCTGCGCCGCCGAGCACCGCGCCGAGCAGCGCGCCCGCGCCGATCATGTCGAGCGCGATCACAATACCACCGAGCACGAAGGCGAAGCGGATTGCGCTGGCGATCAACTCGGCAAGAAAGGCGTTACGCACCAGCCTTTGCCAGACGCCTCCCAGCCCGGCTATGAAATAGCCCATCGCGGCAATGAGCAAGGCGACCAGCAGCGCGGCGCCGAACAGCGGCAGCTCACCGGCAATGGCGGCGAATTCGTCCGATACTTTCTTGAGCCCAGCGACTCCGCCGCCGACCGAGGTATCGCGAGAGATCCCGTTCTCGACCGTCACCACGCCCGAGACCCGCCCGGCGATCCCCTCGGCCCTCGCCTTATCAGCGGCGTTTTCGACCCGGCCGCCAAGCGCGACGACGCCTTGCCGCACTTGCACGGTAACGCGCTCCAGGCTCGGCAGCTGCGAGAAGATGCCGCGAATCCGCTGGGCGATACGCGCATCGGAGTCGTTCGCCGGCAAGGCGTCTATTGTCTCGCCCGGCGCCGTTGCGCTCGGCTTGGGCGACGGGGCAGCGGTGGGAAGAATTTGCATCGCGAACGCGGCGGGCGCCATCGCCAACAGCAGCGAGGCAAGCGTTAGCGACACGATGCGGAATGGGCTCGCGTTCATCGCGACCAAAGCGGTCAGGAATCGAAATCGGTTCCCGAGGGAATCGGCTCAGAACAGCTGGAGCATAACCTTGATCACGCCGGTCACCACGAACGGCAGCCCGATGGCGGCAATCCACAGCACCGCGATGTCGCGGGTAAACAGCGGCGCGAGTTCCTCGCGCGGGGCATCGGTTTCGGCGAGCCGTTCCCAGCGTTTCTCGAACAGGCGGCAACCGGGAATGATCGCCAGCACCAGCAGCACCAGGCCGAAGTATGGGAGGATCGAGCCGTGCTCGCTCCTGAGCGCACCCATGGTCACGAAGATCTGCAGGCCGGTGTAGACGAGCAGCGCGTAGGCGACATGGTCGCTCATCCGCCGCTTCCAGTCGATCGCCTTGCGGACCTTGCCGGTCGGCTCGGCTGAGGATTCCCACAGTGCCTTGGCCATCCTGCACCTCTCCTTGCCCACCGCCGACTATTCCAGAGCCGGGCAGTGCTGGCAAGCGCGATGATTCTGCGCGTCCGGAGACACGATTCGCTGCAATTGCGAAACTCCATGCAGGAATCTTGCCAATCGGGCTTCAACACACGACTTTCCGTGATAAACGAGCCTCTGATGAGCACCTTCGACACTCGACCGATCGACACCGCCGGACTCGCCAGCAAGATGGCCGAGGCGCCGGCCAACGCCGCGCCGCCGATTCCACAGGGCGGACTCGAGGTCATCTCGATCGCCAAAAGCTACGATAAGCGCAACGTCCTGTCTGACGTCTCGCTGACTGTCGGCAAGGGTGAGGTGCTCGGCCTGCTCGGCCCCAACGGCGCCGGCAAGACCACATGCTTCTACTCGATCATGGGGCTGGTTCGTCCCGATTCCGGCCGTATCCTGATGGACGGCGTCGACGTTACCAAGCTGCCGATGTACCGTCGGGCCATCCTCGGCCTTGGTTACCTTCCGCAGGAAACCAGCATCTTTCGCGGGATGACGGTGGCGCAGAACATTGCCTGCGTGCTGGAGATGGTCGAGCCCGACAAGGCCTCGCGCCAGGCCGAGCTGGACCGGCTGCTCGAGGAATTCCACCTGACCAAGCTGCGCGACAGTGCGGCGATGGCCCTCTCCGGCGGCGAGCGGCGCCGCTGCGAGATTGCCCGCGCGCTTGCGGCAAACCCCTCAATCATGCTGCTCGACGAACCTTTCGCCGGTATCGACCCCCTCTCGATCAACGACATCCGCGACCTGATCAAGGATCTCAAGCGTCGCGGCATCGGTGTGCTGATCACGGACCACAACGTCCGCGAGACGCTCGACATCGTCGATCGCGCCTGCATCATCTACGGTGGCCAAGTGCTGTTCGCCGGCAGCCCCGAAGAACTCGTCGCCGACGAGAACGTGCGCCGGCTCTATCTCGGCGAAAGCTTCACGCTGTGAGCCGCGCGCTGCCCCACTAGCCATGGCGCTGGGTCCGCGCCTCGATTTACGCCAGTCGCAATCGCTGGTGATGACGCCGCAGCTGCAGCAGGCGATCAAGCTGCTGGCGCTGTCGAACCTCGAGATCGAAGCGTTCATCGGCGAGGCGCTCGAAACCAATCCCTTGCTCGAAGCGGGCGAAATGCGGATGGAGCGCAGGGCCACTCCCGACGAGGTTCGCGAGGAGGCACCCGACGATCCGACTGCCGACCAGCTGATCGAACGCGCCCGCGGCGAAGCCGATTCGCCGCTCGACATCGACCCCGATACGCTCGATCGCGATCGCGACACCGGCGACTGGTCGGCCCAGCAATCGAGCGGCGGCTTCGACGACGATTTGCCCGACATTTCCGAGCGTGCCGACGATGAGCCAACTCTGGCCGAGCATCTCGAGGCGCAGGTCGGCGCCGTGGCACCTGACCTGCCAACGGAATTCATCGCGCGGCACCTGATCGGCCAGCTCGATGAAGCGGGCTATCTTACGGTGCCGTTGCGCGAAGTAGCTGAAGACCTCGGCATCTCGCTCGCCGAGGCCGAGCAGGGGCTGGCGGTCGTCCAGTCGCTAGACCCGACCGGTGTGGGCGCACGCACCCTAAGCGAATGCCTGGCGCTGCAAGCGAAAGAGGCGGACCGTTACGACCCGTGCATGGAGCGCCTCATCGCCAATCTCGACCTCGTGGCGCGCGGCGAGTTCGGCCGCCTCCGGCGGATGTGCGACGTCGACGACGAGGATTTCGCCGACATGCTGGCCGAGCTGCGCGGCTACGATCCCAAGCCCGGGCTCAGGATCGGCGGCGGCATACGCGAACCGGTGGTGCCCGACATCCTCATCGCTCCCGGACCGAACGGCGGCTGGAACATCGCGCTCAACGAAGCGACCTTGCCGCGCCTGATCGTCAATCGCCGCTATTACGTGGAGCTGCGCGACGGTTGCCACGACAAGGCGTCAAAGTCGTGGCTCGGCGAGAAGCTGGCCGACGCCAACTGGCTGATCAAGGCGCTCGACCAGCGGCAAAAGACGATCCTCAAGGTCACCGCCGAGATCGTCAAGCAGCAGGACGGTTTCTTCCGCAAAGGCGTGTCCATGCTGCGCCCTCTGACTTTGCGCACGGTGGCGGAGGCGATCGAGATGCACGAATCGACGGTCAGCCGGGTGACCTCGAACAAGTACCTCCACTGCGACCGTGGAATGTTCGAGCTGAAGTACTTCTTCACCAGCGGCGTCGCCTCGGCCGACGGCGAGAGTTCGGTGTCGGCCGAAGCGGTCAAGGCGCAAATCCGCGCGCTGTGCGACGCCGAGGCACCCGACGACATTGTCAGCGACGACAAGCTTGTCGAGTTGCTGCGAGAGAAGGGCTTCGACCTCGCCCGTCGCACCGTCGCCAAGTACCGCGAGGCGATCGGTATCGGCTCCTCGGTCCAGCGGCGGCGGCAAAAAAAACTTACGAGGGCGGGTTAGCGAACGGTTCTCGTCGCGTTCGAGCCTGCGCGCCCAGAACCTCGCAAGAACCCGGTGTTGCCGAAAAGACTCGCCTCGGCCGTTAACCTTTTACACCAATTATTAACCTTTTTCGTTGAGACCTCGCGTGGTTAATACCGGGCAACTCCCGTTAGCGGGATGTTACCAAGGGGCCATAAGGGGGCATATGCGATGCGCGTGCTGCTGATCGAGGACGAGCCGACCACCGCCAAGGCGATCGAGCTCATGCTTACGACGGAAGGCTTCAACGTCTACTCGACCGATCTCGGCGAGGAAGGCTTGGATCTCGGCAAGCTGTATGATTACGACATCATCCTGCTCGATCTGAACCTGCCCGACATGCATGGGTATGACGTGCTCAAGAAGCTGCGCGTCGCCAAGGTGCAGACGCCGGTCCTCATTCTATCCGGCATTTCAGAGATGGATTCGAAGATCCGCAGCTTCGGCTTCGGCGCCGACGATTACGTCACCA
>DATIQO010000142.1:0-20883 GCA_035470745.1 Sphingomicrobium sp. | reverse complement strand
GCGCCGCTCATCAAGCTCATCGGGCGCGGCGACACGACCGTTGTCGACGCCTATCTCTCGCCGGTGCTGAAGCGCTACGTCGACCGGGTCGCGGCAGGCCTTCCAGTCAACACCGACCTTCATTTCATGCAGTCGAACGGCGGCCTTGCCGAGGCGAGCGCGTTTCGCGGCAAGGACGCGATCCTGTCAGGCCCGGCGGGCGGCGTCGTCGGCATGGTCGCGGCAAGCGCGCCGCACGGCAGCGACCGTCTCATCGGCTTCGACATGGGCGGGACCTCGACCGACGTGTCGCATTTTGCCGGCGCGTTCGAGCTTTCCGATGAAAGCGTCATCGCCGGCGCGCGAATCCGTGCGCCGATGATGCAGATCCACACGGTCGCGGCGGGCGGGGGCTCGATCTGCCGCTTCGACGGCATGCGCTTTCGCGTCGGTCCCGAAAGCGCGGGCGCGAACCCCGGGCCCGCCTGCTACCGCAATGGCGGTCCGCTGACGCTCACCGATTGCAATCTCTTCCTTGGCCGCATCGATCCGGCTCGGTTTCCCAAGGTGTTCGGTCCTTCCGGCAATCAGCCGCTCGATGCCAAGGCCGCGCGCGCGCGGCTGCAGGAAGTGGCGGACCAGCTCGGCGGAGCAAAAGGCCTCGAGGAGATCGCACGAGGTTTCATCGACATCGCGGTCGACAATATGGCCGCCGCGATCCGCAAGATTTCGATTGCGCGAGGCCATGACGTGACGCGCTACACGCTTGCCTGTTTCGGCGGCGCCGGCGGACAGCATGCCTGCCGCGTCGCCGATGCGCTCGGCATGGAGCGGATCCTCGTTCACCCGCTCGCCGGGGTGCTCTCGGCTTTCGGGATCGGTATCGCCGACGTCAAGGCAACGCGCGACGCAAGCGTGCTGCGGCCGCTGGGCGAGGATTTCTCGGCCGAGCTCGCGAAGCTCGAGGAGCGCGCCTGCGGCGCGCTCGTCAGCCAGGGCCTCCACCATGCCCGCATCGAGCTCGACCGGCGGGCGCGGCTGCGGACGCCCGGAAGCGACACCACGATCGAGGTCGCTCTCGCGAGCGTAGCTGAGATGCGGACTGCATTTGCTGAGATCCACAAGAGACGGTTTGGCTATGTCGAGGATGACGAAGAGCTGATCGTCGACGCGCTGGTGGTCGAAGCAGTCGCGCGAACGAACGCAGATTTTCCAGTGGCTCCGGCGGCGCCATTGGAGATCGTCGAGGGCCCGGGCCTCATCTTCGAGCCAACGTCGACGATCGTCGTCGAGCCTGGCTGGCGCGCCGAGCGGGCGGGCGAGGGAACGCTCATCCTCGTTCGCGTCGCCGCGCTCGAGCGCGCAAAGGCGATCGGGACCGATGTCGATCCCGTGCAGCTCGAGATCTTCAACAACCTCTTCATGGCGATTGCCGAGGAAATGGGGCTGGTGCTGCAGTCGACGGCGACGAGCGTCAACATCAAGGAGCGGCTCGATTTTTCCTGCGCGATCTTTGACCAGGAAGGGGCGCTCATCGCCAATGCGCCTCATATTCCCGTCCATCTCGGCTCGATGGGCGAAAGCATCCGCCGCATAATCGAGACGCGCGGAAGTGGAAGCGACGGACGCGGCATCAGGCGCGGGGATGCCTATGTGCTCAATGACCCATATCGGGGCGGCACGCATCTTCCCGACATCACCGTCATCGTGCCGGTCTTCTATGGCGACGAGGAAGCGCCGTCAGCCTTCGTCGCCGCGCGCGGGCATCACGCCGACATCGGCGGAATTGCCCCTGGCTCGATGCCGCCTGAAAGCCGCTCCATCGAGGAGGAAGGGGTCCTCATCGACAATTTCCTGCTCGTCGACGAGGGGCGCCTGCGCGAAGCGGAGATGCGCGGCCTTCTCGCCTCGACGAAATGGCCGGCGCGCAGGCCAGAGCGCAACATGTCCGATTTGAAGGCGCAGCTCGCGGCGTGCGTTCGGGGCGGGGAGGTCCTTGCGCAGACGGCGCGCGACTATGGCCGCGAGGTCGTCGCCGCCTACATGCGCCACGTCCTTGCGAACGCCGAGGAATCCGTGCGGCGCCTGCTCGAGCGGCTCGACGACGGCGGCTTCGACTATGAGATGGACAATGGCGCGCATGTCCGCGCCAAGATCAGGATCGACAAGCAGGCGCGCCGCGCGACCTTCGATTTCACCGGCACGAGCGGGCAGCTGCCGGATAATTTCAACGCGCCTTATTCGATCGTTCGCGCAGCCTCGCTCTACGTCGTTCGCACGCTCATCGACGATGCGATCCCGATGAACGACGGGTGCCTGCGGCCGATCGAGCTGGTGGTGCCGGACGCCTGCATGCTGAAGCCCCGTTTTCCGGCCGCGGTCGTTGCCGGCAATGTCGAGACCAGCCAGGTGGTGACCGATGTCTTGTTCGCGGCGACGGGCAAGCTCGCGCCGAGCCAGGGTACGATGAACAATTTCACCTTCGGCAACGAGCGCTACCAATATTATGAGACGATCGCGGGCGGGTCGGGCGCGGGTCCTGATCATGACGGCACCAGCGCGGTCCAGACGCACATGACCAACAGCCGCCTGACCGATCCCGAGATCCTCGAAAGCCGGCTGCCGGTGCGGCTCGACCAGTTCGCGATCCGCCGCGCCTCAGGCGGCGCGGGGGCACATAAGGGCGGAGACGGCGTGATCCGCGCCGTCACCTTCCTCGAGCCGATGCGCGCCAACATCCTTGCCAACCGCCGGCGGGTGCCGCCGCGCGGGATCGCGGGCGGGGCGGACGCGCAGCCCGGGCGCAACTGGGTCGAGCGCAGCGACGGCACGGTCGAGATGCTGAGCGCGACTGCATCGGCCGAGGTCAAGCCTGGCGACCGCTTCGTCATCGAGACCCCGGGTGGCGGCGGCTTTGGAAGGAGGCGCGATTGATCGACTATTGGCCGCTCCTCGGGATCGCGCTCGTTGTCCTTGGTTTTGCGCTGAGGTTCAATCCGCTGCTGGTCGTGGCGGTGGCCGCGATCGCGACGGGCCTGCTTGGCAAAATGTCCTTCCTCAAGGTGCTCGCCGCCCTTGGCCACGGCTTCAACCAGAACCGCAACGTCTCGATGATCTACATCGTCCTTCCGGTCATCGGCCTCCTCGAGCGCTATGGCTTGCAGCAGCAGGCGAGGGCGCTGATCAGGAGGATGAAGAAGGCGACGGCGGGCCGCTTGCTGCTCCTCTATCTTGGATTCCGGCAGATCTTCGCGGCGCTCGGTCTGACCTCGGTCGCAGGGCAGGCGCAGACGGTTCGGCCGCTCATCGCGCCGATGGCGCTCGCGGCGGCGGAGAAGGAACATGGTCCCTTGGACGAGGATCGCGCCGAGGAGGTGCAGGCGATGTCGGCCGCAACCGACAATATTGGGCTCTTCTTTGGCGAGGACATTTTCCTTGCGGTGTCCTCGATCCTCCTCATCCAGGGAGCGCTCGCGGCGTTCGGGATCGAGCTGACGCCCTTCCAGCTGTCGGTGTGGGCAATTCCGAGCGCGATCTGCGCTTTCCTCATCCATGGAACGCGGCTCTTGCTGCTCGACCGCAAGCTGAGGCGCCGCCAATGATCGGCGTCCACTGGCTTTACGTCTTCGCGGGCGCCGTCTTTGCGAGTTTCGCGCTTGGCAGCGCACGGGGCAGCGCCAATCCGAAGCGGTGGGGCAACAGCCTGTTCTGGGCCTTGCTCGCGGTGAGTTTCTGGTTCGGCGACCTGCTTGGCGACATCGGCAACGGGATCCTCGTGCTTGCGCTCGTTGCGCTTGCCGGCGCTCATCTTCTTGGCAGGGGCGAGGTAAGGTCAACGAGCGACGAGGAGCGGGAGCGTTATTCGGTCCGCTTTGGAAGCAGGCTCTTCATTCCCGCTCTCATCATTCCCTTCACCGCCTTCATCGGCACGCTCCTCTTCACCTATACGCCGCTCAAGGACGTCGGCCTCATCGAGGCGAAGTCGGTTACGCTCGTGCTGCTGGGCCTTGGCGTGATCATCGCGATCATCGCCTCCTATGCGTGGCTGCGCCCGGCGCCGCTTGCGATCGTCGACGAGGGAAGCCGGCTTGCCGATGCGATCGGATGGGCGCTCGTCCTACCGCAAATGCTGGCATCGCTCGGGGCAGTGTTCGCGGCCGCCGGCGTCGGGACAACGATCGGCGCGCTCGCAAGTCTGGTGATCCCGCACGGGAGCATCTTCCTGGCGGTCCTCCTCTACGCGCTCGGGATGGTCGCTTTCACCATGATCATGGGCAATGCATTTGCCGCGTTCCCGGTGATGGCGGCGGCGATCGGGGTGCCGATCCTCGTCCACCAGGACGCTGGCAATCCCGCGGTGATCGGGGCAGTCGGAATGCTGTCGGGCTTCTGCGGAACGCTGATGACCCCGATGGCCGCCAACTTCAACATCGTGCCGGCCGCGCTGCTCGAGCTCAAAAGCCAATATGCTGTGATCAAGGCGCAGGTACCGACGGCCATCTTGCTGCTTATCGCCAATATCCTCATCCTCTATTTCGCGGGGTTCCGTCCTTGACCACGCTTCACGCTGAACTTGCCTCGCACATGGCCCGCATCGCGCTCGGCCATGTCAGGAAGGAATATCCCCACAAGCTCGACCATGTGCTCCTCGGCGACGCGGATGCGCTTGGACCGCGCGCTCTTCACCCGATCTTCTACGGGAGCTTCGACTGGCATAGCTGTGTCCATGGCTGGTGGACGCTGCTGACCTTGCGCCGCTTGTTCATCGACATCCCCGAGGCGGAAGCGATCGCTGATCTTGCCAGCGACAGCTTCACGAACGAGAAAGTGAGCGGCGAGTGCGCCTATCTCGAGCGGCCGCTGAGCCGCGGGTTCGAGCGTCCCTACGGCTGGGCGTGGCTGCTCTACCTCCACCTCGAAGCGACGCGCCACGAGAATGGATGGGGCGCCGCGCTCGAGCCGCTCGCCCTGGCGTTCGCAAGGAGGCTGCGCGACTATCTCGAGGTCATGACCTACCCGATCAGGGTCGGCACGCATTTCAACACCGCCTTCGCGCTCGTCCTGTCGCTCGAATGGGCCGACAGGTTCGATGCAGGGCTTGCCGAGCAGATCCGCGATCGCTCGCGCCACTGGTTCGGTACCGACCGCGATTGCCAGGCGTGGGAGCCTGGCGGCGACGAGTTCCTGTCCTCGGCGCTGATCGAGGCCCTGTGCATGGCGCGGGCGCATCCGTCATACTTTGTCGGCTGGTTCAAGGAGTTCCTGCCGCGCATCCGATCACATCGGCCCGAGACCCTGTTTACCCCCGCGATCGTCAGCGACCGGAGCGATGGCAAGATCGCCCACCTCGACGGGCTGAACCTCAGCCGGGCCTGGTGCTGGCGAAGCCTCGCGCCGCTGCTTCCCGCCGAGGAGCAGGGGATCGCCGCTAATGCCGCAAGCGTCCATCTCGCGGCCGCGCTCCCGCATATTGCCGGCGACTATATGGGCGAGCATTGGCTGGCGAGCTTTGCGCTTCTTGCGCTGCTCGCCTGAAGTCACGCTCCTCGCTCGAACGGCCTTCCTCAGCTTGCCTTCGCGCAGTCGGTCACGAGCGTCGCATTGCCCTCGTTACTGACATAGTCGAGGCCGCATAGCGGCGCGGTTTCGATTGATGGATCGCCGCCGAGCGATTGATAGAGAGCGACGCGGTTGCGGCCGGCGGTGGCCTTGGTCTGCACCAGCGAATTTTGTGCGGTGTAGTAGGAGCGCTGCGCAACGAGCACGTTGAGGAACGGGTCGACGCCCGCGCGGTAGCGAGCCTCGGTCAGGATGTAATTGTCGGCGGCGGCAGCTTCCTGCCCCTGCGCGGCGGCAAGCTGCTGGTCCATCGTTGCTCGGCGGGCGAGGGCGTTTGAGACGTCGCGGAAGGCGATCTGCACGGCGTGCTGATAGGTGGCGAGCGCGGCATTGCGCTCGGCCTCGGTCAGCCGGACGTTCGCATGTCCGGCTCCCGCCTGGAAGATCGTGTAGCTGGCGTTCGAGCCGACGCTCCAGCCAAAGGCGCCGCCGGAGACCAGCTTGAGAAGCGAGCTGCTCGCAAAGCCGAGGAGGCCGGTGAGCGTGATCCTCGGGAACAGCTCGGCGCGGGCGGCGCCGATGTTCGCGTTGGCCGCTCGCAGTTGATATTCGGCCTGGAGCACGTCGGGGCGGCGCAGGAGGATGGAGGAATCAAGGCCGGCCGGGAGCTCGGCCATGTGCGGCAGCGCATCATCGATCGACTTGGGGAGTAGCGACGGCGGGACCGGCGCGCCGACGAGGAGCTGCAGCGCATCGACGTCCTGGGCAAGCGCAGTCTGCTGCTGCGCGACATCGGCCTGGGCCTGGGTCAGGATCAGCTGCGCCTGGTCGAGGTCGAGCCGGGGCGCGACGCCGCCTTCGAGCCTGACGCGCGTGATGCGAACGCTTTCCTGGGCGCTCTTGAGCGTTGCGGTTGCAACGAGGAGCAGGCTCGAATCCGTTGCATAGTCGAGCCATGCGTTGGCGACGTCGCCGACGAGGGTGAGACGTGTCGAGCGCGCGCCCGCCTCGGTCGCAAGATATTGCTCGAACTGCGCATGGGTCAGCGATCGGAGCCTCCCGAAGAGGTCGATCTCGAAGCTCGGGACGCTGACGCCCGCCGAATAATTGGCGTTGACGCCGCCTCCGCCCGAGCCGCTTCCGGACCCCGATCCACTCCCGCTGCCCGAGTTCGAGCTGCCACGCTCGCCGGTCAGGCTGAGCCCGGCGCTCGCATCCACTTGCGGAAGCTGCTGCGCGCGCTGGATGTTGTAGCGCTCGAGCGCTGCCTGGATGTTGGCAGCGGCGGCCATGAGGTCGCGGTTGTTGACCAGCGCCTCTCCGATCAAAGTCTGGAGGCGGCCGTCGCGAAAGACGTCGCGGTAGGTGACTGCGGGAAGTCCCGCTTCCGATTGCCTCAGCGCGGCATCGCCGGCGGGCCACGACGCCGGTATCGCCGGGACCGGCTGGGCGAGCCTGGGCTCCATCGTCGTGCAGGCGCTCGAGAGAAGCGCGAGGAGCGCGATGGCCCGTCTCATGCCTGCGCTCCGCGCCGGCTGCGGATATGGTCGCGGATGATGACGATGCCGTCGCGAACGCCGCGGCGGACCAGCACGTAGAAGAGCGGGATGTAGAAGACCGCAAGGATGGTTGCGGTCATCATGCCGCCGATCACCGCAGTCCCGATCGCGATCCGCCCGTTGGCGCCGGGACCGGTCGCAACCGCGAGCGGGAAGACGCCGAAGATGAAGGCGAAGCTTGTCATCAGGATCGGGCGAAGCCGGATCCGCGCCGCCTCGATTGCTGCATCCAGGATGCGTTTGCCCTCCCGCTCGGCACGCTCGGCGAACTCGTTCATGAGGATCGCGTTCTTGGAGGTGAGGCCCATCGTCGTGAGAAGGCCGATCTGGAGGAAGACGTCGTTCTGGAGGCCGCGCAGGGTGACGAACAGGATGGCGCCGACAAGGCCGAGCGGCACGACGAGGAGGACTGCAAGCGGGATCGACCAGCTTTCATAGAGCGCCGCGAGGCAGAGGAAGATGACGATCAGCGAGACCGTATAGAGCAGCGGCGCCTGGCCGGACGCGATCCGTTCCTCGTAGGAAGCGCCCGACCATGCAACGCCGACGCCCGGGATCTGCGAGGCAAGCTTCTCGATCTCGGCCATGGCCTGGCCCGAGCTTCTGCCCGGCGCCGCCTGGCCGCTGATCTCGTAGGCGGCGAGCCCTTCGAACCGGTCGAGGCTGGTCGGCGCCGTCGTCCAGCTGCTCGTCGAGAAGGAGGAGAAGGGCACCATCTGGCCCTGGTTGCTGCGAACATACCAGCCACCGATGTTGGCGGGCGATGCGCGGAAGGGCGCGTCGGCCTGGACGTAGACACGCTTCACGCGTCCGCGGTCGATGAAGTCGTTGACGTAGCGGCCGCCCCAGGCGGTCGAGAGCGTCGTGTTGATGTCCGAAGGGCTAAGGCCGAGCGAGGTCGCGCGCTGCTCGTCGATATTGACCTTGAGACTGGCGACGTCCGGAAGCTCGCTGAGGCGGACCTGGGCGAGGAGCGGGTCGGCGTTGGCGGCAGCAAGGAGCCGGTCGCGCGCGGCCGCGAACTGCTCGCGGCTCATGCCGCTCGTGTTCTGAAGCTCCATCGTGAAGCCGGCGGACTGACCGAGGCCGCGGATGGCGCCCGGGACCAGCGCGAAGACCTGGGCGTCGCGCAGGCCGTGGAATGCGGCCGAGGCGCGCTGGGTGACCGCCTCGGCGCTGTTCTTCGAGCCCTTGCGGTCGCCGAAGGCGGCGAGGTTCATGTACATGTGTCCGGAGTTCTGGCCGGCTGCGCCCTGGCCGCCGCCGACGACATTGAAGATCGTATGGATGTTCTTCTTGTCGGGGCCGTTCAGGAAATAATTCTCGATCCTTCGCGAGACGTCTTGCGAGCGGGCCATGGTGGCGCCCGCCGGCAGCTGGAACTGGACCATGGCATTGCCCTGGTCCTCGGCCGGGATGAAGCCGGTCGGAAGCCTCTCGTAGAGGACGACGAGGAGGAGGCAGACGGCGATATAGATGCCAAGGAACAGCCACTTGCGCTCGACGACGCGGCCGACGTTTCCGACATACCAGCCGATCAGCCGCTCGAAGCGATCGTTGAACGTCTGGCGGCCCCGCTCGATCGCATGGGCAGCGCGCGGCGCCCGGCGGCCGAGCCAGGTTTCCTCGACGCTCGCGTGCTTGCGCCTGAGGACATTGGCGGCAAGCGACGGGCTGAAGGTGATCGCAAGGAGGACTGACAATGCCATTGCCGAGACGATGGTTGCCGAGAACTGGCGATAGATGACGCCGGTCGAGCCGCCGAAGAAGATCATCGGAAGGAACACTGCCGAGAGCACCAGGGCGATGGCGACGAGCGCCATCTGGATCTGCTGCATCGAGATGATCGTTGCTTCCTTGGTCGTCAGCTCCGGCTGCTCGTGAAGGATCCGCTCGACATTCTCGACGACGACGATGGCATCGTCGACGAGAAGGCCGACGGCAAGGACGAGGCCGAAGAGCGTCAGCGTGTTGATCGAGAAGCCGAGGATATAGAGCATGCCGAACGTGCCGAGCAGCACGACCGGGATGGCAATCCCCGGGATCAGCGTTGCCCGCCAGCTCTGCAGGAAGACGAACATCACGAGGATGACGAGGACCATCGCCTCCGCGAGCGTCTTCACGACCTCGATCACCGACAGGCGGATGAAATCCGACGCGTCGTTGGCGTAAGCGATATGATATCCCGACGGAAGCCTCGGCTCGACCTTGGTCATCTTGGCCTTGACGAGCTTGGAGGTCGTCAGCGCGTTGGCGCCGGGTTCGAGATAGACCCCGATGCCGGCGCCGGGGTGGCCGTTGATCCTGATCGTCGTCGAATAATTTTCGGCGCCGAGCTCGACCCGCGCGACGTCCGAAAGGAGCACCCGAGCACCCGAGGGATCGGACTTGACGATGATGTTGCGGAACTGGTCGGGCGTCTGCAGGCGCGACTGGGCCGTCACCGTCGCGTTCAGCATTTGCCCTTGCGGCTGGGGCATTCCGCCGATCTCACCGGCGGCGACCTCGACGTTCTGGTTCTGGATCGCGGTGATGACGTCGTTCGGCATCAGCTGCAGGCTCTGGAGCTTGTTCGGATCAAGCCAGATCCGCATCGCATATTGGGAGCCGAACACGTTGACGTCGCCAACGCCCGGGATGCGCGACAACTCGTCCTGGATGTTGGTTGCAAGCCAGTCCGAAACGTCGACGTTGGTGGTCTTGTCGGTCGCATCGTAGACGCCGACGATCATCAGGAAGTCGGGCGAACCCTTGGTGACGGTGACGCCCTGTTGCTGGACCTGCTGCGGAAGGCGCGCGACCGCCTGCTGGACCTTGTTCTGGACCTGGACCTGCGCGATGTCGGGATTGACGCCCTTGTTGAACACGGCAGTGATCGAGACCTGCCCGCGCGAGCTCGACGAGGAACTGAAATAAAGGAGCCCGTCGAGCCCCGTCAGCGTCTGTTCGATGACCTGGGTCACGCTGCTCTCGAGCGTTTCGGCGGAAGCGCCCGGATAGCTTGCGCGGACGTTGATCTGGGTCGGCGCGACGTCGGGATATTGCGCGACGGGAAGCGAGAAGATCGCGGCGATGCCGCCGAGCATGATGATGATCGCAAGAACCCAGGCGAAGATCGGCCGCTCGATGAAGATCCGCGACATTGGCTAGCCGCCGCGCCGGCTTTGCATGGCCTTCAATGCTCCGGGCGGCGGGGCCTCGACCTTCTGCGGAGCGCTTGCCGGTACGGGCTTGATCTGGGCTCCGTCGCGAAGGTTGCCGGTTCCCTGCGTGATCACCTTTTCCCCGGCGGCAAGGCCTTGCGTCACGACCCAATAGGGTCCCTGCGTGCGGTCGGCGACGACGACGCGCTGGACGGCGCGGTTGCCGGGACCAACCACGAACAGGCTCGCATTGCCCTGCGGATCGCGCGAGATCGCCTGCTGCGGTACGAGGAAGGCCGAGGTGTCGATGGCCTGCGCGAACTGCGCACTTACCGACATGCCCGGCAGAAGGATCGACTGCGGGTTTGCAAAGCGCGCCCGCAATGTCACGGTTCCGGTCGTCTGATCGACCACGACCTCGCTGAACTCGACCGTGCCGGTGAAGCCGTAGAAGCTTCCGTCGGGAAGCAGGAGGCGCACCTGCGCCGAGGTTGGGACGGCGCCGCCCTGGCTCAGCGCACGGCGCAGCGCAAGGAGGTCGGCGGCCGATTCCTGGATGTCGACATAGACTGGATCGAGCCGCGTGATCGTGGTGAGCGCGCTTGCCTGGTTCGCAGTTACGAGCGCGCCCTCCGTCACGTTCGATAGACCGATGCGGCCGGTGATCGGCGCCGGGACGCGCGTGTAGCGCTGCGTGATCCGCGCCGTTCGAAGGTTCGCGGCATTCTGGGCGACGGAGGCTTCGGCGACGCGGGCCTGCGCGACCGCGTTGGTATAATCCTGCTTCGAGATTGCCTGCTGCTCGACGAGCGGTCGATAGCGGTCGGCGAGGGTGCGTGCCGCCTCGGCCTGCGCCCGCGCGCTTTGGAGGTTGGCGGAAGCCTGCGCGGCCTGGGCGTTATAGATGCTGGGGTCGATCTGGTAGAGTGTTTGTCCTTGCCGGACGACCGAGCCTTCGCGGAACAGGCGCCTGAGGATGACGCCGTTTACCTGTGGCCGGACATCGGCGATCTGGAAGGCCGCGACCCTTCCTGGCAATTGCTGCTCGAGCGGCGCGCTTCCCTGCTGGATGACGACGTAACCGACCGTGACGGGTCCATCGCGCCCGCCTCGTCCGCCTCGCGAGCCCGGGCCCTTGTCCGCGCTGCCCCCGCAGCCGGCAAGCAGCAGGCAAAGGATTAGCGCCGCGAGCGCCGACCGACTTTTAACGAAAGTTGGGTTCACGAGGCGGCGCCTATTCGCCTCTTTCCCAGGAATGCAAGTGAAGACGCGTTTACGAGGATCAGCATAATGTCCGCGGCGCCGTAGAGAAAAGCTTCGGGCGCGGCATGCCGGTTCGACGAATGCGCCAGCTGAGCCGACGAACCGGCTGTCGTTCCGGGTCCGGAATTCAGCTCCGGGAACTGAAGGAAAGGCGCTGCTCGGTGATTTAGTGATCTAGAGGAACGAAGCGAACCGCGGCCCCGCCGCCTGGCGCAATGCGGATCGCCAGCCGGTCGCTCGCGGTGACGGTCCGCTTCTCGATCACGATCGAGCGGGGATTGGTGCGATAGTCCGCATCGTCCCCGTCGCGGTAGATCTCCGCGCGGTAGCGCCGCTTTGCATCGAGGAAGCTGAGCGCAACGTCGAAGTGCCGTTCCTGTTCGTCGCCGACGGCGCCGAGGAACCAGTTCGGGGTGCCGCGCTCCTTGCGGGCAATGACGGCAAGGTCGCCGACCTCGCCGGCAAGGACCCGCGTGTCGTCCCAGTCGACCGCGACGTCCTTGATGAACTGGAAGGTGCGCGGATTGGCCTCGTAATTTTCGGGAAGGTCGGCGGCCATCTGGATCGGCGAATAGATGACGATGTAGAGCGCGAGCTGCTTTGCGAGTGTCGAGAGTATCTGGCTGTTGCCCTTGCCGGTGAGGCTGAGGACGCCCGGCGTGAAATCCATCGGCCCCGAGAGCATGCGGGTGAAAACGAGGTTGGCCTCGTGCTCGGGCGGGTTCTTGGGATTGCCCCAGGCATTATATTCCATTCCGCGCTCGCCTTCGCGCGAGACCCAGTTGGGATAGGTACGGCGAAGGCCCGTATCCTTCACCGGCTCGTGGGGATCGACCGCGATCTGCCGCTTGGCGGCCTCGGTAACGACCTTCATGTGGTGGTTCACCATCACCTGGCCCTGGTGCCATTCGAAGTGGATCTTCCCGTCCGGCCCAAGCGCCTGGATGCCGTCGGCATCGGCGACATAGCCGGTCTTGACGGCATGGATCCCAAGCCGCTGGTAGAGGTCGAGCGCGGGTTCGAGCTGCTTTTCGTAATTTGCGATATTGCCGGCGGTCTCATGGTGGCCGACGAGGCTGACGCCCTTTTGCCGCGCATAAGCGGCGACTGCGGGAAGATCGAAATCGGCATAGGGCTGGGTGAAGCTGAAGTCCCAGCCCCATCCGAACCAGCCATTGTCGCCGACGTCGTCCCAGCCCTTGTTCCAGCCCTCGACGAGAACGCCGCCAAAGCCGTTCTTCGCGGCAAAATCGATGTAGCGCTTGGCGTTGGCGGTGGTCGCTCCATGCTTTGGCCCCGAATTCCAGGTCGCCTTGTCGAGGTGCATTGCCCACCAGATGCCGATATATTTCATCGGCTTGAACCAGCTGACATCGCCAAGCTTGTTGGGCTCGTTGAGGTTGAGGATGATCTGCGCGGACTTGTAGAGCGCGGGCGCGTCGGGGGCGATCATGATGACGCGCCACGGCGTTGCCAGGGGAAGATCGCGGCTGACTTTCGGCCCGTCCGAGGAGGGCATGAGGGTGGCCTTGAGATCGCGGTCGGCGACGCGCCTCAGGTCCATCCCGGAATAGTCGACGAGGGCGGCCTCGTGGATCGAAAGATGAAGCCCGCTCTTGGTCCTGATCGTCAGCGGGGTCTGCGCAAAGCCGATCTCCTCGACGGGGGTTGTGCGATAGAGATATTCCTCGCGGTTCCACTCGAGAGCCTCGTCCCACCAGGCGGTGCCTTGCTCCGCGATGTTGAACTCGGTGAGCTCGTCGGCGATGTTCGCGTGGGTGAAGTTCGGACCTGCCGGCAGCTCGTAGCGAAAGCCGATCCCGTCGTCGAAGAGGCGGAAGACAAGGGTCATCCGCCGCTTCATCCACCTGGTCTCGTCAAAGCTGACGGTAAGCTCGTTAAAGTGGTTGCGGATCGTTCGATATTCGCCCCACGGCTCTTCCCAGGTCTCGTCGAAGCTGCGCGTCGATGTCGCGGCGGGCGTGAAGTTGCGGAGCATCTCGGGAGCGTCGGTGAAGAGGAAGCCAAGCCGGCTCTCGGCGATGACCGGCTTTCCCTCGCGCGAAACGATATAGCCGACGCGTCCCTCGGTATTGAGCGTCAGGTCGACATGGATGACATGGGACGGGGAATCGGCGCTGGCGACAATCCGGGATCCGCTCGGCGCCTGCGCGATCGTCTGTGCAGCGGCGGGGAAGGCGAAGGCGCAAAGGACCGCGGCGGCAAAAAGACGCAAAAAGCGCGTTGCAAGGGCGGGAACGGTCCGGGCTTCGGTCACGACCGGCAAATCGGAGGTTGAAAAGCTCACTATGTTCCCCTTGCTTGAGGGCTCAAACCTTAGCCGCGGGAGTGCGGCTGTCCATCATGATTGCGCGCCCCAGGCGCCTTTGCGCTGCCTCAATCGCCGCCTAGATAGAATGCGCAATGAAGCCGACCGTTGTCATCCATACCAACGACAAGCAGATGCTGGGCGCGCTCGTCTCGGCGCACAGCTTCCGCCGCAACAGCGCCGCGCCGGATGAGTTCGATGTTCGCATCGTCAAGGCGAGCGAGTTTCCCAAGCTCCAGGAGCGCGGCCACTCGCTTCTTCGTGGCGGCCACGTGCGCGAGTGGGATCCCGATGACCTCCAGTCGTTCACGCCGGTCCGCTTCGCCGTTCCCGGCCTCCTTGGCTATGCTGGGCTTGCCCTTGTCACCGACCCCGACGTTTTTGCGGTCGGCGACGTCGCGCAATTGTTCCGGCGCGATCTTCACGGCAAGGCGATCTGGTGCACGCCGCGGCCGGGCTTTGACAAGATCACCGACCCGCTCGCGACCTCGGTCATGTTGCTCGACTGCGCGAGGCTCAAACACTGGCGCTTCGCCGAGGACCTCGAGGCGCTATGGGCGCACCGGGTCGACTATCTCGACTGGATCAACCTCAAGCGCGAAAATCTCGATACGATCGGCCTGCTCGAACCCGAGTGGAACGATTTCGACCATCTTACGCCGGCCACCAAGCTCCTTCACAACACGAAGCGGCGAACGCAGCCGTGGAAGACCGGGCTTCCCATCGATTTCACCTTCAAGGAGCGGGGACTGCTCAATTTCGCGCTTCCGATCGTAAGGAAGCTGGCGCCCAACTACACGCGCCATCCCGACCGGAGGCAGGAAGCCTATTTCTTCGCCCTGCTTGCCGATGCGCTCGACAATGGAGCGGTGACGAGGGCCGAGGTCGAGAAGGAAGTCCGCCTCGGCCATGTCCGCCCCGATTCCGAGGCGCTCATCGAGCGTTATCGCGGCGAGCTTTGGCCGGCGCAGGAGGAAGCTTCAAAAGCCGCCTGACGCGCTCCGCGATCAGCTGCGTGAAGTCGGGCGGATTGCTGGCGCGGGGCTCATCGATCGTCCCGCCAAAGCCGTGGTCGTTCAGCGACGCCCAGAAGAAGCGGAGGTCGCGGGGGTAAAGCCGCTTGTTCGGGCGAAGCCGATCGGCGAGGCCGATAACCGCCCGCCCGAGCGGACTTTTGCCGATCGGGATGATGCCGACGGGCTTTTGGGTGTTCACCGCGTCCGCGACCATCGCGACGCTGTCGGCGGTCACGTAGATCTCGTCAGCCGCGTCGATCATGGAGCGATAGGAAGGCGTCCCCTCGCGCGGCGCCATGAAGGTTGGCACAGCAGCGCCATCGAGCGTTTCTTGAACGGCGTCGAGGAGGCCGGCGGGCGTCCGCGGACTTCCGATCGCAAGGACGCTGCCGCCCTTTTCGGCGCTGATCTCAAGGAGCCGCGAAAGCGCTCCAAGCATCTCATGCGGAGGCAGCTCCCAGTAAAGGGTCGGTCCCCCGAGCACGAACAGGCGGCGGGGGTGGGGGAAGCGCTCGAGGAAGCCGGTTTCCAGGGGATCAGCGCGCTTGGCTGGCAAGGGGCTCAGCGCAAATGGAATGCGCACGACATTTGAGGCTTCGGGCACGGGATATTCGGGTGTCGGCACGACGAGGTCGAAATGCGCCGGCGAGATGCGCGGATAGCCAAGATGGACCGCGCGCATCTTTCCGCCCGACCGTTCGCGAAGGGCCCGAACCACCGGCACGCTGCGATGGCCGGTCGAAATGGTGAGGTCGGGCGGTTCGCCCTCGAGCTGCGCGCGCGCGTCCGCTGCAACGCTCATGAGCGTCGCGCCGAGGAGGGCCGGCTGGAGCCTTCGCAGCTGATTGTAGTGGAGACTTTTTACTTCGAACGGCAGGCCGAGCGCCTCGGCAAGCGCAATGATCTGGTTATTGTCGCCCCGGTGCGGCCCGAGCAGCGCCCAGACGCGCATTGGTTTGCCGGTCTTGTCGTTCATGCCCAGCGTGGCCATTAAGCGGCGAGGCTTAGAAAAACCATGTGCGGAATTGCAGGCTGGTTCAGGCGCGGCGGCAGGTCGGTGCCCAAGGGCGCCATTGTCGCGGCCTGCGACCGCATTCGCCATCGCGGTCCCGACGATGCCGGCTATCTCGTCGACGGCGACTTTGGCTTTGGCATGCGCCGCCTCAGCATCATCGACGTCGAGGGCGGGCACCAGCCGATCGCGAGCCCGGACGGGCGCCATGCGATCATCTTCAACGGCGAGATCTTCAACCATCCCGAGCTTCGGCGCGAGCTCGAAGCGAGCTATTCGTTCAGGACCGACCATAGCGATACGGAGACGGTCCTTGCCGCGTTCCTGCGTTGGGGCGACGATGCGTGGCCGCGCCTCGAGGGCATGTATGCCGCGGCGATCTGGGACAGTCTCGAGAAGCGGCTGACGCTTGCCCGCGACCCGATCGGCATCAAGCCGCTGTTCGTCACCGAGCAGAACGGGGGCCTCGCCTTCGCCTCGGAAATCAACGCGCTTCGAGCGCTTCCCGATCATCGCTTCGAGCTCGACGGCGACGGCATGGATGATTTCTTCTGCTTCGGGCACACGCTCGCGCCGCGCACGATCTTCAAGGAGGTGCGACCGCTCGAGCCCGGCCGTGTCCTTCACATCGGCGCGAAGGGAGAGGCGAGCGTCAGGCGCTTCTGGGAGCCGCGGATCAATGTGCTGTCCGGCCTGTCCGAGGAAGAGTGGGTCGAGGAGACCCGCAGGCGAGTGCTGCAAACGGTCGACAAGCACATGCTCGCCGACGTCCCGGTCGGCGCGTTTCTTTCGGGCGGCGTCGACTCCTCGGCGGTCGCTGCCGCGATGGCAAGAACGTCGGGCAGGAACTTCAAGGCCTTCACGATCGGCTTTCCCAATTCTTCGCGCGACGAGACGCACGCGGCGGCACGGATCGCCGAGCATCTCGGCATCGAGCATCACGTCCTCCCGATGCAGCCGCAGACTGCCGCCGACGTGCTTCCGGCGGTCCAGGCGGCATTCGATGAGCCGACCGCCGCAACCTCGGCGGTCCCTCTCTGGTATCTCGCGCGCGCTGCAGCCGAGCATGTGAAGGTCGTTCTTTGCGGTGAAGGCGGGGACGAGGTCTTTCTTGGCTATAACCGCCAGCGCTGGGCCGACCGGATGGCGCGCTTTGGACCGCTCATCGGCGCCCTCGGCGCGGGCGGGCTCGTCGGCGCCTTGCCGAGATTGCCATGGCGCAAATGGAACTATGGCCGGGAACTTGCGCGCCAGTTCGTCGAAGGTGCGCGCCTCGGCGATGGCTATGAGCGCTTCTTCGCTGCCGTCTCGATCACGACCCCCGCCTTGCGCGAGCGGATCTACGACGATGGTTTCTTCAGCGACCATCGCTCGCGCGACAGTCTGGAGCAGCGCGCGCGCGATCATTTTCCTCCCGCCGAGCGGCGCCCGATGTCGGATCTTCAGCAGTTCATGCTCGGCGACCTCACCGTCCACCTGCCATCGTCCATGTGCCAGCGGCTCGATCGCTCGACCATGGCCCATTCGCTCGAAGCAAGGGTTCCATTCCTCTCCCACCAGTTCGTCGACTGGGCGCTGACGATCCCGACGGAGCTCAAGCTCAAGGGCGGCACCGGCAAATATGTGCTCCGCCGCGCGGTCGAGCCATGGCTTCCCAAAGGCGCGCGCGACCAGCGCAAGATCGGTTTCCAGCTTCCCTTTGCCGACTGGTTCATGGGCGATTTCAACGATTTTGCGCGCGAGGCATGGCGCTCCTCGCGCCTTGCCGACCTCGGCGTCTTCGACCCGAAGGGGATCGAGCAGCTGTTCGACGAGCATCGCCGGGGCGCTGCCGATCATGGGCGGCTTCTCTATGCAATCGCCATGTTCAGCTGCTGGTGGGAGCAGCAGCGGGGCGTCATGGCCGCAACAGGCGGCGGGGGGACGCCGGTAAAGATCGCCGCAAGCGCGCCTTGATGCCCGGGATTTCGGTCATCCTGCCGGTCCACAACCGTGCCGACGTACTGGGACGGGCGATCGAGAGCGTCATCGAGCAGGAATTCGGCGATTTCGAATTGATCGTCGTCGACGATGGGTCGACCGACGCGAGCGCGGCGCTTGCCAGGTCCTTTGGCGATCGGCGGATCAAGGTCATCGAGCTTGGCGAAAACCGGGGCGGCAATGTCGCAAGAAACGAGGGCATAAGAACCGCTTCCTCGCCGCTCATTGCCTTTCTCGACAGCGACGATCGCTACCTTCCGGACAAGCTCGCCTTCACGGTCGCCGAGTTCGAGCGGCGGCCCGGGCTCGACCTTCTCATCGACAGCTTCATCAAGATCCAGCCGCCAGGCTCGAGCAAGCGGGAAGCCGTGCGCAGGAATCCCGTCATCAGCGATCGCGAACTGTTCAGGACCGCGCTCTTTACGCGCCTCTTGTGGAAGGCGACGCCCTCGATCACGGTCAGGCGGGAAGTAGCGCTGAAGGCCGGGCTGTTCGACGAGACGCTTCGGCGTCTCCAGGATTTCGATTTCCTGATCCGCGTCTCGAATTTCGCCAATTGCGCGTCGACCGACGAGGTCCTGTGGGTGAAACATTGGGACGCCAGCGCGATCTCGGCGCAGGACAATATGATCCCTGCAAATATCGAGCTGGTTCGCCGGCACGAGGAATTCCTGCGCAATGCCGCTTATCGCCCGGGGCTTGCCCACGCGCTGAGGCTGTCGCTGTGGCGAAGGGTGAAGCGCGGCGACGTAAGCGGCATGGCGCGCGATATCGCCAGCCTCGCCAGCGCCTTCGGCAAGGCCGAAGCGGCGCGCCTTTCCCTCGAGGCCCTGCGGCCCCGCCGCGCGCTACGAAAGCCCTGATTGCGGATAGCCCAGGCGCGGATCGAGATGTTCGCGGACATAGGCATCGATCCGCGCCGCGGCGGCCTTGCCGAGCTGCGCCCGGTAGCCGCCGCTGGTGCCGCTTCGTACCTTGCCCGAGCGTGCGTCTCCCTCCTTCGCCGGGCGCAGGCGCGAAGAGGTGAAATAGCCTTCGCGCTCGCGCTGCTTGAGATTGGCGAGGCTTCCGAACCGGGCGGCGTCGGCAATGTCCTCCTCGCCAGCCTCGAGGCCGATTGCCTTGGCGAGATTGCGGAGCGCCTGCTCCGGGTCTGACAGGAAGTCTTCGTAGCGAAGGATCGTCACGCCCGGGAGCGCCGCGACCTGGTTAAGGAAGGCGACGGTCGAGGGAATCCCGCCATGGCGATCCCAGACAAACGTCTCGAGCGGCTGCTCGGCAAGCTGTCGGCGGCTCCTGTCGCTGCTCCGGTGCTTCAGGTGATGATAGCGCGAGACCGCTATGTCTCCCGGGTGCCGCGCAATGAGGACGATCTTTGCGTGCGCATAGCCGGAGTGCTCGAGCGCGATCTCGTCAGGCCCGCGCATCGTGTCTCCGGCATGGGTGAAGAGCAGCCGGGGGACATGGCGCTCAGCCTTGCGGAGCATCGAAAATTCAAGAAGGGCGCGCTCGTCGATGCCGAAGCGGCGCTGGTAGAGCCGGGCGAGCATTGCCCTGACGAAGGTTCGCCCCGACTTGGGGTAGGAGACGATGACGGCATCGGCTTCGCTGAGCCAGGCAGCGTCGCGAAGGTCGCGCTTCAGCCTTAGGGCCCTCGAGCCCGGGACGATCCGAAGAAGCTGCGCGGCGGTGCGCCTTCCAAGGTTCCTCAAGCTGCCGGGGCGCCTTTGCATCTTGCGCGACTAGCGCAAAGGCTGGGGCGCGCACTAGGCTTTGCTCAGACCTTGAGCGCCTTTTCGATCCGCCGCCACAGGTGCGCCACGGCCTCGACCGGAGGCGAGTATCGAGGCAGGAGCTCGCCGATCGGCGCACGCTCTTCGCTGACGCGCTCAAAGGCGCTCGCCATCGGGATCACCGGCCAGCCCGGATAATGTTCGAGCTCGCGCAAATGGACTGCGCGGCGCCGGTCGACCATCGAAAAGACGGGCGCAAGCACGACCTTGGGGCCCTTCTTGCGATGGAGATATTCCCTGATCGTGTCGAGCGCGCGCTGCGAGAGGGCGGCAGGAATGACGGGCACCACGGCAAGATCGGCGGCGCGCAGGATCTGGTCGGAGGTGTCGGTAAGCCCCGGCGGGCAGTCGATGATGACCCGGTCGTAAGTCTCGCCGAGGCGTGCGGCGACCTTGGCCAGGCGCCTGCGCTTGCCAAGCTCGTGGAACAGCCGGTCGAGATGGCGAAGCGAGCGGTCGTAGGGAAGGACGTCGAGATTGGGATATTGGCTGGAGCGGATGAGCCGGCCGGGGTCATCGTTGCCAAGGATCCGCCGCTTAAGCTCGCCGCCGGCCGGCTCCTGCCTCAGGATGTAGGAGGCGCCGCCCTGGGGATCGAGATCCCACAGCAAGGTCCGGCGCTTCGACAGGGCCGAGCTTGCCCAGGCGAGGTTGACCGCGAGCGTCGTCTTACCGACGCCTCCCTTGGCACTATAGACCGCAATGATCATCGAGCGCCCATTCGGAGCTCCTTCAATTGCGAAGCGGCTTCTTCACTGCCTGGCGGATCATCTCGCTAAGCTCGGGCGAATCGACGCGCTTGGCGGCTTCCTTGGGCTTGAACCACTTGCGCTTGCGCTGTCCATGTTCGGGCCATTTGTCGAGCTCGCGGTCGACCCACATCGGATGGACGACGATATCGACCTCGATATCGCCGACGACGTTGAGCTGCTTGATATGGCGGAAGGTTCCGATCGGGGTCGGATTGATGGTGCCCCTGACGCCGGCTTCCTCGAAGGCTTCCTGGGCGGCGGCCTCGGCAAGTGTCTTGCCGGGCATCGGCCAGCCCTTGGGAATCGTCCAGCGTCCGGACTTGCGACCCGTCACCAGGAGCACTTCGATGCCGTTCTTGGGCGCGAGACGCCAGGGCAGCGCACCTGTCTGCGTCGGCACTTCCCCGGGCTGCGCGCGAGTCACAACAGCAGTATAGCTTTCGAGGATCGATTGCGTGAGCTGTTTGACCAGGTTCATGTCGGATATAGCAGCGGCAA
>DATIQO010000141.1:0-11267 GCA_035470745.1 Sphingomicrobium sp. | reverse complement strand
TTTCGCGACATTACCGCTCATCCTGAGGAGATGGATCGAAGCAGCGGCGCAGTCTTCCTCTTCACCCGTGGCGGCAACCTGCATCGATACTGGCATGGCTCCGGACATGTCGAAGAAATCATCGCTGAACTGCGAACCTCTTCTTTTCAGCACTCTCATCAGTCCGCGCGCTGAACCGCATCGACCCCACTGTCTTTGTTGGCTGGAGAAGGCCTCAGCAGGCGCGCAGCCAAACCCGTCGATGATGGTGATGAGCTGGTGAAGGTAGCGCCTTGCAAAAGTGGTGCGAGGCGCGAGCTTTCATCGGAAGTTGTCGGCGTAGGCCTGCAGCTTAAGATGGACCGGCGCTGAAGGCACGATGTGGTATTGCAGACCGTGCCTGTCGCAGTAAGCCATCGCCGCGTCCTTCGAGCCGAACGCGATCCTCACTTGCGTATTGGTGTCGCCAGATCCGTTCCAGCCGGTCAACGGGTCCGGGCGAAGCGGCTGCTGCCGCTCAAACTCAAGCACCCACTTGCCGGCGTTCGCCTTGCCGGACTGCGTGGTCTTGCGTTCCTGCTCGATGATGCGGGCGATCGTCATGAACCTCGCTGGTGGCAAAGAGCGCCGGTTGAATCAAGCTCCGAGCTCATGTTCGCGACCGACAAATTGTGATAAGCCGCCCGTCCTTCCTGAACATAAGGAGGGGCTCATGACTAAGTTGAAGCTGCGCGGCCTGGCTGTAGGGGGAGCAATTCTCGTTGCCGGGGCGCCCGGCGCCAATTCGGCGCCGCCAAGCGCGATCGCCAGCGCCGAATCCGCGGCACCGGCCTCGGTCGCTCGACATGCCACCGTCGCAACCGTCGATGCGAAGGGTAAGATGACGATAGTGCGCAAGGGCACCAATGGCTGGACCTGCATGCCGGATGCGCCGGATACGCCCGGGCCAGATCCAATGTGCTTCGATGCCAACGCTGCGAAATGGGTGGACGCTTGGGTACACCACAAGAGCCCGCCGGCGAGTGCTGTTGGACTGATGTACATGCTCAGAGGGGGAACAGACGCGAGCAATACCGACCCCTATGCAACCAAGCCGACTGCAAAGAACAACTGGGTCAAGACTGGTCCGCACCTGATGGTTGTTGGTTCGAAGGAGATACTCGCCAGCCATCCGAGCGGCTCGAAACCCGACACGAGCATGCCCTATGTGATGTGGGCGGGCACGCCCTATGCACATCTGATGATTCCGGTGGGCCCGCACTAGGAGGCGCGCTTCGTCTTCAGCGTCGGTGCCGCCGACGCCGGGTCGTCGGGCCAGGGATGTTTCGGATAGCGGCCGCGCATGTCCTTGACGACGTCGCGCCAACTGCCGCGCCAGAAGCCTGGCAGGTCGTTGGTCGTCTGGATGGGCCGTCCCGCCGGGGAAGTGATTGCAAGCGTCAGTGGGACGGCTCCGTCGGCAATCCGCGGATGGTGCGTCAGCCCGAACAGCGCTTGCGCGCGGACTTCTACCGTTGGGCCGACCTCGGCGGAATAGTTGATCGAATGGTGAGCTCCCGCGGGGCTCGTGAACGTCGCAGGTGCGATGCGGTCGAGCTTGCGGGAAACCTCGTAGCCAAGAAGCTGGTCGAGCGCCGATACTAGCGCCGCCGGCGAGATTTCCCCAAGCCGCCGCTTCCCAGCCAGCAGGGGCGCAAGCCATTCCTCGAGCCGATCGATCAGCACGCTGTCGTCGAGCGACGGAATGGAGCGGTCGAACCGATTGGCAAAATGGGCGCGTTGGCGAATCTGCCGGGCGCGTTCATCCCACGGGAGAAGGTCCAGCCCATTCTCCCGAACCCCTTCGAGCAGTGCCCGCTCAATCGCATCCTGGTCGGGCGCCGGGTCGGGGCCGCCAGAAATCCGGATTGCCCCTAAGAATCGGCTCCGCGTCGGCATCACGGATGCGCTTGCCGGATCGAACTTTCCCTCGTGCCGCGTGTCGATGCGCTCGGCGAACAGGTCCAATACGTCCCGTTCTTCGATCGGCGCTCCTGAAATGATCCGCGCGCCAGAAGCGTGGCCCGCGACTTCACCGATGGCGAGCCAATCGCTGCGGGCAAGCGGCGAAGCCGGATCAAGTCGAAAGCCTCTCCCGCCCACCGACTGCCACTTCTCGCCCGACTGGTCACGGCGGCGCGCGAGCCGGTCGGGAAAGGCAAGCGCAAGGGCTTTGCCGAGGTCATGGCCTGCACCTGCTTCGCTCTTGCCTATTCGGCTTCGCCAGCTTGCGGCCAGCCGTCGAGCCGCATCTGCGCGGGACGAGCGATCGGCGCCCCACCTGCGCCAGCGTACCTCCAGATCGGCGTCATTGCCGCCAAGTCCGCGCTCGGTAAGGAGGACCGCGACGTCGGCAGCGGCGCCGAGGAAGCCGTGCGCCTTGGCAGCAATCAGCATGTGAGCAAGCCGTGGCTCCAGTGGCAGCGCAGCGATCCTGCGGCCATGATCGGTGACGCGGCCATCGGCATCGATCGCACCGAGGCTCATCAGGCGCGCGCGCGCTTCGTCGATCGCCGCTGCGGGCGGAGCGTCGAGGAACGGCAGGCGGCCCGGCTCGGTCTCGCCCCATAGCAACGAAATCAGAAACAGGCTGGAAAGATCAGCTTCGAGGATTTCGGGCGGGTCATGGGCGGGAAGTGACGGTGTCGCGGCCTCTTCCCAAAGGCGGATTGCAATGCCCGGCGCCTGGCGCGCGGCACGGCCAGCGCGCTGCGTGATTGCAGCCCTGCTCGCCCGCTCGGTAACGAGCCGGGTTAGACCCGCCCCGCGATCGTAGCGCGGGCGCCGGGCAAGGCCGCTGTCGACGACGATGCGGACGCCCTCGAGCGTGACACTTGTTTCAGCGATGCTGGTCGCCAGCACGAGCTTGCGCTTTCCCGGCGGCGGCGCCGCAAGCGCGGCGCGCTGCGCGGCGGGCTCGATGCCGCCGTGAAGCTTGTGGACGAGGATGTCCGCCGGCAGCTGCCCCAGCGATTCTGCCGTTCGTTCGATTTCTGCAACACCGGGGAGGAACGCGAGAAGCGAACCTCCATGCTCCATCAATGCTGCCCGGATTAGGGATGCCATCTGGGGTTCGATGCGCGCTGCGGGTTCGCGGCCGGCATAGCGGATCTCGAGAGGGAAGCTCTTGCCCAGGCTCTCGATCACTGGAGGACTATCAAGCAGCCGATCATATCGTTCGACATCGAGCGTTGCCGACATTGCGACAATGCGAAGGTCAGTCCTCAATGCCGCTGCAGCATCGAGTGCAAGGGCAAGCGCAAGATCGTTGTCGAGGCTGCGCTCGTGCACTTCGTCGAACAGCACCGCTGAAACTCCTGCGAGTTCAGGATCGGCCTGGATGCGAGAGAGAAACACGCCATGCGTCATCGCGATCACGCGCGTACGCTTGCCGATCTTGCTGTCGAGCCGCGTCGCATAGCCGATCGCTTCGCCTGGCTTTTCGCCAAGAGCCGATGCCATGAACTCGGCTGCAGCGCGGGCCGCGAGCCGGCGCGGCACCAGGAGCAGGACCTCGCCAGTGCACCATTTCTGGTCGAGCAGGGCCGGGGCCACTTTCGTCGTCTTGCCGGCACCTGGCGGGGCGATCAGCAAGGCTCGGTTGTGCTGTTCGAGGGCGGCGAGCAGCTCTGGCAGCACGTCATCGATTGGCAGCGACATGTCAGCGCTTCTGGCGCATTCGTGCTTGGCTATTGCCGTGGCGGGCTCATCTTGCCGCGCCCCAGATAGCGGTCAAACCAGGCGACAGTGCGCCGCCGCATGTCGAGAACATTCTTCGGGTCCCGGATGCCGTGACCCTCGCCCTGGTAGATCACAAGGCTGGCAGGAACGTTCATTGCCCGAAGGGCGTGCCAATATTCGATCGATTGCGTCGGGGGCACCTCGATGTCGCGCTCGCCGGCAATTATTAGGGTTGGTGTCTTTGCATTCTTGATCGTGCGGATCGCCGACACCGCCCAATAGGCGTCCGGATCGTCGTACATAGACTTGCCGAAATATGGGATCATCCACTGATCGATCCCGTTCAGTCCATAATAGCTAAGCCAGTCGGATAGGCCGCCGCCCGCGACGATCGCTTTGAATCGATCGGTCTGCGTATTGGCCCACATCGCCATGAATCCGCCATAGCTGTATCCCGTGAGCCCAAGACGGCTGTCATCGATGGGAGCCGCGCGCTCGGCGGCATCGACTCCAGCAAGGATGTCCTTGAGGTCGCCGCCGCCGAAATCCTTGACGTTCGCGCGGGTGAATGCCTCGCCTTGGCCATAACTTCCTCGCGGATTGGGCAGGAACAAATAATATCCTGCCCGCGCGAGGTCGGCATAGGTGCCCTGCCATACGAAGCTTGGGACATTGGCCGCAGCAGGCCCCCCGTGAACGCTCGTGACCATTGGCGCCTTGCCCGACAACCCGCCTCGCGGCGCGAGTAGCCATCCTTGCACGCTGTAGGGACCGCTCTTCCAGGTGAGGCTTTGAGCGCTGACCAGTGGCGCCCAGCCGTCATTGTCATGCGTGATCTGGCGCGGCGCCGAGAGCGGCCCCGCGTAGATCTCCTGCGGGTGCTCGAAATCCTGCTCGACGAAGGCGACCATGCTCCCGCTTGCCGAACCCGCGATCCGCGCGCCTCCAGCGGCAATCGAGACAGGCGCAGACCATGTCGGCAGCGCAGGCGCAGTGCTGCGATCGAACGGAACAATCGCTGAGCGCTCGCCAATCAGCGCCGACGCGACAAGGCCGCCACGGTTCCAGAGAAGCGAGGTGAACGTGCCGCGATAATTGGCTGTACGATCAACCGGGTCGCCGCCGGCGACCGGCACCGTGTAAACATCGCCCCCGACCGAGCCGAAGTCGCTCATGATCCCGCCGATGAATGCGACGGACCTCCCGTCCGGGGAGACGCGCGGCTGATTCATCTGCAGGTTTGGAGCCGCAATCCGCGTGACTGCGCCACTTGAAGCGTCGACCCGGTCCAGCTCGGCGATCCACCAGTTGTTATCCCCATTGCCCAGAGCAGACGTGGCAACGAAGCCGCTGCCGTCGGGCATCCAGTCGTATTCGTAGACGTAGCGGTCGGCGGGAGTGATGGGCTTCAAGGCTCCGCCGGCCGCAGGAACGAGGGCGATCTGCTGCTCGTCATTCTCCTCGCCGATTTCCCCTACCTGCCGAACGCCTGCCTGTGTCGCGCCTGCTTGCTTGCGCGCGCCAATCGTCACCAACAGCGCAATTTTGCTCCCGTCAGGTGAGAAGCGCGGCTGCTGCGCAATGCCATTGATCGTCGCAAGAGTGACGACAGTAGCACCGTCGGCCGCCATCAGCTGCGTTTTCCCCTGGCTGCTTGCGAGGAAGGCGAGGCGGCCACCGGGACTGAAGGTGAGGTCGGAGTAATTGCAGGCGGCACATGGATCGAGACTGACGAGCGTCCGTCCCGTCGAAGCGGAGCGCAGGACGATGTGCTCGTGAGGCAGTGCTGGTGCATCGGGCGCCGAATCGCTCTCGAGCGCGGCGACACGATCGCCTGCGGGGCTGAGGGCGAGCGAGGTAAATTGGTGGAGTGTCGCGGCGCCGGCGGGAAACGCGAGACCGGCAGCGAGGCCAGCGGCAATGGACAAACGCATACGGAAGTTCCTCCTCACCTGATCGCCGTGAGCAGGCGGTGGTGGCAACCAGACACCTTCGGCTTCGAATCAGTAGGCGCGCGCAACGGCGAATTCAGCGGCTTCGATCAGCGCCGACTTGGCCTTGCTAGACGGAAAGATGGCCAGCGCATCGATGGCGCGCCGGGCATATTGGCGGGCGCGTTCGAGGGTGTCGGCAAGAGCGTCGGTCCCCTTCAGCAGCGCGATCGCACGGGCGAGATCCTCGTCGCTTACGCGCTCTCCTGAAATCGCCGAACGCCAGAAGCCGCGGTCCGCCTCGCTTCCTCTTGCATAAGCGAGAATGATCGGGAGCGTCATCTTGCCGTCCCGGAAATCGTCACCAACACCCTTGCCCATCGTTGCCGTATCGGACGCATAGTCGATCACGTCGTCGGTGAGCTGGAAGGCGATCCCGAGATTCCTGCCGTAACATTCGAGCGCGAGCTCGCAGTCCTCGCTTGCTTCGGCAACCACGGGTGCGACGCGGCAGGCGGCGGCGAACAGCGCGGCCGTCTTCGCGCTGATGATCTCGAGATAATGGTCTTCATCAGTGTCGATTTGACGCTGCGCCGTCAGCTGCTCGACTTCGCCTTCAGCGATGACGGCAGAAGCGTGGCTAAGGATGCGCAGCACTTTGAGGCTTCCGTCCTCGACCATCAGCTCGAAAGCCCTGCTGAAGAGAAAATCTCCGACAAGCACGCTTGCCGGGTTGCCCCAGATGAGGTTGGCGGTGCGCTTCCCGCGGCGCATGCCCGAGCCGTCGACGACATCGTCGTGCAGCAGAGTCGCGGTGTGGATGAACTCGACCGCGGCAGCGAGCTTGTGGTGACGAGTGCCGGGATAGCCGAGCAGGGTGGCACTCGCGAGCGTCAGCATTGGACGCATGCGCTTGCCGCCACCGGCGATCAAATGTCCCGCCAGCTCGGGGATCAGCGCGACCTTGCTTTGCATGCGTTCGAGGATCACGGCGTTGACGCCGTTCATGTCGCTCGCGATGAGCGAAATCAGCGGTTCGAGCGACGGCTCGCGCGTTCCTGGAAGGCTATGGATTGTTGCGGCCACGGCGCCCGCCCTAGCCGGGCGGCGCCGGTTTTCCTAGCCGCCTACCATACGTGGACGCGCTCTTCAGGCGGCAGGTACATCTTGTCGCCGGGTTGCACGTTGAATGCCTTGTACCAGGCGTCGACATTGCGAACGACGCCGTTGACGCGATATTTCGCAGGGCTGTGCTCGTTGGTGAGGAGCTGTGCTCGAAGTGCGCCTTCGCGCTGCTTGGTCTCCCAGCTGTAACCGTAAGCGATGAAGAAGCGCTGGTCGCCAGTCAGTCCGTCGATCAGGGGCGGCTCTCCATGCTCCGCGACATATTTGCGATAGGCGGCATAGGCCACTTCCAAGCCCCCGAGGTCACCGAGGTTCTCGCCGAGTGTCAGCTGTCCCTTGATGTGGACGCCCGGTATCGGCTCGTACCCGTTGTACTGCGCGACCAGCTTGTCGGCGTGGCCGGTGTAGAGCTTTGCCGTGTTCGGCGTCCACCAATCGGTGAGCTTGCCGTGTGCATCGAATTTGCGGCCCTGGTCGTCAAAACCATGACCGATTTCATGGCCGATCGTCGCACCGATGCTCCCATAGTTCGATGCCGCATCGGCATTGGGATCGAAATAAGGCGGATGCAGGATCGCGGCAGGGAAAGTGATCTGGTTTTGCGTAGGATCGTAATAAGCGTTGTTGGTCTGTGGAAGCATGTCCCACAGCCTCCGATCCACCGGCTTGGGGAAGCGAGACAGCAATAGGTCCCACTGGAATTTATCGGCTCGCAGGGCATTGCCGAAGAGGTCGTCGCGTTTCACCTCGAGTGACGAATAGTCGATATATTTGACCGGGTGCCCGATACGCGGATCGAAGGTCGCGAGCTTTTCAAGAGCCCGTTTCTTGGTCGCGGCATCCATCCAGCTATTGCCCTGGATCTTGTCCTTCAGTGCAGCGAGGATGTTTCCGATCAGCTCGTGCATCTGCCGTTCGCTCTCGGCCGGAAAATGGCGCTGGACGTAGATCTGGCCGACGCCCTCGCCCAATGAGTCGTCGACGAGGTCGACACCGCGCTTCCAGCGGTCGCGCTGGACGGGGACGTCGCGCAAGGTCTTTGAGTAGAAGTTGAACTTGGCGTCATCGAACGCCTTGGGCAGGTACTGCGCGTTTGCGCTGATGAAGTGGAAGACAGTCCAGTCTTTCCAGGTCTGCAGGGGAGCCGAGCCGAACAGCTTTGCCTCGGCGGCGATCGCACTCTTTTGGGAAATGACGACCTTGTCGACCTTCGGGAGGCCGAGCTTCGCAAGGGCGCGATCCCATGGCAGCTGCGGCGCAAAGGCCCGCAGCTGCGCGCGCGTCATCGGATTATAGACCTTGTCGACGTCGCGGCTCGCCTCTGGCGTCCAGTGGACCTTCGCGATCTTCGTTTCGAGCGCGATGATCCGGTCGGCCCGGGCGGCGGCATCGGTGATCCCTGCCTGGGTCTCTAGCTGGATGATATAGTCGCGATAGGCCTTTCGATAAGCGTCGTATTTGTCGCCCTTGAGGAGATAATAGTCGCGGTTGGGCATGCCGAGCCCCGACTGCGCCGCATATAGAGCGTAGCGGGTCGGGTTCTTGAGGTCCGCGATGATGAAGAGCCCGATCGGGGACTCGAACCCGGGCATTGCGAACAGATCGACAAGGTCGGCACGGCTCTTCGCCGCGTCGATCTTTGCAAGCCACGGCTTGAGGGGGGCAGTCCCGAGCTGCTCGACGCGCTGCTCATCCATCCAGCTGGCGTAAAGATCGCCGATCTGCTGGCCGAGGCGGCCATTTCCGGAAGGATCCTTGGCCATGTCCTCGACGATCGATCGGACGTCCTTGTCGATCTGGTCGTTCAGCACGGAATCGATGCCAGCGAAGGTCCGGTCGGGCGCGATCGGGGTTCGCTTGTCCCATGCACCGTTCACGTAGGCGAAGAAATCGTCGCCCGGCTTGACCGCGCTGTCCATCGCCGAGGCGTCATAGCCCCAGTCTCCGTACACCGGCTTCGGAGCTGAAATTGCGGGAGAGGCAATCGCTACCGCCGCACCCGCTAACAAAAGCAATTTGCGAACGTTCATTACTACCTCCCCCACAACCTAGTTCAGTTGGTTACCAGATATGGACCCGCTGCTCAGGCGGCAGGTACAATTTGTCGCCCGGCTGGACATTGAAGGCTTTGTACCAGGCGTCGACGTTTCTCACGACGCCATTGACCCGATACTTGCCTGGGCTGTGCTCGTTGGTGATGACTTGCTGACGCTCAGCATCTTCGCGCTGCTTTTCCTGCCATGCCTGGGCGTAGGCGATGAAAAAGCGCTGGTCGCCGGTCAGTCCGTCGATCACCGGCGGCTCGCCGTGCTTGGCGGTGTACTTCTTGTACGCCGCATAAGCCGCTTCGACGCCCGAGAGGTCGCCGATATTCTCACCCAGTGTCAGCTTGCCGTTGAGGGCAAGATCCGGGAACGGGTGATAGCTGCCGTATTGAGCGACCAGCGCATCCGTCCTTGTCGTAAACGACTTGGCCGCACCCGCGCTCCACCAGTCGCGCATGTTGCCCTTCGGATCGAACTTGCGGCCCTCATTGTCGAAGCCGTGACCCATCTCGTGGCCGATCACTGCGCCGATCGCCCCGTAATTGGCGGCCGCGTCGGCATTGGGATCGAAGAAAGGCGGCTGCAGGATAGCTGCCGGAAATGTAATCTGGTTGGCGAACGGATTATAATAGGCGTTGATCGTCTGCGGGTTCATCTCCCACAACGTCCGATCGACCGGCTTGGGGAAGCGCTTCAGCTGCAGCTTCCAGTCGAAGTCCGCAGCCCGAAGCGAGTTCCCCAGCGGGTCGCCCTTCACCACCTTCATTGGCGAATAGTCGATATATTTCACGGGATGGCCGATGCGCGGTTCGAACGCGGCGAGCTTCTCGAGCGCGGCCTTGCGCGTCGCATCGTCCATCCACTTGTTGTTGGTGATGCGGTCGCGATAGGCATCCTCGAGGTTGCCGATCAGCTCCTTCATCTGCTGCTCGGATTGCTCGGGAAAATGCGTTTTGATGTAGACTTCGCCAACGCCTTCGCCGAGCGCGCCGTTCACTGCCGCGACGCCGCGTTTCCAGCGCTCGCGCTGCTGCTCAACACCATTGAGCTCCTTCGAGTAGAAAGCGAAGCGCGCATCGTCGAAGGACTTCGGAAGATAGGCGGCGTGGTCCGAGACGAAGCGAAATGCGAGCCACTCCTTCCAGGTCGAGAGCGGCGTTGAAGCGAAGATCTTGCCGGCGCCGGCAACGGCCGACGGCTCGGTCACGATGATCGACTTCGCGCTGCCGAGCCCCGACTTGGCGAGGGTTGCGCTCCACTGGAATTGCGGCGCGAGCTTCGTCAGCTGCGCGGGCGTCATCGGGTTGTAGATCTTGTCGATGTCGCGGCGGTCCGCGGCGGGCCACTGCACCTTGGACAGGGCGGTCTCGAGCGCAATGATACGGTCCGCCGCCGCTGCTCCGCCGGGCAGGCCGGCGAGCTTCTCAATGGTGATGATATAGTCGCGATAGGCGGCCCGGTGAGCCTTCATCTTGGCGCTGTCGCTGAGATAATATTCACGGCTCGGAAGGCCGAGCGTCGCCTGCCCGGCGGTCGCCGAGTAACGATCCGAATTCTTGAAGTCGGGAACGATGGAAACGTCGACCGGGCTTGCAAAGCCAGGCTTGACGAACAGCGACAGGAGCTGCGGGCGCGTCTTCACCGCGCCGATCTCGCTGAGATAGGTCTTGAGCGGTGCGGTGCCCGCAGCATCGATCGCATCCTGATCGACAAAGCTCGCGTAGAAATCACCGATCTGCTGCCCGAGATGGGTGCGGTTCGGATCGTTGGCGAGCTGCTCGACGATGTCGCGCACATCCTTCTCGGATTTTTCGTAAAGGGTGATGAACGGGCCCGCCGAACTGAGATCCGGCTTGATCTGCGTCTTCTTGTCCCAGGTGCCGTTCACGTACGCCCAGAAGTCGTCGCCGGGCTTGACCGTCTGGTCCATGGCGGCTTGGTCGTACCCCCAATCGCCATAGACTGGCGTCGCGGCCTGCGCCGCGGCGGGAAGTACGAATGAAAACAGGCTCGCGCCCGCGAGCAAGATTTTGAATTTCATGGATTAATCACCCCTCCGGAGAATCTGCGAGGGAATGCCGCAAGCAATTGTTTCTTGGCAAGGGTTTTCGACGAATGAACGGCCCCCAGCGATGGACTAACCGGCTGGCAGCGTCAGCCTCGCAAGCAGTCCTCCAAGATCGTCGCTCTCCTCTAGAGAGACCGATCCGCCGTAGATCTCGGCAACGTCGCGGACGATTGCGAGCCCAAGACCGGTACCCGGCTTGCCGGTCGTGTCGAGCCGCGCGCCGCGCGCGAAGAGCTCGCCCCGCAATTCCTCGGGAATCCCGGGGCCGTCGTCTTCGACGACAATATCGACCTGGTTGTCGCGCGGCTCGACGGTCACGAACACGCGCCCGCCACCGTATTTGGCGGCATTGTCGACAAGATTGCCGAGCATTTCATCCAGATCCTGGCGCTCGACCCG
>DATIQO010000140.1:0-6383 GCA_035470745.1 Sphingomicrobium sp. | reverse complement strand
GTCGACACAAACATGGTGCCGTCCATCATGCTGTCCCGCGCGGAAGTCGTCACCGGCGGCGCGTCCGCCGTTTACGGCTCGGATGCGGTCGCCGGCGTGGTCAATCTGCTGATCGACAAGAAGTTCACGGGCTACAAAGTCAACGGCGAGGTCGGCATCTCGGACGCTGGCGATAACTTCACCCGCCAGTTCGGTGCCGTCGGAGGTTGGGCGATCGGCTCGAACCTGCACCTGGTCCTGGGTGGCGAATGGGAGAAGTCCAGCGGAGTCGACGCTTGCCGCGACCGCGACTGGTGCGCCAACGGGCTTATCATCGTAGGTCGCAATGCGCTCGCGAAGGGCCAAACCCCGACCATCCCCGCCAGCAACATCCTGCCCAATGCCAACACGTGGAGCGCAAGATTCAACGGCGTCACCACGCCGCCGGCCAGCGCCTATGTTGGCCGCGATGTGCCGCTGCTGAGACCCATAGACGGCATCGCTTTCAATTCAGACGGGACCCCGAGGCGCTTCCAGTTCGGCACGCTCGTGAACTCGATCTGGATGGCTGGCGGCGAAGGCGGGGGGCCGGCAGAAAACAACCCCTATTTCGACTTTCCCATCGTCTCGCCGACCGAACGCTACAGCACGATGGGCTATCTCACCTGGGATGCCACCCCGGACCTCACTTTTGAGGTTGGCGTCAATGTCGGCAGAAGCGCGGGTCGCCACCGGAGCGCGTCCTATCGCAGCAACGCCATTACGATCAAGGCGGACAACCCCTTCATCCCTCGATCGAGCGATCCGACGCTCGATATCCCGACAATTCTCGCGAACAGCGGGTTGGCCAGCTTCACGTTGGGTAAGGGTTTCGCCGACATTGGCCCGGCGCAAATATACGCGAGGGACAATCTCTTCAGGATTGTTACGTCGGCCAAATACGAGATCGGTGGAAGCTGGAGCGCGGATTTCTACTACCAGTACGGTCGCAACAACTTCCGCAGCGATCTGACCAACAACACGATCACCGCAAACATCCAGCGCGCTCTGGATGCGACGACTCTTAACGGACAACCCGTCTGCCGCGTAAACGCAGACGCGAGCACGGCCAACGATGATCCCGCTTGCGTGCCGCTAGATCCCTTCGGCTACGCCAACGGGGCGACGTTCCAAGCAGCCAAGGATTACGTGACCGGGGAAGGTTTCCAGACCAATGTCACCAACGAGCACGTGGCCGCCGCAAACCTCTCGGGCAACCTCATCGACTTGCCGGCCGGCCCGCTAGGTATCGCGGTCGGCGCCGAATATCGCAACGACGACGTCAAGGGCGGTACCGACCTCATTTCTCAAAGAGGTGGCTTCTTCAACACCGGCAATGGATCGCTCATCTCCGGGCAAATCGCCGTGAGCGAGGTCTATGGTGAAGCTGAGATACCTCTGCTGCGCGATTTGTCGTTCACCCGCGAGCTCAGCCTAAGCGGCGCCGTGCGCCGGACCCATTACAAGCGTTCCAGCGATTTCCATCCGACCAGCACGGTCGATGCTACGACTTGGAAGATCGGTGGCGTCTGGGCGCCCATTGACGCCATCCGGTTCCGAGTCACGCGGTCGCGCGATATTCGCGCGCCAAATGTCTCGGAACTGTTCGGGCCTCAGACGACCGGCACCGGCATTCTCACCGACACCGGAAATGGCGGCATCCAGGTGATTGTGCCGATAACCACCGGCTCCAACCCCAATCTGAGCCCGGAAAAAGCAGATACATTCACGGCCGGCGTTGTCCTGCAGCCTCAAGGGGGTTTCCTTGGCAGGTTGCGCGCCTCCGCCGACTGGTACGACATCAAGATCGACAATGCGATCAGCACGCTCGGTCAGCAGAACATCGTCAATCGCTGTGTCGCCGGCGACGCATTGAGCTGTTCGTTGATTACACGCGACGCGAACAATAACGTCGTCAATGTTCAGGACACGGTCCAGAACGTAAACAAGCTGATCACCCGGGGCATCGATTTCGAGCTGGATTACAACCAGCCGCTGGGCGGTGACAACAGGCTCTCGTTCGTGGTGCTGGCGAATTACGTCAAGGATCTGATTACGATCGACTCTGTTGGTCCGACCAACCGCGCGGGCCAGACCGGTCTGCGTGGAGGCACTCCTCCTGGAATTCCCGACTGGACCGTCGATGCCAGTGCGCGGCTCGATCTTGGAGAGATGTTCTCGTTCAACACTCACGTGCGATGGATCAACAAGGGCTTCTTCTACCCGACCTTTGTTCAGCCGGGTGACCCGAACTTCTCGTTTGCGAATCCGAACAGCGTGAATACGAATTCGGTGCCATCCAGAATCTTCGTGGACATGCTCGCCACGGTACGGGTGCAGTCGGCTTGGACGAAGGGTCTCGAGGTCTATGCCGGCGTCGACAATGTGTTCAATGAGGATCCACCGCGGTTCCCGGGTGCGAACGGTAGCGGCAACAATGTCCTGTTCAACCCGGTAGGTCGCATGTTCAAGCTGGGCGTCCGATCCAACTTCTAAGGGGTTAGGGAACCGGAAAGTTGCCTACGTCTTTCCGGCTCCCCAACTTCATCCTTCGCAGTAACCCGTGCCGAAAGGCGGCCCGAGCCGCTACCGATCCTGCACGACTGGATTCTTGAGAAAGGGCGTCGAATGCCACTCCGCAGCCTTACGGCAAATTCCCCCAGCCGCCGTGCCAACTGGCGAGCTCTCGGGCTCAGCCTGGAGGACATGGAAAAGCCGAAGATCGCGGTGGTGAACAGTTCGAGCGAGCTGGCGATCTGCTACGCCCATCTCGACGGCATCGCGAAGATCGTGAAGGAAGAGATCCGTGCGGCCGGCGGGGTGCCGTTCGAGGTCCGCACGGCTGCCCCGAGCGACTTCATTACCGGGGCAGCGAAGCAGGGCAGCTACATCCTCGCCGGGCGCGACATCATCGCCAACGACATCGAGGTCCAGGTCGAGGCGGCGCTGCTCGACGGGATGATCTGCCTGACAAGCTGCGACAAGACCCCACCGGGCCACCTGATGGCCGCTGCGCGGCTCAACATCCCGACGATCCTCGTCATTGGTGGCTACCAGCCCGCGGGCGAGATCGACGGCGAGCCGGTCGACGTCGAGGACCTGTGGTCCGGCCAGGTTGGTGAGCGCTTCGGCGCGAAACCCAAATTCCCTGTCGCCGAGATGGCCGAGCACGCGATCATGGGCCCGGGCGTGTGCTCGGGAATGGCGACCGCCAACACCATGCATTCGGTCGTCGAGGCGCTCGGCATGGCGCTGCCCGGCCACGCCCCGGTGCGCGCCAACAGCACGAAGATGAAGGACAATGCTCGCGAAGCGGCGCGGCGGATCGTTGAGATGGTCAACGAGGATTTGAAGCCGCGCGACATCCTGACGCCGGGCGCGTTCAAGAACGCCGTGGCAACGGTTCTCGCGGTATCGGGCTCGATCAACGCGATCAAGCACCTGCAGGCGACCGCGATCGAAGCCCAGAACGGCCTCGACGTGTTCAAGCTGTGGGAAGAGATGAGCGACGTTCCGGTTCTTTCGGCCGTGCGCCCGACGGGCGAGGTGCGCATCGAGCAGTTCGAGGATGCGGGCGGTGCGCGAGCGGTGCTCAAACGCCTCGAAAGTCGCATCGACACCTCGGCGCTGACCTGCACCGGCAAGACGCTCGGCGAGAATCTCGCAGGTTATGAAATTCCCGGCCCCGAGGTGATCCGCCCCATGGACGATCCGATCGGACCCGGCCCGTCGATTGCGATCCTCAGGGGCGGCATTGCCGAAACTGCCGTGGTCCGCCTCGGCATCCGCGACGGCTCACGGCCTGAGGAGTTCACTGGACCTGCGCGGGTGTTTGAAACCACGGAAGAGTGCATGCAAGCCATCGAGGACCGCGTCGTCCAGCCTGGCGACGTGATCGTCAGCCGTAACCAGGGCCTCAAGGGCGGCCCGGCGATGGGCGGCGGGGCCAGTCTTGTCCTGTTCGCGCTCGACGCCGCCGGCCTCGCCAAGACCACCGCGTTCGTCACCGACGGCCAGCTCTCAGGCCTGTGCCTCAAGGGCCTGACCGTGGCCGAGGTCCACCCCGAAGCCGCAACCGGCGGCCCGATCGGCAAGATCCGCGACGGCGACACGATCACCATTAGCGTCAAGAACCGCAGCATCGACGTCGACGTCCCCGCCGACGAGCTCAGCCGCCGCAATGGCCCGGGCTACCGCGTCCCGGCCAGCGGCTATCTTGACACCTTCCGCCATGACGTGCGCGATATGTCCACCGGCGGAGTGCTGGTGCCGGCAAAGGAGTAGCGCCTTATGCGACTGAGCGATGATGAAAAGGCGATGCGCGATGGCGCGCAGGGTCCGGCGGTCGCGAAGGCGATGGACTTGCTGATTCGCTATGGAGAAGCGCTCGGTGCGGAAGACTTTGTCTACACCGACAATATCGCTGGCGTTCCAGGCTCCTCTCCGAAGTGGGTCAAGGAATACTACGCAGCCGACGGCGGCGATTATCGCGCGGTGTTCTCACGTTTCGACCTGGATTCCGACGAAGTGGTAGATGTCCCGCGCATCAACGGCTTCAGCTGCCACCTCCAGGGCGGCATGGATCCCGAGCTCTGGCGCGAGCAAGGCATGACTGAAGAGGCATTCGCCAATTTCCAGGCGGACGAGCGAGAAGTCGCCGGACACGGAATCCAGGTGCTCAAGACCTGCACGCCTTACCTCGCCGGCAACGTACCGGTGATGGGCGAGCACTGCGCATGGATGGAATCGAGCGCCGTCGTGTTCTGCAACTCGGTCATCGGCGGGCGCACAAATTGCGAAGGGCGCGAGTCGACCAGCGCGGCGATGCTCGCCAAGCGCATCCCCAACTGGGGCTTCCACACCGACGACTTCCGCAAGGGTCAACATCTGATCGAGGTGGAGGCGGCGGTCGATTCGATCTTCGAATGGGGCCTGCTCGGCTATTTCACCGGAAGTGCGGTGGAAGACGCAATCCCGGTGCTCGACGGGGCCATCTCGGACGCCGCTCTCATCAAGCATAAGCACTTCGGCGCGGCTGCTGCTTCATCCGGCGGCGTCGAGATGTACCACATGGCCGGCATCACGCCCGAGGCGCCCACCGTCGAGGCGGCTTTCGGCGGCGCGAATCGCGGCCAGCGCTTCACCTATGGCGCCAACGAGCGGCGCGAAACCTACGAGCGGCTCAACAGCGTCGGCGAGAGCCGCGATGTGGACTATGTCATGCTCGGTTGCCCGCACTACTCGGCTGATCAGCTCGCCGAGGCGGCGCGGATGCTCGAAGGGCGCAAGGTGCACGAGAACAGCGACCTGTGGATCTTCACCAGCCGCGCCGTGAAGGCGACCGCCGAAGCGAGCGGCTCGGCCGACATTATCCGGAACGCGGGCGCCAAGCTGATGACCGACACCTGCTCGGCGATCAGCCAGGCGGTGCCGCCCGGTACCAGGGTAGCGGCCTTCGACAGCGCCAAGCAGACGCATTATCTCCCGGCAATCATGGGTATCGAGGGTTGGTTCGGCACCACGCAGGAGTGCATCGACGCAGCCTGCACGAGCCGCTGGAATGGGAGGCTGAGCTGATGGCGACCGTGGCAAGCAGGGCTCCCGACCTGCTGATCCGAGGCCGGAAAGTGGTCGGCGGCACGACTGAGGGTGAGGCCCTCGTGACGCGCCAGACGATTTCCGGGTGGGGCGGGGTCAATCCGATGAAGGGGGAGATCATCGAGACCCGACACGAGCTGCGCGGGCAGAGCTTCGCCGGCAAGATCCTGGTCTTTCCTGGCGCCAAGGGCTCGTCCGGATGGTCGGCGATGTTTCACACGACGCGGCTGACCGGCCAGGCTCCGATCGGCCTGCTTTATAACATCACTACTACAAAGGCCGCGCTCGGCGCGGTGGTCATGCGGGTTCCCACCCTGACGGACTTCGACAGCGATCCTCTCGACCAGATCGAAGCGGGCGACTGGGTCCGGATCGATGCCGACCAGGGCATCGTTTCGGTGTGGAAGGGCGGACGACCCCAGTGAGAAGGATATGCGACGGTGAGTGACGACGGCCGCAATAGCGGCTCGCCCAAGCTGCAGGAAGTGAAGGGCCACAGCGAGGAGCGCTTCCTTGGCTCGGACATTTTCGAGAGCACGCGCCACACCCTGCCCCCGCCTCGGCGCGGCGGCACGATCACCGAGGAGGCGCGCGAGGTCGACGTCTACCACCAGTGCGATGTCGTGGTGATCGGCGGCGGCCCGGCGGGTTGCGCGGCGGCGTGGGCTGCGGCGAAGGCCGGCGCCGATGTGACGCTGGTCGAGCGCTACAACTGCCTCGGGGGGCTTTCGACCGGCGGCCTCGTCATGTGGATCGACCGCATGACC
>DATIQO010000139.1:0-3677 GCA_035470745.1 Sphingomicrobium sp. | reverse complement strand
GGCATAGGAGCTGTCGGAGCGGATCCTGAAATTGCGCAGGCCAATGACCGTGCGGTTCTGCACATTGTAAAGCGGCGAGGCCTGGTTCGAACCGGACAAAGCGAGCCCGGTGGCGCTTGTCAGCGAAAGCGGTGCGGTGGGCGCTGGAAGATAGGGACTCTCCTCCTGGCGAATGAGGCGAAGGAAGGCGCGGTTGACGAACAGGTCGACGCGGAAATGATCCTCGTCGAAGATGATGCCGGCAACCTGGGGAGAGAGCTCGCCGCACCCGGTTCTTGCTCCCTCGGCACAGACAAGACCGGCGTTCGATGGCAGGTCGCCGGCCAACGCCTCTCGGAGCCCGGGCGAAGTTGCGACATTGGGAATGAGTGCAAGGACCGCCTCGGGATCCTTGAACCTCACCGAGCCGGGCCGAGCGATCACCCTCGCCTCTCCGACCTTTTGGCCGCCGAAGAATATATCGACGAGCAGTTCGTGCTCGCGGGCGAGCTCGGAGAAGCCCGCCGGAAGGCCGGCACTTTCGAAACTCGTCGCCTTTGCGCCGTCAGCCGCGGACGCTGCCGTTCCAAACATGGTTAACAGCGAAAGGCAGACTGCTGGAAAGTATCGTGCCACGGCCTGGTCGATTCATTCCGGAGCGACGAGGAGGGTCAGCGTACCGCTATAGGTACCGCTGCTGGCGGCCGAGACGGCCGCCGACCGAAGGACGATGATGAGACTTGCCGTGCTTGCCGGCCCCTTGCTGCAATCGTCGACGGACGTGCTTGCCGAACTGTGCTGCGCTGTCAGGGGCTGGTTGGCGAGGAGCTGGGTTCCCGCGCTTTGCCCCGCGCTAGCGCTCCACTGCACTTCGAACGGCAGCGTTGCCGTCCCCGAGCTCAAGAGGAACGCGCCGCCTGCTCCGGAACCGCTTGCGGTGATCCGGTAATTGTTGGCGGGCGGGCTTTTTGAATAGAGGCAGACGCTCTGCGACGAGACCGCATCCACCGTGAAGTTCGAGATTGACCCAAAAGCGACGTCCGAGAGGCCGCTGATCCGTACGCTACTCGCCGCTTGAGCCGGGGCGGCGGCAAGCGCCACCAGGCTCGTCAGCAGGGCGCACGCAAGAACTAGGCGTCGTGGCTCGCCATGTCCTTTCCGCCCCCCACTGGCGGCTGAAGTGCAATGCCGTGCCACGACGCCTGCCCCCTCATTGAGGAGCGACAACCAGGGTCAGTGTACCGGTGTACGAGCTGGCAACTGCCGCCTGGAGGTTGGCAGCGGTCATCTTGACGATGAGGCTTGCCGTTTTCGCTGGCCCGGACGCACAGGTTGGGCTCGCGGCGGTCGAAGCGAGGCCGGCAAGCGCGGAGCCGCTCGAAAGCGCGGTTCCCGAAGACTGGCCGGAGCTTCCCGCCCACTCAACCGAATAAGGGAGCAAGTTGGTCCCATCGCTGAGCGTGAAGGCATTGCTCGCGCCGCTGCCGGTCGCGGTGACGGAATAGCCCTTGCCGCTGGTGTTGCTCCAGACGCAGACATCTTCCGCGCTGGCCGCCGCCGCGGTGGGATCGACGGTGCCGAACGCAATGTCGGTCAGACCGCTGATCTGCACCCGGCCTGGGACCGTCGCAGTAATCCCCACCGTGCCGGTGGACGTCGCTCCGACGCTACCCTGCGTTGCGGCGATCGCCGTTCCGGGCAGCGCAAGCGCGCAGCCAAGGAGCGCAGCTCCCTTAACGAATAATCTCATGGTCCACTCCACCTTAACCATCTCCATTTCGGATAGATTGGCGACGGACTGTTAAAATTTCGTCAAACGGAGCGTCACGCGCGGAGGAGCGGTGCCAGCCGCGCCGCTTGGAAGGAGCATGCTAAACGGGGAATGCAGCGGTCAGTCGGGAACGACGAGAATGGTTAGCGGATGACTTTCGGTCGGCCCGCCTGCTGCAACGGGCAAGGCGACATCCTGCTTGGTCCGCAAAGCCTCGGCGGGAAGCGCCGCGCAATTGCTTATTGCGATCGGCATCGATGCAGCCGGTCGCGGCAGCGGCGATTGCATTGAAGCCGAGCCAAGAACGACGAGGTGGAAATTATCAAGCCCGTTGGCCTTGATGCAGAAACCCTGAGCTTCCTTCCCCGAGCGAGGGTCAGCAACCGGCATTGCCGGCTTGAGGACAAGATGCGGAGGGACCGTGATGCTGATCGAGACCGAGCCCCGCGACCTAGCCGCCAACTCTCCGGCCGACGCCTCCGCCGGCCCGCCAATGAGAGCGGCGATGATCACAAGCGGGATCCCTGGCGTCCAGAATTTCACGGGGGCAGCCTCGTTCGTTGAGCCGCAACCACCACTGGCCGTTTAATCTTTGCGTGAACCCTAAGCAACGATCCGGACCGGATCATTCACTGCAACTGGATCAAGCCAGCGAAAGGCCCCCGATTGCATCCATATAGGCCGCAACGACCAGCCCCTCGTGATATTCCTGTTCAGCCATGGCTCTTGCGCGAGCTCCCATCGCCGAGCGCTCGTCATGGGAAGCGGCAGCATGTCGCTCCATCGCCGCTACCAGGGATACCTTGTCCCTGGGCTTGCAGAGGAAGCCCGTGATCCCCTCGCGAACAACTTCCCTGCACCCAGGCACATCGGCCGCGATGAGCGGTCTTGCCATTGCGGCCGCCTCGAGGAGCGTTCGGGGAAGCCCTTCACGATAGGATGGAAGGACGACAGCGCTCGCTTCCTCGATGAAGGGCCTCACATCATCGCTCGAGCCGAGATATCGAACGACACCCTCCCTCGCCCATTCCTCGACCTCGCTGCTCGAAATTGCCGTCGGGTTCTCAGAATCGAGTTCGCCGATAAGCGAAAAGCTGGCGTCGGGCCGCCGCTTCTTCAGCTCCCGTGCTGCGGCGACATATTCGCGCACGCCCTTGTCGCCAAGGAGCCTCGAAACCATGAGAAAGTGCGTGGCGACTGGCAGAGCCGCCGGAGCGAAATGGTCAAGGTCGACGCCCGAGCCCGGGACGATACGGGCTTGATCCGGCTCGATCAGCCTCGCTTCGATGAAGAGGTCGCTATCGTCCCTGTTCTGGAAGAAAACCTTCGCAGCACTTCTAAAGGAAAATCGATACATCGCTGTAACGATGCGCTTTAATGCGGAGCTGCCAAGAAAAGTCGTACCGAGGCCGCTCACATTTGGAATCGCCGGGACGCGGCGCAGCCGACAGACAGTTGCCCCATAGATATTGGGCTTGATCGTGAAACTGAGGAACAGGCTCGGCCGCTCCTTGGCGAAGATCGTCATCAGCTTTGCGATATAAGCGACGTCTCTTAGGGGATTGGTCGTCGAGCGATGCATTTCGCATTGCCGGTGGGGAAGCTTCGAGCCATCTAATTCGATGCCCTCGGGATCGGGAGAGGTCGTGACAATTTCGTAACCTTGCCGAACAAGCTCTCGAATGATCGGCATCCGAAAGTTCTTTATATTCCACGTGCTATTCGCGGCAATTAACACGCGGGGCATGGAGATCGACTACCCGTCCGGCAAAAGATGAATCTACTCTGATCGACTGAAGAGACGCCAGACCTTCGCCGGTCAAGTCCGGCATTTCGCCGGAACAAGTTGCTGCAACCCGCGTAAAGGCGGCTATAGGCGTCAACCGAACGAAGCTCTCGAACAGGGGCTTGTCCATCGGGAGATTCC
>DATIQO010000138.1:0-12619 GCA_035470745.1 Sphingomicrobium sp. | reverse complement strand
CATCGCCAGCACCTGGCCGGTGAGATCGCCGAGATAAGCGGAGAATGCGACGAGGTTGATGTTCACCGCGAGCAGGATGAGCTCGATCGCCATCAACATGAGGATCACGTTGCGCCGGTTAAGGAAGATCCCGAGCACCCCGATCGTGAAGAGGGCGGCAGCGACAATGAGATAGGCGTTGAGGCCGATCATAGTTTCATCCCCTCGCCGACGCCGGGGTTGCGCAGCTTGACGGCGTCGCCCGGCACTCGGCGGACCTGCTTCGATGCCTTGGGCGTGCGCGTGTCGCCGCGGCTGCGGTGGGTGAGGACGATGGCCCCGATCATCGCGACGAGGAGGATCAGTCCGGCGATTTCGAATGCGAACAGGTAGCGGCTGTAGAGCAGCTGCCCCAAGGCGACGATATTGGGTTGCCGTGCGACCGGGATTTGCGCGCCCGCAAGCGAGGGCCCCGCATTGTGCGCAAGGTCAGCGACGATGATCTCGCCGAGCAGGACGAGCGCAATGATGACCCCGAACGGCAGGTTGCGCGTGAACCCGGATCGCAAAGTCGCAAAGTCGATGTCGAGCATCATGACGACGAAGAGGAACAGGACCGCGACTGCGCCGACATAGACGATCACCAGCAGCATCGCGATGAACTCGGCGCCGACCAGCAGCATCAGCCCCGCCGCGTTGAAGAAGGCGACGATCAGCCACAGCACGCTGTGGACGGGGTTGCGCGCGAAGATCACCGCCAGCGCACTGGCGATGGTGAGCGTCGCAAATAGGTAAAAGGCGATTGAAGCGATCAAGTGGGAACCCTGTTGCGGCGGCGCTTATCGGTAGGGCGCATCGGCGGCAAGGTTCGCGGCGATCGCCTGCTCCCACTTGTCACCATTGGCGAGCAATTTTGCCTTGTCGTAGAGAAGTTCCTCGCGCGTCTCGGTCGCGAATTCGAGGTTTGGCCCCTCCACGATGGCATCGACCGGGCAGGCTTCCTGGCAGAGCCCGCAATAGATGCATTTGACCATGTCGATGTCGTAGCGCGTGGTGCGCCGACTGCCGTCCTCGCGCGGCTCGGCCTCGATCGTGATCGCAAGCGCCGGGCAGATCGCCTCGCACAGCTTGCATGCGATGCAGCGCTCCTCGCCGTTGGGGTAACGGCGAAGCACATGCTCGCCGCGAAAGCGCGGGCTCTGCGGCGTCTTCTCGTACGGATAGTTGATCGTCGCCTTGGGCTTGAAGAAATACTTCAAGGTGAGGGCGTGCGCCTTTAGGAATTCCCAGAGCGTGAATGATTTGACCCAATGCTTCATGCACCGGCTCCAAAGCGCGTGATCATCAACCACCCGGATACGAGGACAACGAAGACCAAAGACAGCGGAAGAAAGATCTTCCAGCCGAGCCGCATCAGCTGGTCATAGCGGTAGCGCGGAACCGTCGCCTTCACCCAGCCGAAGCAGAAGAAGAAGAAGAGCATCTTGGCGAACAGCCAGATGATGCCCGGCACCAGGTAGAGCGGCGCCCAGTCGACCGGCGGCAGCCATCCGCCCCAGAAAATGATGGCGTTGAGCGCGCACATCAGGATGACATTGGCATATTCGCCGAGCCAGAAGAGCGCGAAGCTCATCGACGAATATTCGGTCTGGTGTCCGGCGACGAGCTCGCTCTCGGCTTCGACGAGATCGAACGGCGTCCGGAAAGTCTCCGCCATCGAGCTGATGAAGAAGACCACCCACATCGGGAACAGCAGCAGGTTGAAGCCGAAGGCGTTGACGATGCCTAGGCCAAATCCCTTCTGCTGAACGACGATCACGCTGAGGTTGAAGCTCCCGGCATAGAGCACGACGCAGATGAGGACGAAGCCGATCGATACTTCGTAGCTCACCATCTGCGCTGCCGCGCGGAGCGCCGAGAAGAACGGATATTTGGAGTTGGACGCCCAGCCGGCGACAATGACGCCGTAAACCCCAAGCGAGCTTGCGGCGAGAATGTAGAGCAAGCCGACATTGACGTCGGCGAGCACCACGCCCGACTGGAAGGGAACGACCGCCCAGACGATGAGCGCAACGGTGAAGGTGATGATCGGAGCGATCAGGAACAGGCCCTTGTTCGCGCTCGTCGGGATGATGGTCTCCTTGAGGAAGACCTTCAGCCCGTCAGCGAAGCTCTGCAGCAATCCCCACGGCCCCACGACATTTGGACCGCGGCGAAGCGCCATGGCCGCCCATATCTTGCGTTCGGCATAGATAATCATCGCGACCGCGAGCATCAGCGGCAGCGCGATGACGAGGATGCCGATGATCGTCGCGAGGAACCAGGCCCAGCCGTAGATCATGCCCTGGCTGACGAAGAACTGGGTCATTCGGCTGCCACCTCAAAGTGAAGCTTCTGAACGAGCTCCTCGGAACAGCGCCGCATGGTCGGGCTGTTGCGGGTGATCGCATTGGTGAGGAAGAAGTCGCTGATCGGATAGCGGATCGGCCCGCCGGCCTTGGCCTCGAGCTTGGGCGGCGACCAGGGAAGGTCGATCAGCCCGTCGCGGCCGAGCTGGGGAAATTCCGCGATCATCCGCCCGCGAAGCTGGGCGAAGCTGTCGAACGGAAGGGTCCGGCCGGCGAGCTCGGAGACCGCGCGCAGGATCGCCCAGTCCTCCCTCGCCTCGCCCGGCGCGAACGCGGCCTTTTCGCCCCGCTGCACGCGTCCCTCGGTGTTGATGTAGGTGCCGTGCTTCTCGGCGTAAGCGGCGCCGGGAAGGACAAGATCCGCCTGGCGCGCGCCATTGTCGCCGTGGTGGCCGATATAGACCTTGTAGGCGCCCTTCAGCCGGTCCGCCGGCATCTCGTCGGCGCCAAGCAGAAGCACCAGCTCGGGATCGGCAGCTTCGATGTCGGCGATCCCGCCGCGCTGGGCATAGCCAAGGATGAGCGAGGCCATGCGCGAGGCGGAGGTATGGAGCACGTTGAACCCGTTCCAGCCGTCCTTGACGAGGCCGAGCGGGCCGACCAGCGCGAGCGCCGCGCCAAGGCCGCCGGCGGCAAGCGCGCCGGGGCCGACAATCACCGCCGGCCGCTCGGCACTGGCGAAGGCCTCGGCGACTGCCTGCGGCAACTTGGCGAGCAGCTTGAGATCGTCGCCGAGCCACTGCGTCTTCATCCCGAGATCGACCTCGGGGCCGATCGCAAACAGCTTGCCGCCCTTGCGCGCGACCTTGCGCACGCGGGTTGCGACCAGCGGCGCTTCCCAGCGCAGGTTCGAACCGATGAGAAGGACGGCATCGGCCTGCTCGATGCCGGCGATGGTCGAATTGAAGGCGACCGCGGAGAGGCTGCTGGTATCGTAGGTGAGCCCGGTCTGGCGACCTTCGAGAAGGCTGCTTCCCTGCGCCTCCAGCAGCTTTCGTGCCGCAAACATGGTTTCGGCATCGAGCAGGTCGCCCGCGACCGCGGCGACCTTGCTTCCCGCCTTCTTCAGCCGCTTGGCGAAGAGGTCCAGCGCCTCCTTCCAGCTCGCCTCGCGCAGCTTGCCCTTGTCGCGGATCCACGGCCGGTCCAGCCGGTTGCGGACCAGCGCGTCGACATGGTGCCGCGTCTTGTCGCTGATCCACTCCTCGTTCACGTCCTCGTTGATCCGCGGAAGGACGCGCATCACCTGGCGCTGGCGGACGTCGAGGCGAATGTTGGAGCCCACCGCGTCCATGACATCGATGCCGGGGACCTTGCGCAGCTCCCACGGCCGCATCTCGAAGATCTGCGGCTTTTGAAGAAGTGCTCCGACCGGACACACGTCGGCAAGGTTTCCGGCAAGCTCGGTCGAGACGGTGCGCTCGAGATAGGTGGTGATCTGGCTGTCCTCGCCGCGATAGAGCATGCCGATCTCGGGGACGCCGGCGACTTCCGACGAGAAGCGGATGCAGCGCGTGCATTGAATGCAGCGGGTCATCGAGGTCTTGATGACCGGGCCCATATATTTGTCGTCGATGGCCCGCTTGTTCTCGTCGAAGCGCGAGAAGCTGCGGCCATAGGTCATTGCCTGGTCCTGCAGGTCGCATTCGCCGCCCTGGTCGCAGATCGGACAGTCGAGCGGGTGGTTGATGAGCAGGAACTCCATCACCCCCTCGCGCGCCTTCTTCACCATCGGCGTATCGGTGCGGATGGTCTGGCCGTCCGCGGCCGGCAGCGCGCAGCTCGCCTGCGGCTTGGGAGGCCCTGGCGCGACCTCGACGAGGCACATGCGGCAATTGCCGGCGATCGACAGGCGCTCGTGGTAGCAAAAGCGCGGGATCTCCTTGCCCGCGAGCTCGCAAGCCTGGAGCACGGTCGCGCCTTGCGGGACTTCGATCTCGACGCCGTCGACGGTGACCTTAGGCATCGCCGCCGTTCTCCTTCTTTTCACGCGTCACGGTACGAGTGATTTCGGTTACCCGCGCGCCGCGGCGGGCGCGGCGCGTCGAGAGGATCACCGCGAAGATGATCACGAGGGCGATGAGCATGATGCTGGTCATCAGTCCTCGATCCTTTCGCGCTCGGCCTTGGTCTCGGCGCCGGGCGAACGGTCAGGCGATCGCCAGCCGAAGATCGCAAGGGCGCCGAGCACGGCAACCACGACGACGATCAGGATCACGGTCGTTGAAATGTGAACGCCCCCGACGGTCCGAGGCGGCGCAAGCGCGGCGATACCAAGCGAAAGCAGGCTCATTCCGCCGCCTCCAGCATCTGGCGGCCGGCACGCTCGGCGATTCGGCGCTCGAGCTCCGGACGGAAGTGACGGATCAGGCCCTGGATCGGCCAGGCGGCGGCATCGCCCAGCGCGCAGATGGTATGGCCCTCCACCTCCTTGGTGACATCGAGGAGCTTGTCGATCATCTCGACCGTGGCGTCACCCTCGCGCAGGCGCTCCATCATCCGCCACATCCAGCCGGTGCCCTCGCGGCACGGCGTGCACTGGCCGCAGCTCTCGTGCTTGTAGAAATAGCTGATGCGGCTGATCGCGCGGACGACGTCGGTCGACTTGTCCATCACGATCACGGCCGCCGTGCCAAGTCCCGAGCCGAGCGCCTTCAGCCCGTCGAAATCCATCGGCGCGTCCATGATCTCGGCCGCGGGCACCAGCGGAACGGACGAGCCGCCCGGGATCACGGCCAGGAGATTGTCCCAGCCGCCGCGGATCCCGCCGCCATGGCGCTCGATCAGCTCGCGAAAGCTGATCCCCATCGATTCCTCGACGACGCACGGGGTATTGATATGGCCCGAGAGCTGGAACAGCTTCGTGCCTTCGTTCTTCTCGCGCCCGATGCTTGCGAACCAGAGCGCTCCGCGGCGCAGGATCGTCGGCACGACAGCGATCGATTCGACATTGTTGACGGTGGTCGGGCAGCCGTAGAGCCCCGCGCCGGCCGGGAATGGCGGCTTCAATCGCGGCTTGCCCTGCTTGCCCTCGAGGCTTTCGAGCATCGCGGTCTCTTCGCCGCAAATATAGGCGCCGGCGCCGCGGTGAACGAAAAGGTCGAAGTCATAGCCGCTGCCGGCGGCATTCTTGCCCAGCAGGCCGGCTTCGTACGCCTCGGCAACAGCCCGCTCCAACACACGGGATTCCTGGATGAATTCACCGCGGATGTAGATGTAGGCGGCGCGTGCCCTCATGGCGAAGCCGGCGATCAGCGCTCCTTCCAGCAGCTTGTGCGGGTCGTGGCGGATGATCTCGCGGTCCTTGCACGAACCAGGCTCGGATTCGTCCGCGTTGATCACCAGGAAGTTGGGCTTTCCGGGCTTGGGCTCCTTGGGCATGAAGCCCCATTTCATGCCGGTCGGGAAGCCAGCCCCGCCGCGCCCGCGAAGTCCCGACGCCTTCACCTGGTCGATGATCGCGTCCTGGCCGATCGCCATCAGCCCCTTGGTGTTGTCCCAGTCCCCACGCTGCTGCGCGGCCTTCAGCCACGGCTCCTGGAAGCCGTAGACATTGGTGAAGATCCTGTCCTTGTCGGAGAGCGGTCCGGTATATCCCATCAGCGGATCCGCTTCGTTCCGAGCTTGTTCTGCGCGAACATCACGATGCCGACGCAAAGCGCGAGGATAACCGCGATCTTGATGATCTTCAGCAGCACGCCGATCAGCAGGATGGCGAGAATGGCAACGATGATGATCCCGATCATTGTGCCCCCTCCTCCGCCGTCGCAGTCCACTGCGGGCGATAATCGTAATTGCGTTCCGCCATCTTCTTGAGCGTCGTCGGACCGCCCTCCGGGCAACTGGTCTGACGGTCGATCTGCGGCCCCACCTTGGGCTTCTTGCCGGCGGCAAGGGCATCGAGGACCTGGCCCATGCTTTCTTCGGTCAGGTCCTCGTAATTGTCGTCGTTGATCTGGACCATCGGCGCGTTGGCGCAGGCGCCGAGGCATTCGACTTCGGTCAGCGTGAAAAGGCCGTCGGCGGTCGTCTGGCCCTTCTTGAGGCCGCGCTTGTAGCAGGCCTCGAGGACGTCGTCCGAGCCGCGCAGCATGCAGGGCGTCGTCCCGCACACCTGGACGTGGAAACGGCCGACCGGTTCGAGGTTGAACATGGTGTAGAAGGTCGCGACCTCGAGCACGCGGATGTAGTTGGTGTCGAGCTCCCTGGCGATGAACTCCATCACCGGGATTGGCAGCCATCCTTGGGTGTTGGTCTCCGCGCCGACCTGCCGCTGGGCGAGATCGAGCAGCGGGATCACGGCCGACACCTGCCGCCCCTCAGGGTAGCGGGCGATGATCTCGGCGGCCTTGCGCCGATTGTCGTCGGTCCAGTCAAACGCTTCCCAGCGGGCGCGCTGCTCGGGGTTGTCGAGGATTCCAGCTTGGCCGGCCATCAGCGGTCGACCTCCCCGAACACGACATCGATCGCCGAAAGGATCGCGGTCGTGTCCGCGAGCATGTGCCCCTTCATCATGAATTCCATGGCCTGGAGATGCGAAAAGCCGGTCGGGCGGATCTTGCAGCGATAGGCGCGGTTGGTCCCGTCAGCGACGAGGTAGACGCCAAGCTCTCCCTTGGGGCTTTCGGTCGCGACATATACTTCGCCGGCGGGCACGTGGTAACCTTCGGTATAGAGCTTGAAGTGGTGGATGAGGGCCTCCATCGAGGTCTTCATCGATGCGCGGCTCGGCGGGAAGACCTTGCTGTCGGCACCAATCGGCCCGGCCGGCATTTCCTTCAGGCACTGGCGAGCGATCTTCCAGCTCTGCCGGACTTCTTCGACCCGCACCATGAAGCGGTCGTAGCAGTCGCCGTTCGTTCCAACCGGGATATCGAACTCCATCCGGTCGTAGACCTCGTAGGGCTGCGCCCTTCGAATGTCCCACGGGATGCCCGAGGCGCGGATCATCGGCCCCGAAAAGCCCCAGGCGATCGCGTCGTCGCGGTGGACGGTGCCAATGTCGACATTGCGCTGCTTGAAGATGCGGTTGTCGGCAACGAGCGAGATCGCGTCCTCGAACAGCTGCAGGCGGTTGTCGAGAAACTCGCCGATCTTGTCGAGCACCGCGGGCGGGATGTCTTCGCGCACGCCGCCGACGCGGAAGTAATTGGCATGCATGCGCGCGCCCGAGACATGCTCGTAGATCTGCATCAGGTCTTCGCGGATCTCGAACAGCCAGAGGTTGGGCGTCATCGCGCCCACGTCCATGATATGGCTGCCGAGGTTGAGCATGTGGTTCTTGATGCGGGTCAGCTCCGCCATCATCGTGCGGATATATTGAGCGCGAAGCGGGATCTCGAGGCCGAGCAGCTTCTCGATCGCGAGGACGAAGCTGTGCTCCATGCACATCGGCGAGCAATAATCGAGGCGGTCGAAGTAAGGGATCGCCTGGGTGTAGGTCTTGTATTCGATCAGCTTCTCGGTGCCGCGATGCAGCAGGCCGATGTGCGGGTCGACCCGCTCAACCACTTCGCCGTCAAGCTCGAGAATGAGGCGAAGAACGCCGTGCGCCGCCGGGTGCTGCGGGCCGAAGTTGATCGTGTAGTTGTTGATGCTCTCGTCGCCAGGATCGCGCGGATGGCCGATTTCGCGCCCCTCGCCGCCTGCGCCGAGGCTGACTTCGACGCGGCGCACTTTCCTTGGGTCGGCATCAGTGCCGCCGCCCGGCCGGGTCTCGATGTCGCTGCGAACGTCGCTCATCGGGCGCTCCCTCCGGTCCTCGGCTTGCTGCGCCGGCCCGGCTTGCGATCGGGCCCGCCGGCCGGCTTGCTGACTTCCTTCTCCGCCTTTGCCCGGCGCGGCTTGCGCGCTTCCTTCGTCGCTGCATCGTCGGCTGGCTTGCCGGCGCCGGTTTGAGCAGGCGTGTCGGTCGTCTTGGGCGTCCCGGCAGCGGCCTTCGCATCCTGCGGCGGACTGCCGGCAGGCGCCGGCGACGGCGCTCCGGCAGATCCGGGCTGCGCCTTCTCATCGCCCGGGAGGACATATTCCGGACCCTGCCACGGCATCAGGAAATCGAAGGTGCGAAAATCCTGCGGCAGCGAGACCGGCTCGTAGACAACGCGCTTCTCCGCCTCGGAATAGCGCATTTCGACATGTCCGGTCAGCGGGAAGTCCTTGCGGAACGGATGGCCCTCGAAACCATAATCGGTGAGGATCCGGCGAAGGTCCGGGTTGCCGGCGAACGGCACGCCGAACATGTCGAACACCTCGCGCTCAAGCCAGCCTGCGACCGGCCACAGCCCGGTGACGCTCGGGATGGGCGCCGTCTCGTCCGTCATCACCTTGACGATCACCCGGCGGTTGAGGGTCAGGGAAAGGAGGCAGTAATTGACGTCGAACCGCTCGGCGCGCTCGGGATAGTCGACGCCTGCAATGTCCATCAGCTGCTGATATTCGAGCCCGGGCGTATCGCGTAGCGCACGGCAAACCTCGACAATGCTATCGCGAACGACGGTGAGGATGAGCTCGCCGACCTGCTCCTTGCAGTCGATCAGCGCGTCGCCGATGACCGACCGGGCCGCATCGAGGACACCCGCGTTCGAGGCCATTTTCGGCACATGGGGAGCAAAATTGTCGGGCATCAGCGCTCGATCGTCCCTTCGCGGCGAATCTTCCGCTGCAGCTGGAGAATCCCGTAGAGGAGTGCCTCGGCAGTCGGCGGACAGCCGGGGACATAGATATCAACGGGGACGATGCGGTCGCATCCGCGCACCACCGAATAGCTGTAGTGATAATAGCCGCCGCCGTTCGCGCAGCTGCCCATCGAAATGACGTAGCGGGGCTCGCTCATCTGGTCGTAGACGCGGCGAAGCGCGGGCGCCATCTTGTTGCAGAGCGTCCCGGCAACGATCATGACGTCCGACTGGCGCGGACTTGCCCGCGGCGCGGCGCCAAATCTTTCAAGGTCATAGCGCGGCATGTTGACGTGGATCATCTCGACCGCGCAGCAGGCAAGGCCGAAGGTCATCCACCACAAAGAGCCGGTGCGCGCCCAGGTGAACAAGTCCTCGGCGGTCGTCACCATGAAGCCCTTCTCGTTCAGCGACTGCTGCACTTCGAGGAGCTTCTTCTGGTCGACTTCGCCCGGAACCAGGCCCGAGATCCTCGCGAGCTCTTCCTCGGTCGGCATCCGGTCTTCGGGGCCGCGGAGCATCACTCCCATTCGAGCGCTCCTTTCTTCCACGCATAGGCAAGACCAAGGGCAAGCTCGATCAGGAAGACGATCATTGCAGCCCAGCCCGTCCAGCGCGTGAAGTTGAGACTGACCGCCCAGGGAAAGAGGAACGCCGCCTCAAGATCGAAGACGATGAAGAGGATCGCAACGAGGTAGAAGCGAACGTCGAACTCGGCTCGAGCGTCTTCGAACGCCGGAAAGCCGCACTCATATTCGCTCAGCTTCTGCGGGTCGGGCTTATGGGCGCCGGTAAAGCGCGCGACGATCATCGGCAAAACGACGAACGCCGCGGACAAGCCCAGCGCGATGATCAGAAACAAAAGGATCGGCAGGTAGCCTGCGGCAACGCTTGCCAAGGGGGAAACTCCAAGGGGCTAGAAACTTGGCGGCGCTTTAGGACAGGGATTTGCGCCTCGCAACCATCTGGAGCGCTATCTTAGCGCCCCGGCGACGAGCTTCTGCAATTTCGAATGGATCGCGGCCGAGCCGGCAAGATATTCGCCGCGCTCGAACGAGCGGTCTGAGCCGCGATAGTCGGTGACGAAGCCGCCGGCTTCTTTGACAAGAAGCACGCCCGCGGCCGTGTCCCAAAGGTCAAGGTCGTCTTCCCAGAACCCGTCCATGCGTCCTGCCGCCACCCAGGCCAGATCGAGAGCGGCCGAGCCGAAGCGTCGAACCCCCGAAACGTGCGGACCAACGGCGGTATAGATCTTCGCCCAGCGGGCGGCATCACCGCGGCCGCAGTGCGGGATCCCGGTGCCGATGACGCTGTCGGCAAGATCGCGCCGCGCCGAGACGCGAAGGCGCGCGTCGTGAAGCCAGGCGCCCCTGCCCTTTTCCGCCCAGAAGCTCTCGTCGGTGAGGGGCTGGTAGATGAGGCCATGCGTGATTTCGCCGCGACCGTCGGGGCGGCGATCCTCGACGGCAATGGATATCGAGAAATGCGGCACGCCGTGGAGGAAGTTGGTGGTTCCGTCGAGGGGATCGACGATCCAGCGCGGCTTGGCTGGATTACCCTCCACCTCGCCGCCTTCCTCGAGCAGCAGGCCCCAGTCCGGCCGGGCGTTGCGAAGCTCCTCGACGATCGTCTGCTCTGAGCGCCGGTCGGCCAGCGAGACGAAGTCGGCGGGCCCCTTGCGGCTGACCTGCAGCTGCTCGACCTCGCCAAAATCGCGTCTCAGCCGCGGCGCCGCCTTTCGAGCAGCGCGCGTCATCACCGTGATCAGTCCGGAATGGGCTACCATCGCATCCTTCTTCCTTCCCGGCCCGCCGACGCGGCCCGGAAAGGGCTTGTTCGGTCCCTGGAGGAACGAGCCCTCCGTTCGATCCCCTCCCGCGGCCGGGAGAGGAACGTCTTAGTCTGCCCTTCGGACATACTCGCGATTGTAAACGTCGACGACGATCCGCGTTCCGCTCGTGATGTGCGGCGGCACCATCACGCGCACCCCATTGTCGAGCAGTGCGGGCTTGTAGCTGGAACTCGCCGTCTGGCCCTTCACCACCGCGTCGGCCTCGACGATCGTTGCTTCGACCTGGTCCGGCAGCTGAACACTGATCGGCTTCTCGTTGTAGAGCTCCATGACGACGTCCATGCCATCCTGGAGGAATTCGCCGGCCTCGCCGAGGAGGTCCTGGGGAAGAGAGACCTGGTCGTACGTGTCCTTGTCCATGAACACGAGCATGTCGCCGTCGTGGTAGAGGAACTGGAAATCCTTCGTGTCGAGACGGACTCGCTCGACCGTCTCGGCCGAGCGGAAGCGGACGTTGGTCTTGCGGCCATCGATGAGATTCTTCATCTCGACCTGCATGTAGGCGCCGCCCTTGCCCGGCTGGGTGTGCTGGATTTTGACAGCGCGCCAGATGCCGCCTTCATATTCGATGATGTTGCCGGGACGGATGTCCACGCCGCTGATCTTCATGTCGTATCTCTTGTGATGAAGGTGAGAAGAAGTTGGCGCGCCTTTAGATGGCGGCTCGAAAGCGGGCAAGTCGGCGCCCGCGCGCAGGCTTGCCTCGAGCTCGCGGCCTTGGCGGGCAGCAAAAGCCGTCAACTGCAAAAGCTCCATTCAATCTTCGCTATTGTTCCGCCGCCGTTACAGAAATAGCATGGGGGGATGGACGACACGAACGTCATTGAGCGCGCCTTCCAGCTCGCACCCGAATGCACATCCATCGACGAGCTCAAGCGCAAGCTGATCCGCGAGGGTTATATCCAGGTGAACGCCCATCTTAGCGGGCGCCTCATCAGGTCGCAGATCTCGCCGCTGCTAAATCGCGGCGCCGGTCAAGGAGATCCCCGGCGCGCCTGAGGGGTGCACGAGGTTTCCTTGGGCGGCGATCGATGCCGCCGGGGCGAAACCTTTGATCAGGGCGCGCCGGCGGTCCTCTCGGGATTGAGCCAGGCAATCATCACCCCTTCCTTCCGCCAAGGATCGGGAAAGGATTGATCGGGGTTCCCTGCCACCAGCGCTGGCCCGGCCCGATGGCGTTGACCGCGAAGTGGAGATGCGGGCCGGACGCGCTTGCGTCACCGGTGTGCCCGACCCGGGCAATGACCTGGCCGCGCCTGACCTGCTGACCCTCGGACAGCCCCGGCGCGTAAGCCGAGAGGTGGGCGTAATAATATTGCCACTTGGGATCGGCCGAGCGCTCATAGATCGTGATGCCCCCGCCCCCGTTGCTGTAGAACAGCTTTTCGATGGTTCCGTCGGCCGCCGCGATCACCGGCGTTCCTTCGGCTGCCATGATGTCGATGGCGTCATGACGTCGTCCTGCGCTTCGTGCAGCGTCAAACGTGTCGACAAGGTCGCTTGCCTTCACCCCGACAACCGGGATCGCAAGGCCCGCGGGTCCAACGACCACCTGCTGGGCGAATTCGACCGGCGCCGACTTGTCGGGTTTGACGGAAACGATCGTTCCGCTGCGCTCGACCTGCGCCCGTGGCTCCGGGACGATGCTGTAGAACCAGATCCAGAATGCGCTCACGACGACCGCGGTGAAAACCGCCGTGAACAAA
>DATIQO010000137.1:0-1838 GCA_035470745.1 Sphingomicrobium sp. | reverse complement strand
GTTCGCTCGCGGGCATTCCGCTCGGCATCAAGGATCTCTTCGCAACGCGCGGGGTCGATACCACCTCGGGAAGCCGCATCCTCAAGGGGTTCAAGCCTCCTTATGAGAGCACGGTCTCCGCGAACCTTCGCAAGGCAGGCGACGGCATGCTCGGCAAGCTCAACATGGACGAGTTCGCGATGGGCTCGTCCAACGAGACCAGCGCCTATGGGCCGGTGATCAGCCCATGGCGCCGCAAGGGCAGCAATGTCGGGCTGACGCCGGGAGGTTCGTCCGGCGGTTCGGCGGCGGCGGTTGCGGCCGGGATCGCGCCTGGCGCGACCGGAACCGACACCGGAGGCTCGATCCGTCAGCCCGCGGCGTTCGCGGGGATCTGCGGCATCAAGCCGACCTACGGGCGCTGCTCGAGGTGGGGGATCGTCGCCTTTGCAAGCTCGCTCGACCAGGCCGGGCCCATGGCAAGGACGGTCCGCGACTGCGCGATCCTGCTCGAGGCGATGGCGAGTTTTGATCCCAAGGATTCGACCTCGCTCGACCTCCCTGTGCCAAGGTGGGAAGCTGGCTTGTCGAGCGATCTCAAGGGAAAGCGCGTCGGCATTCCCAAGGAATATCGGATCGAGGGCGTGCCTGAAGAGATAAACGCGCTTTGGGACCAGGGCATCGAATGGCTGAAAGACGCGGGCGCGACGCCCGTCGAGATCAGCCTTCCGCACACAAAATACGCGCTTCCGACCTATTACATCATCGCGCCGGCCGAGGCTTCCTCGAACCTCGCTCGCTATGATGGCGTTCGCTATGGACTGAGGGTCAGCGGCAGCGACGGCCTCAACGGCATGTATTCAGCAACGCGGGCCGAGGGCTTCGGGGCTGAAGTGAAGCGCCGGATCATGATCGGGACCTATGTGCTCTCGGCCGGATTCTACGATGCCTATTTCACCAAGGCGCAGAAGGTCCGGGCGCTCATCAAGCAGGACTTCCGCAAGGCCTTCGAGCAGTGCGATGTTATCCTGACGCCAACCGCTCCGTCGGCAGCGTTCGGGATCGGCGAGACGACCGATCCCTTGGCGATGTACCTTAACGACGTCTTCGCGGTACCGGCGAGCCTTGCAGGCCTGCCGGCAATGAGCGTTCCGGGCGGGCTCGACGGGCAGGGGCTTCCGCTCGGGCTTCACCTCATTGGCAACGAGCTGGATGAGCAAACCGTGCTCAATGCCGGCTTTGCGATCGAGCAGCGCGCCGGGTTTACGGCGCGGCCGGATAAGTGGTGGTGACCTGCGCGGCGGGAGTGGACACCCCGCCTCGCTCCTCTTCGAATGAGCAATGCTAGGAGAAGGTAACTGTCCTTCCCTGCTAGCTCGCAAGGCATATCTTTGGGGATGCACTGAGCGCCCTCTTGGTTTAGGCGGGCCGCCATGAGCAGCAATGGTCAGTCATCTTACCTTGTCAGCGGCGAAACCGGAGAATGGGAAGTCGTCGTTGGCCTCGAGGTCCACGCCCAGGTCGTTTCCAACGCCAAGCTTTTCTCGGGCGCGTCGACGACATTCGGCGCCGAGCCAAATACGCAGGTGAGCCTCGTCGATGCGGCAATGCCCGGGATGCTCCCAACGCCTAACCGCGAGTGCATCCGCCAGGCGGTGCGCACCGGCATGGCGCTCGATGCCAAGATCAACAAATGGTCGCGCTTCGACCGCAAGAATTATTTCTACGCCGACCTTCCGCAGGGCTACCAGATCAGCCAGCTCTATCATCCCCTCGTCGGCGAGGGTGAGCTTGAGATCCTGACCGACGAGAAGGACGAGAGCTCCCTGAAGCGCATCGGCATCGAGCGCATCCATGTC
>DATIQO010000136.1:0-9269 GCA_035470745.1 Sphingomicrobium sp. | reverse complement strand
ACCTGAGCGGCCCATGCCTAACCGGAACAAAACAGGTCCGGGTTGGTTAGGCGCTCCCAAGAAGGACTTGATGCGATGATTGCACCTGTGGGCACCCTCGCCTTCCTCGCCACTTTGTGGCTGCTCGTTGTTCTGGGTGTTTCGGTTCTTGAGGAAAGCGGCGCCAGGATCGCCGCTGCCCTCAGGGGCAAGCCGGCCTACCGGCAACTTTCGGTGCCAGTCCGGGTGAGAACGCGCTCTCGCGTCCAGAAGCCTATGCGCGCGCGGCCGCGCTGGCGCGACGCCGCTTGACGCGGGAATAGCTCGCAAGCGCAAGCGGGATCATCAGCAGGTAGAAAAAGGCCAGGATCGACAAGGTCGCCCACGGCGCGGTGAGCAATGCAGCGCCAAGGACCGCTACTCCAGCAAGCGCGTAGAGTCGCCACTCGCGGCGGACCCTGATGGACGACCAGCTGTAGGTCGGCAGGCTCGAGATCATCAGCCCAGCAATGAACAAGACCCAGGGCATGACGACGAACCACGCCCTGAACCAGGCGTTTCCTGTGACCAGCCAGAGAAAGACCGGGACGAAGGCGAGCCCTGCTCCCGCCGGCGCCGGAACCCCCGTGTTGAAGCCCGCGGACTTATGCGGCTGCTCCGCCGCATCGAGACGCGCGTTGAAGCGAGCGAGCCTCAGCGCGCAGCAGACGGCGAGCGCCAGCGCCGCAGTCCATCCGAACTTGGGCGCTTCGCGGAGCGACCACTGGAAAAGGATGAGCGCCGGGGCGGTTCCGAAGGCGATATTATCGGAGAGCGAATCAAGCTCGGCTCCAAACTTGCTTTCCGCGCGCAAGAGACGCGCGATGCGGCCATCCATTCCGTCGAGGACGCCGGCAAGGACGATCGAGGCCAGCGCCTTTTCCCACTCTGCCCCGAGCCCGAAGCGCACACCCGTGAGACCCAGGCACAATGCCATCGCGGTGATCGCATTGGGGATCATCCCGCGAAACGGGATCCGGCGCGGACCCCCGTCTTCGTTCACTGACTGATGCCCGTGAGGGTGGCATCGAGGCCAATCTCGGCAAGCACGGTTTCTCCGGCGATTGCGCGCTGACCGAGGAGGACCTTCGGCGACGTGCCCGCGGGCAGGTAGACGTCCACGCGGCTGCCGAAACGGATCAATCCGATGCGCTGCCCGGCTTCGACCACGTCGCCTTCGCGCACGAAACTGAGGATCCTGCGGGCGACGAGGCCCGCGATCTGGGTCACGCCGAGCTTCAGCCCGTCCGCGCCCTCGATGAGGAAGTGCTGGCGCTCATTATCCTCGCTTGCCTTGTCGAGATCGGCATTGACGAACTTGCCTGGAACATAGGCGATGCGCCGGATCCGCCCGGTGATCGGCGCCCGATTGATGTGCACGTCGAACACGCTCATGAAAATCGAGACGCGCGTGAAATCGCCCTCGCCAAGGCCGTCGACGCCGCGCAGCTCCGGCGGCGCATTCACGCGGGCGATCATCGTCACCAGGCCGTCCGCGGGCGCAACCACCAGCTTGTCGCCATGGGGTGTCGTTCGCACCGGGTCGCGAAAGAAGGCCGCGACCCAGATCGTGAGGCCGACCAGCACCCAGTCGATGAAATGGAGATGGAGGAGGAAGGCGAAGAAAGTGATCGCCGCCGCTCCGACGACGAACTTGCGGCCTTCCGGGTGAACCGAGGGAAAGCGCCACTTGACCGTCGTCGTGGGCAGCGGCGTTTCGTGCTTGTCGAGCGCTGGCATGCGCCTTCCCTTAAAGTGCGCATCGCAGCGGCACAACGCCGCGGTTGCCTCCATTCATCGCCCATCCTAAGGCGCCGCCGACCCCGAAAAATCGCAGGAAAGCGTAATGGCCAAGATCAAGGTGAAAAATCCCGTCGTCGAGCTCGACGGCGATGAAATGACCCGCATCATCTGGCAGTGGATCCGCGAGCGACTGATCCAGCCCTATCTCGACGTCGAGCTCCTCTACTATGATCTTTCGATCGAGAACCGGGACGCGACCGACGATCAGGTCACGGTCGATTCCGCCATTGCGATCAAGGAGCATGGGGTCGGGGTCAAATGCGCGACGATTACGCCCGACGAAGCGCGCGTCCAGGAATTCGGCCTCAAGAAGATGTGGAAATCTCCCAACGGGACGATCCGGAACATCCTTGGCGGCTGCATTTTCCGCGAGCCCATTGTCATCTCGAACGTGCCCCGGCTTATCCCGGGCTGGACAGATCCTATCGTCGTCGGCCGTCACGCCTTTGGCGATCAGTACCGCGCCACCGACTTTAAAGTGCCGGGACCGGGCAAGCTGACGATGACCTGGGTCGGCGAGAATGGCGACAAGCTCGAATTCGACGTCTTCGACTTCCCGGGCTCGGGCGTCGCCATGGGCATGTACAACCTCGACGCGAGCATCCGCGATTTCGCCCATGCCTGCTTCAACTACAGCCTGGGCCGCGGCTGGCCCCTCTATCTTTCCACGAAGAACACCATCCTCAAGGCCTATGACGGCCGCTTTAAGGATATCTTCCAGGAGATTTATGACAGCGAATACAAGTCGAAGTTCGCAGCTGCTGGCATCGAATATCAGCATCGCCTGATCGACGACATGGTCGCCTCGGCGCTCAAGTGGAGCGGCAAGTTCGTCTGGGCCTGCAAGAATTACGACGGCGACGTTCAATCGGACCAGGTCGCGCAGGGCTTCGGCTCGCTTGGCCTCATGACCTCCGTCCTGATGGCCCCCGATGGCAAGACCGTCGAGGCGGAGGCTGCCCATGGCACCGTTACGCGGCACTACCGCATGCACCAGCAAGGCAAGGCGACCTCGACCAACCCCATTGCCTCGATCTTCGCCTGGACCGGCGGCCTTAAGTATCGCGGAAAGTTCGACGACACGCCCGAGGTCGTGCGTTTTGCAGAGACGCTCGAGCGCGTCTGCATCGAGACGGTCGAAAGCGGGAAGATGACGAAGGATCTCGCGATCCTCGTCGGTCCGGAGCAGCCTTGGCTTACGACCGAGCTGTTCTTCGAGGCGATCGTGACGAACCTCGAGGCGGCAATGAAGGCATGGGCGCCGCGGGAGAGCGAACCCGCTCGCGCCTGACGCCTAGACCAATCAGCCGTCCCGGGATCCGCCGCAGCAGCGGCCATCGATCGAGCAGCCGGATGACGAGCGGTGCGCGCCGGATCGGCTCGCCCGGCTGAAGCAGGCGCCCGATGATATTGTCCTGGGCTGCCTTCTGCGCGGCCTGGATGACCCGCGTCGGAAACAGTCGCCGGTCCTGCACCTTGTGCAGCAGCGGGTCGACCGCTTGTCCGAGCGCGAGCGGCGCAGCGAGCATGTTGGCCGCGGCGACCGCGTCCTGGACGGCGAGATTGATGCCGATTCCGCCGATCGGCGACATGGCGTGAGCGGCATCGCCAATGGCAAGTAGACCCGGGCGGTGCCAGCAGGTCAGCCGGTCGAGGGCGACGCTGAGGAGCTTGAGATCGCCGATCTCGTCGAGCGCGCTGACGTCGAGGTCGGGCGCAGCGTCGGCAACCTCGGCTCGAATGGCCTCTATCCCCTTGGCTTCATATGCCTCGGCCGCGCCCTTGGGGATGAGAAAGGCGCACTGCCAGTAATCGCTGCGGTCGATCATGACGAGCAGGCGCGACCGGGCGACATTGCCGCGAAGCCCTCCTTTCTCGCTTGGCGACTTGGGGACACGGAACCAGAACACGTCCATCGGGGCGCCGAGCGTCTCCAGCGGCAGGCTCGAGCGAACGATCGATGTCCGCCCGTCCGCGGCAATTGTCAGGTTCGAACGGAGTTCCTCGCCATCGTCGAGCCGGACGCCCACGATCCTTCCGCCTTCTTCGACGAAGCTTGCAACCGGTGCCTCCATCCTGAGATGAAAGCCGGGGAAAGCCTTTGCCTCGGCGCGGAGGAAGTCGAGGAAGTCCCACTGCGGCATCATCGCGATGAATGGCGCGGGAGTGTTGAGGTGTGAAAGGTCGCCAATCTTCCAGTCGCGGCCTGCCATCCGCAGCTCCGCGCCGTTGATCTCGCTGTGGGGCCGGGCGAGGAAGCGCCCGAGCATCCCCAGCTCGTCGAGGATTTCCATCGTCGACGGGTGGACGGTGTCGCCGCGGAAATCGCGGAAGAAGTCGGCGTGCTTTTCAAGCACCATCACGTTGCAGCCGGCGCGGGCGAACAGCAGCCCCGCCATCATGCCCGCAGGGCCTCCGCCGACGACGATCAGGTCAAAATCTGGCGCCATGACGTCAGCCTCTGCCCGCCGCGGCTGTTGGTGACAAGCTTGCCAGCCGCTGCCACAAGCCGCTCATGGCTGCAGGGCTCAGCGGGCAGGGCTTCAAGGATGCGCTGGTGATCCTCGGCGCAGCGGGCGTGGTGATCCCGGCTTTCGCGCGCCTCAAGATCTCGCCGGTCATCGGCTTCATCATTGTCGGAATGATCGTCGGCCCGTTCGGGCTTGGCGCCGCTGCCGGGCAGCATCCATGGCTTCGTCAACTGACGATCACCGACACGCAAAGCATCGAACCATTCGCCGAGTTCGGCATCATCCTTCTCCTGTTCGCGATCGGGCTGGAGCTCAGCCTCCGGCGAATGATTGCGATGCGGGGCGCGATCTTCGGGGTCGGCGCCGCGGAGCTGCTGCTTTCGGCATTGCTGATCGGGGCGGGACTATTGCTCGGGGGATCCCCGTGGTGGAGCGCGGCGGTGCTTGGCGTTGCGCTCGCCATGTCCTCGACAGGAGTCGTCCTCCCGATTGCCGGGACCAGCACATCGGTCGGGCGGGCGGCGTTCTCGATGCTGCTGTTCGAGGATATTGCGCTGGTCCCGCTGCTCCTCCTTCTCGCAAGCTCCGCCAATGTCATCCAATTGCCGTGGCTCCTGGTGAAGGGCGTCGCGGTCATTGCGGTCATGCTGGTCGGCGGGCGGCTCCTCCTCCCCCGGCTCTTTGCCCAAGCGGCGAGGACCAAGAGCCCCGAGATCTTCCTCGCCATCAGCCTCCTCGTGGTCATCCTCGCGAGCGTCGCGAGCGAAGCGGCCGGCCTCTCCCCGATCCTCGGCGCGCTGGTCGCGGGAATGGCGATTGCCGAGACCGAATATCATAGCGAGGTCGAGGTGATGACCTCGCCGTTCCGTGGCCTTGCGCTCGGCGTTTTTCTCATCACCGTTGGAATGCGCGTCGATCTCCGGCTCATCGCGTCGATGTGGCCCCAGCTCCTTGGTGCGCTCGTCGCCGTCTTGGCTGCAAAGACGCTGGTGACCGGCGCGCTCCTTCGCCTCAGCGGGTCGCGCCTCTCAGTCGCCGCCGAGACCGGGCTGCTGATGGGATCGCCGTCGGAAACGACGCTGATCGTGATTGCCGCGGCTGCGGCGAGCGGGGTGTTGTCGGCGCAGGCGGCGACGTTCTGGCAGGCGGTCACGGCGATGGGGCTGACCATCACGCCGCTGCTTGCGATGCTCGGCCGCCTCGCTGCCCGAAGGGTCGATCGCGAAGGGGCCGACTGGCTCGACGAAGGACAAGGAGAGGGACGCATCGTCATCTTCGGTTTCGGCCGCGTCGGGCGCATGGTCGCCGACATGCTGGTCGCCCATGCTCGCTACTATCTCGCCGTCGACACCGACATCGACTGCGTGCGGCAGGCCCGTGACGAGGGCTACAACGTCCTTTTTGGCGACGTGTCGCGCCCGGAGCTCGCCGACAAGCTGCACCTCGGGCACGCCGCGGCATTGGTCCTGACGATGGACGATCCGGTCCTCGTCGCGCACATTGCCAAGCGGGTTCGCGGCTGGGTTCCGGACTTGCCGATCATCGCCCGCGCCCGCGATACGGACCACGCCGCCCAGCTCTACAGGTCGGGAGTAACCGACGCCGTCCCGGAAACCCTCGAATCATCGCTGCAGCTCTCGGAAGCCGTGCTCGTCGACATCGGCTTGCCGATGGGCCCGGTGATCGCGACCATCCACGAGAAGCGCGCCGAGCTGCGCGCCGAAATCATGGCCGAGGCCAAGCTCGACGAGGAGCCGAGGCTCAGGCGCCGGCGACTCAGGGATGCTCAGGCGCCGGCAGAAGGCTCGAAGCGAAGCACGCCAGCGACATAGGTCTGATGCTCGGCATTGTCCGCCGGATGGCGGTTTCCGTCGAACACGATCAGCTCGGGAAAATCGAACGGCGACACACCCTCGAGGCAGGCGACGTTGACGCCGAGCTGGCCAGGGTTCGAGCGCCGCTTATGGTGCGTGTAGATGCCGCAGACGGAGCAGAAGTGATGCTGCGCGCTCTTCGTGTTGAACCGATAGGTCGCGAGCTTTTGTTCGCCCCTGGTGATCCGGAATTCATCAGGCGTTGACGTCACTGCCACCGCGCCCCGCATCCGGCAGATCGAGCAGCTGCACCGCCGCGCCGATGCGAAGCCCTCGCTAAGCGTCACGGTGAAGCGGACTTCGCCGCAGTGGCAGGCCCCGTCGAGGGTGACCGGCTCGCGCGATGCTGGATCGATCAAGCCGCCACCTTCCCAAGCGCGTCCCTGACCGCGCCGAGCGCTTCCTTTGCCTTCGAGCCGTCGGGGCCACCGCCCTGCGCCATGTCCGGTCGTCCGCCGCCGCCCTGCCCGCCCAGCGCTGCAACCGCGGCCTTCACCAGCTCGACTGCGCTCACCTGTCCCGCAAGGTCGTCGGTGACACCGACAGCGACGCTCGCGCGGCCCTCGTTCACGGCAACGAGCACGCCAATGCCCGAGCCGAGCCGCTTCTTCATCTCGTCAACTGCGGCGCGCAAGCCCTTGGGATCAAAGCCTTCAACGACCTGGCCAAGAAACTTGTGACCGGCGACTTCTTCGGCGGCGGGTCCCTCCGACCTCTCTCCGCCGCCGCCCATCGCGATCTGTTTCTTGGCATCGGCGAGCTCGCGTTCGAGCCGGCGTCGCTCCTCGACCAGCGAGGCAACGCGGGCAGGCACCTCGTCGGGAGCGGCTTTGAGCGTCGCTGCGGCCTCGCGAAGTCTAGCTTCGCGGTCCGAGAGCCACTTGCGGGCAGCCTCGCCCGTCAGCGCCTCGATGCGGCGAACGCCCGCGGACACTGCGCTCTCCGAGATGATCTTGAGGAGCTGGATGTCGCCGAGCGCACGCACATGCGTGCCGCCGCACAGCTCCACCGAATAATCATTGTCGCTCAAGCGGCCCATCGACAGCACGCGAACCTCGTCGCCGTACTTTTCGCCAAACAGCGCCATAGCGCCGGCGGCGATCGCTTCGTCGGGCGTCATCAGCCGCGTCGTCACGGTCTCGTTGCCGCGGATCTGCGCATTGACCTCCGCCTCGACCGCCTCGATCTCCTCGCGGGTCAGTGCCTTCGGGTGGGAGAAATCGAAGCGGAAATAGTCAGGCGCAACGAGGCTGCCCTTCTGAGTCACGTGCGTTCCGAGCTGCCGGCGGAGCGCCGCGTGCAGCAGGTGCGTCGCGCTATGGTTCGCGCGGATGCGGTTGCGCCGATCGGAATCGACCTTCTGGTGGACGGTGTCGCCGACCGACAGTTCACCGGCGATGATCTTGGTGCGGAGCACGTGGAGCTTGCCGAGCGGCTTGAAGGTTTCCTCAACGTCTCCTTGAAACCCCTTGAGAGTGGTAAGTTTTCCAGTGTCGCCGATCTGGCCGCCACTTTCCCCGTAAAAGGGAGTCTGGTTGAGGAGCACTTCGACGGTCTGGCCGAGCTCGGCGCTTTCGACGCGCTTGCCGTCCTTGACCATCGCAAGCACCACGCCCTCGCCCTCATCGCCCGAATAGCCGATGAACTCGGTCGCTCCGCACTCCTCCACAAGATCGAACCAGATATCTTCGCTCGCCTTTGCACCTGAACCTTTCCAGGCAGCGCGAGCAGCCGCCTTCTGCGCGGCCATCGCGGTATCGAATTCGCTGCGGTCCACATAGAGGCCGCGGGCGCGAAGCGCGTCCTCGGTGAGGTCGTACGGGAAACCAAAGGTGTCGTAGAGCTTGAATGCGGTCTCGCCCGAAAGCGTGCCGCCCTCGGCAAGCCCCGCGGTCGCTTCGTCCAAGAGCCGCAGCCCGGTCACAAGCGTCTGGCGGAAGCGTGTCTCCTCCTGCTGGAGCGTCGCCTCGATGAGCGGCTGCGCGCGCACGAGCTCGGGGTAAGCCGCGCCCATCTCGGCGACCAGCGCCGGCACCAGGCGCCACATCAGCGGTTCCTTGGCCCCCAGGAGGTGGGCGTGCCGCATTGCGCGCCGCATGATCCGGCGAAGGACATAGCCCCTGCCCTCGTTCGCCGGGAGAACCCCGTCGGCCACCAGGAAGCCGCTCGCGCGCAGGTGGTCGGCAATAACGCGGTGGCTGGCCTTCGCCTCGCCCTCGGCCCTGGTGCGCGTCAGCTCCTCGCTCGCCTGGATGAGCGCCTTGAACGTATCCGTGTCGTAATTGTCGTGGACCCCCTGGAGCACTGCGGCGACCCGCTCCAGCCCCATGCCGGTGTCGATGCTCTTCTTCGGCAGTTCGGAAACGATCTCGTTGGCCGCCTGCTCATATTGCATGAAGACGAGGTTCCAGATCTCGACGAAGCGGTCGCCGTCCTCGTTCGGGCTGCCTGGAGGGCCCCCTTCCAGATGCTCGCCATGGTCGTAGAAAATCTCGGAGCATGGGCCGCACGGGCCATCATCTCCCATTGCCCAGAAATTATCCTTGGTCGGAATGCGGATGATCCGGCTCTCCGGAAGACCGGAAATGCGCTTCCACAGCTCGAATGCCTCGTCGTCGGTGTGGTACACCGTCGCCGTCAGCCTGGCGGGGTCGATGCCCCATTCCTTGGTGATGAGGTTCCAGGCGAGCTCGATCGCGCGGTCCTTGAAATAGTCGCCAAACGAGAAATTCCCGAGCATTTCGAAGAACGTATGGTGCCGCGCGGTGTAGCCGACATTGTCGAGATCATTGTGCTTGCCGCCGGCCCGGACGCATTTTTGCGAGCTCGTCGCCCTCGAGTAGGGGCGCGATTCAAGGCCGGTGAACACGTTCTTGAACGGAACCATGCCGGCGTTGACGAACATCAGCGTCGGATCGTTGTGCGGCACCAGCGGCGCCGAGGCGACCCGGGCATGGCCATTGGCCTCGAAATAATCGAGGAAGGAGCGGCGAATATCGTTCGTCGAGGTCATGGACGGGCGATGTAAATGTTGTGCTGCAGTGCGGCAAGGCGAGCGCTTAGCGCTGCTGCATTTCCAGCCACCTCCCGATTGCCGCGACGA
>DATIQO010000135.1:0-22394 GCA_035470745.1 Sphingomicrobium sp. | reverse complement strand
CCGACGAACGCGATCCAGTCAACTAAGGGCGGCGTAGGCACGCACCGGGAATGTCCCCATCCCGCGCACCTTCGGTGGCACCGCGAAGAATCGAAAGCCTTCGTCCGGAATATGGCCGAGCCCCGTCATATGCTCGCAGATCAGGATTTCGGCGCCGAGCAGCTTGGTGTGCACCGGCCGGGCGCGCTCGCGGGTATCATCGATATTGTTGCTGTCGATGCCGACGAGGACCGCGCCCATTTCGGCCAGCCACTCGGCAGCTGCAGCTGTCAGGAACGGGTGGCCCTCGCCGTATCGGTCGGTCCGCCAATGGCGGTCCCAGCCGGTGTGAACGAGGACGGCCTTGCCGCGGACGTCGATACCCTTGAAGACGCCGACATCGAGAACGATCCCATTGTCCCAGGGCTGGCGGATGACGATACCGGGCAGGTCTGCGAGCAAAGCGAGCGGCAGGTCGGCAAGGTCCTTCCCGTCCTGATAGCGGTGGAAGGGGGCATCGAGATAAGTGCCGGTATTGGCGACCATGTCGATCCGGCCGATCTGGAACGTGGAGCCGTCGTCGTAACTGGCAGCCGAGGCTTCGCGCGACCAGAAGTCGCAGATATGCGGCCCTGGAAGACCTGGATAAGTCGTCATCCCGTCTTCGATCACATGGCTGAGATCGATGATCCTTGTCATTGCTGCTCTTTTCGCCTTCTCATGATGCGGACCGACGCGAAGAGACCGATCATCAACCACAATATGTTGAGGGTCGCGGACGGTATCGCGCCGTGCCACCAGCCGTTGATCACAAAACCTGCTGCGCCGACAATGTTCATCCCCTGGTAGAGTAGCGACTGACCGGTCAGCCGCCCCGCCGACAGCAGCAGATATGCGAACAATATCAGTGCCGCTCCTGCCCAGCCGACGATCTCGACCGCGAGCTGGACGGCGCTCACGCCGCGCCCGTCATTGGGCTGCAAGCCTCCTCAACACATATTGGAGGATGCCTCCCGAACGGAAATATTCGAGCTCGTTGAAGGTATCGATGCGGCAGCGGGCCGAGAAGGTGAACTCGTCGCCTTCATCCGGCGTGACTGTGACCTCGACGTCCTGACGCGGCTGCAGCTCGGCGATGTGCTTGATCGTGTATTTCTCGCGTCCCGTGAGACGATGGGTCGCGGCATTCTCGCCGTCGCGGAACTGCAGCGGGAGCACGCCCATTCCGACGAGGTTCGAGCGATGGATGCGCTCGAAGCTCTCCGCGATCACCGCGCCTACGCCCAGCAGCACCGTCCCCTTGGCTGCCCAGTCGCGCGAGCTGCCGGTGCCATATTCCTTGCCGGCGATGACCACCAAGGGGCGGCCATCCTGCTTGTAGAGCATTGCCGCATCGTAGATCGGCATCGTTTCGCCAGTCGGCGCGTAGCGGGTGTAGCCACCCTCGACATTGTCGAGCATGCGGTTGCGGATGCGGATGTTGGCGAAGGTGCCGCGCATCATCACTTCGTGATTGCCGCGGCGCGACCCGTAACTGTTGAACTCGCCGCGGGTGACGCCGTGCTCGAGGAGATAGCGGCCCGCCGGGCTGTCGGGCTTGATCGCCCCTGCCGGCGAGATGTGGTCAGTGGTGATCGAATCGCCGAAGATCGCGAGTGGCCGAGCGCGCTCGATATCGGTCGCCGGGACAGGCTGCATCGTCATGCCGACGAAATAAGGCGGATTCTGGATGTAGGTCGAAAGTGGCGGCCAGCTGTAGGTGTCCCCACCGGTCACCTCGATCGCGCGCCATCGCTCGTCGCCCTGGTACACGTCCGCATAGCGCCGACGGAACATCTCGGAATGGACGTGCGCGTCGATGAGCGAACGGATTTCCTCGTTTGTTGGCCAGATGTCCCTCAGGTAGACAGGCTCGCCGTTCGACGCTGTGCCGAGCGGCTCGTTGACCATGTCGGAGCGGACCGTGCCTTTCAGCGCGTAAGCGACAACCAGGGGCGGCGAAGCGAGGTAATTGGCGCGGCAGTCGGGCGAGACTCGCCCTTCGAAATTGCGATTGCCCGAAAGAACGCTGACCGCAACGAGGTCATTGTCGTTGATCGCCTTGCTGATCGACTCGGGCAACGGCCCCGAATTGCCGATGCATGTCGTGCAGCCATAGCCGACGAGGTCGAAGCCGAGGGCGTCGAGATCTTCCTGAAGTCCGCTTTCCCTCAAATAGTCGGTCACGACCTGGCTGCCCGGAGCGAGGCTCGTCTTCACCCATGGCTTGACTGTCAGGCCCTTCGCGCGCGCCTTGCGGGCGACAAGCCCGGCGCCGATCAGCACCGAGGGGTTCGAAGTATTGGTGCAGCTGGTGATCGCGGCGATCGCGACATCGCCATTGCCGAAGTCGAATTGCTCGCCCTCGACCGCGACGCGCGGGTCGCCGGCCTTGTGGTAGGTCGCATCAAGCTCGGCGTTGAACTGTTCATCGACCTCGCCCAGCACGACCCGGTCCTGCGGACGCTTGGGTCCCGCGAGCGAGGGCTCGATCGAGTCCATGTCGAGTTCGAGCGTGTCGGTGAAGAGCGGTTCCGGGGAGCTTGCGTCCCGCCACAGCTCTTGCGCCTGGGCGTAAGCGCGAACAAGTGCGATCTGGTCGTCGTCGCGGCCGGTGAGCTTGAGATAATCGATCGTGCGCTCGTCGATCGGGAAGAAGCCGCAGGTCGCGCCATATTCGGGCGCCATGTTGGCAATTGTCGCGCGATCGGCGAGCGGCAGATTGTCGAGACCTGGCCCGTAGAATTCAACGAAGCGGCCAACGACGCCCTTCTGCCGCAACATCTGGGTGACGGTCAGGACTAGGTCAGTCGCTGTAATGCCCTCGCGAAGTTCGCCGTCGAGCCGGAAACCGACGACCTCGGGAATAAGCATGCTGACCGGCTGACCGAGCATCGCGGCCTCGGCCTCGATGCCGCCGACTCCCCAGCCGAGCACGCCAAGGCCGTTGACCATCGTCGTATGGCTGTCGGTGCCGACGAGCGTATCCGGATAAGCGAGGGTGTCGCCATTAGCGTCCTCGTCAGTCCAGACACATTGGGCGATATTCTCCAGATTGACCTGGTGGCAGATGCCGGTGCCGGGCGGCACGACCTTGAAATTGTCGAAGGCCTGGCTGCCCCATTTGAGGAACTGGTAGCGTTCGCCGTTGCGGTCGTATTCGAATTCGACGTTTTTCGCGAATGCCCGGGGCGTGCCGAACTCGTCGACCATCACGCTGTGGTCGATGACAAGGTGGACGGGAACGAGCGGATTGATCTTCTGCGCATCGCCGCCGAGCTGGGCCATTGCATCGCGCATTGCGGCAAGGTCGACGACCGCGGGAACGCCTGTGAAGTCCTGCATCAGGACGCGCGCAGGGCGATACTGGATCTCCCGGTTGATCCGTCGCTCCTTCAGCCAGTCGACCATTGCCTGCAGGTCGTCGCCGGTAACCGTCACGCCGTCTTCGAAGCGAAGGAGGTTTTCGAGCAGGACCTTCATCGAGAATGGCAGGCGCGAGATGTCGCCGAGCGCGGTGCCCGCCTTCTTCAGGGAATAATAAGCGTAAGTCTTACCGCCGACTTCAAGAGTCGAGCGCGTGCGGAGGCTATCCTGGCCGGTGGGGATCATCGCTGTCCTTCGAATACTACAGGCAAGCGGCAGGAGTCGTGCCGCTCGATGGGGCGATTGGGCCCTTAGCAACCCACCCTCGCGCTCGCAAATTAGCGTGTCCCTGACTGGCGTTTGCGGTGAATCGAACAGGCCTCGGGCCAGGGTGCCGCGAACCGACTCCACTTCGTCTCGGCTGTGGAATAATGTTGGTTTTCAGGGAATTCAGAGGAGGAGTCGGAGACGTGACGGGCGAAGCCCACGACAGCGACTATTTCCATCGCCGCGCCGCAGAGGCGCGTGCCGACGCTTATTCCAAGGGGCGGAGCGAGCATGCGGCGGTCGCTGGTGAGCTGGCGCTTGCTTATGCCGCGCTCGCTCGTCGGCGCGCGGCGGCCGACGCCGAAGCGGTCCCCGTCGCCGTTGCTCCCGAGCTCGCCTAGATCCAGCCCCGCTTCTTGAAATAAAGATAGGGTCCGATCGCGGTCGCGAGCATCAGCGCCAGCGACAGCGGATAGCCGAAGTGCCAGCTGAGCTCCGGCATGTAGTGAAAGTTCATGCCGAAGATGCCCGCGATGAGCGTGGGCGGCAGGAACACGACCGCGGCCCAGGAAAACAGCTTCATCGCGGCATTCTGTTCGATGCTGATGAGGCCGAGGGATGCATCGAGCAGGAAGGTGAGATTGTCCGACAGGAAGCTCGCATGTTCGCTCAGCGATGTAACGTCGGTCGTCAGGCTGGTGACGTGGTGCCGAAGCTCCTTCTTGCTTTCGTCGTGAACGAGATTGGATCCGCCAAGGAAGCTCAGCAACCGTAGCGTGCTTACGGCAGAATAGCGGATTTTCGTCAGAAGCGTCTGGGCGCGCCCGATGCTGGTCAGCAAGGCGGTCAGCTTTGCCGCCGGGATGCGTCGTTCGTCCTGCGGCTCCTGGAATATCTCCTGGCTGAGCTGTTCCATGGTCGCGCTGACCCGCTCGATCTCGTCGGCGAGGCGATCGATGATCGAATCGAGCAGGCGTACGAGTGCGGTCGGCCCGTCTTTCACCAATGCAGGATCACGCCGCGCGTGATTTTCGAACGTGCGAACCGGCTTTGGCGTCGCATAGCGGATCGTCACCAGGCGATTGCCGGCAAGAACGAAGCTGATCGGTGCGGTGGAGGGATGCCGCTCTTCAACGCCGCGGAGCGCGCTCGCCGTCATGTAAAGCGCACCGTCCTTTTCGTAGAGACGGCTAGACGGTTCGATTTCGGCCATCTCGGCCTGGGTCGGGACATTCACGCCAATGCAGCGCTCGACCAGCCGCTCTTCCTCTTTCGTCGGCTCCTCGAGATCGATCCACGTCGCCTCCTCGGGAATGCGCTCCAATTTGGGGTCGACGACTTCCCCCTCGCATCCCGGACCGTAAGCGCGCAGCATCGCGCGTGTGTCTGCAAAACCACAAAGCTTTGCAAGCGGCATCGCTCTGCTAACCTCGCGGCAGATGAGGATGAGCAAGACCGCCTTTTCAGCAATGCTGATTTTTGCCGCGGCTGCTTCAATCGAGCTTGCAATGGGCCGACATCCGATCTGCACCTGCGGCACGGTCGAGCTCTGGGTAGGGTCGCGCGACAGCCCGAAGACGAGCCAGATGCTCGCGGATTGGTACAGCCTCAGCCATATCGTTCACGGGCTCATCTTTTACTGCATGCTCTGGCTGGTCGCGCGGCGATGGCCGGTCGAGTGGCGTCTTCTTGTCGGCTTGCTGGTCGAAGCGAGCTGGGAAGTGATCGAGAACACGCCAATGGTGATCGATCGCTATCGGGCAACGACGGCTGCCGTGGGCTACAGCGGCGACAGTGTCGTCAATTCCATGATGGACATCGTCATGATGTGCCTGGGTTTCATTGTCGCCCGCAAGCTGCCGGTTTGGGCCTCGATATTGCTCTTACTCTTGCTCGAGATCATTCCGCTCTTCGTGATCCGCGACAATCTCACGCTCAACATCTGGAACCTTCTTGCACCCAATTCCGCAATCGAGGCGTGGCAAGCGCGTTAGCTCGCAGGGCAGCGAGTGAGCTGGGGCGCGCTGCCTTCTGTGAGCGCGAAGGGGCCGATATGTGTCCCATCCTCAAGAGTGACGCTGAGACTCATGACGCGCGGGCTCTTCTTTCCGGGCCCCTTGGCGATCTGGCCGGAATAGACCGCATCCTTGCTCGTGAAGAACTGCCCGACCTTGACCGGGCCCGGAGCTCCCGTCCGATAGGTGCCCTTCACCGAGAAGGAGCCGTCATGTGCCGGATAAAGGGCGTCGTCGAGCGTTCCCGACGCGCAATCGAACTGGACGTCGGCAAGGCCCCCCAAGAAGTCGACGCCGACGTGGGGCCCGCCCCAGATGCCGACGGCATGGTCGGACTTCGCATCGCCCGCCGAACCAATGCACAGGAGGAGCGCCGCGGCTCCCAGCCCGTGGATCATTCTCAAGCTGCCAATCATAAGCCTCGCTCCTCCGCCCAAGTGCAACCTAGCAGGAATTGGCGGTTCCTGCATGATCCAAGGTTCGGCACAATTGCAGCCCTCGATCATTGTTAAGCCCATCCTCGAGGAGACAAGCACCCGTGAGATATGCAGCGTTCCTGTGCTCCGCCCTCATCATGGCCGCGAACGGTCCGGCCCAGGCCGGCGAAATCTTCGGCGGCATCTATGTTCATGACGTCAAGCTGCCGACGGACAAGAGCGGTATCGAAGGCGGCGCCGATATCGAAGCGGGCTATCGCGGGGGCCGGATCGGCCACACGCCGCTTCAGCCCTACGTCTTCGGAGCGCTCAACACTGCAGGGCAGACCAGCTATGCCGCAGCGGGTCTGTCGGCAAGGTTCGGCCGCAGCATCTACATCCGTCCAGGGCTTGGCATTGCAGTCCACAATGGTTCGGCGGGTCAATATTACCGCACGGACCGGATCGCCTTTGGAAGCCGGGTGCTGTTCGAACCCGAGCTTGCGATTGGAACGATGATCAGCAGCCGGCTCGGCATCGAAGCGAGCTGGGTGCACATGAGCCACGCCCAGCTGTTCAGCCGCGAAAATCCGGGAATCGACAATCTCGGCGTTCGGCTGAACCTCGCGCTCTAGCGCCCGACCATCGTTTCCGGCTTGACCACCCGGTCGAACGTTTCTTCGTCGACGAGCCCGAGCTCCAGGCCCGCCGCCTTCAGCGTCTTGCCGGTCTTGTGCGCATGCTTGGCGATCGAGGCGGCATTGTCATAGCCGATCTCGGGGGCGAGCGCGGTCACCAGCATCAGCGATTCGTTCATCAGCTGTTCGATCCGACCGAGGTTGGGCTCGGTCCCGTCCAGCATTCGCGCAGTGAAGCTTTCCATGCCGGTCGAAAGGAGATTGATCGAACGAATGACATTTGCGCCGATGAGCGGCTTGAAGACATTCAGCTCGAGGTGGCCCTGCATGCCGCCGACCGACACGGCGACATGATTGCCCATCACCTGCGCTGCGACCATCGTCAGCATTTCCGCCTGGGTCGGATTGACCTTGCCCGGCATGATCGAGCTTCCCGGCTCGTTCTCGGGCAATTTGAGCTCGCCGAGGCCGCAGCGGGGACCCGATCCGAGGAGCCGGATATCATTTGCGATCTTGGTCAGCGCGACCGCGATGACGTTGAGAATGCCCGATAGTTCAACCAGCGTGTCGTGAGCGGCGAGCTCGGCGAACTTGTTGGGTGCTGACGTGAACGGCAACCTTGTCAGCTTGGCGACCTCGGCCGCGAACTCCTCCGCGAACCCCTTGGGCGCATTCAGCCCCGTGCCGACCGCGGTTCCTCCCTGGGCAAGCTGCAGGAGTCGCGGAAGCACACCTTCGACCCGTTCGAGGCATGCGTGGACTTGGGCCGCATAGCCGGAAAATTCCTGTCCAAGCGTCAGGGGTGTCGCATCCTGAAGGTGCGTTCGACCGATCTTGACGATGTCGTCCCAGCGCTTCGCCTGGTCGGCAAGTCGCTCATGGATCATGCGCAGCGCCGGAATGAGGCGCCGGTGCACCGCCATCGCCGCCGAGATGTGCATCGCGGTCGGGAAGCTGTCGTTCGACGACTGGCTCTTGTTGACGTGATCATTGGGGTGGACGGGCGACTTCCCGCCGCGCTTCCCGGTCAGGATCTCGTTGGCCCGACCCGCGATCACCTCGTTGGCATTCATGTTCGACTGGGTGCCCGAACCCGTCTGCCAAATGACCAGCGGGAACTGACTGTCGAGATCGCCGCGCGCCACTTCGCTCGCGGCCTGCTGGATCACCTCGGCGATTTTCGGGTCGAGGCCGCCGATGCGCGCATTGACGCGCGCCGCGGCCTGCTTGATCACGCCGAGCGCATGAACGATCTCCAGCGGCATCTGCTCGCGGGGTCCAAAGGGAAAATTCTCGACCGAACGCTCGGTCTGGGCACCCCAATAAGCGTCGGCGGGAACCTCGATCGGGCCAAAACTGTCGGTTTCGGTGCGGCTGGCGGTGCTGGACATGATCTCTCTTTTAGAAAAATAGCCGTCATTCCAAAGGATCGCAGCGACGCGGTAATCCAGCCGGGCTGGATCGCCTCGCTACGTCGCGATTTCCGGCTCCCTGTTATTTTTTGCGCGTAAAGTCCACGCTGACGACGTTCGACCCGTCTTCGCGGGGCTCGTCCTTGGATTCGCTCGCCGGGACGTCATTCTCGGCTTCCTCATGCTCCTCGGCAGGAGCTTCGGCGGCGTCGGCATGGAAGGTCAGCGCGAACTCGACCGCCGGGTCGTGGAACTGGGTCACTGCGGCGAAGGGGACATGAAGGGTCGCTGGCACTCCGCCGAAGGACAGGCCGACGGCAAAGGAATCGTCCTCGACCTTCAAGTCCCAGAAACGATGCTGGATGACGATGGTCATTTCGTCCGGAAAGCGTTCGAGCAGGTGCTTGGGAATGGAGACGCCGGGATAGCGCGTCTTGAACGTTATGTAGAAATGATGCTCGCCGGGCAGGCCGCCCGATTGCTCGACCTCGCGAAGCACGCGCCCGACCACGGCGCGAAGCGCGTCCTGCACGATCTCGTCGTAGGGGATCAGGCTTTCGGGCGTCTCGTCGGTCATGCCGTTCGTGGTAGCGGGCGGGCGGGCGCGGTCAAGCTGCCAGCGGCCGCCTACGGCGCCGGCGCGACGAAGATTTCGCAGGCGCCGCTGCTCCCGGTGCGCCAGCAGTTCGAGAAATAGATGGATTTGCCGTCGATCGACCATTTCGGCGCTGTCGCGCGGCCTTCGGTATTGGCGACGAGCCGAACGTCGGATCCGTCGGCGCCCATCACGAAGATCTGGTAGACGCCGTTGCGATTGGCCGCGAAAGCGATGCGCCTGCCGTCCGGTGACCAGGCCGGCCAGCCCTCGAAGGCCGGATTGTTCGTGACGTTCGCAGCATTGCTGCCATCGCTGTTTGCGACGAAGACCTCGCTGTTCGTGCCGATCATCTTGCGAAAGGCGATCTTCGTCCCGTCGGGCGAGGGTACGGGATAGGTGTTGACCCCGCCGGCAATGACCGTGGCGACCTTTCGGGATTCGACGTCGATCCGGAAGATCTCGGCATTGTTCTTCTGCGGCGGATGAAGATCATCATCGGTGCAATAGAGAATGAAGCGACCGTTCGGCTCCCACTCCGGATGGATAGGGCTTTGGGACGAGGGCGTCAGAACCTCATCGAAGGTCCCATCGATATGCATGACGTGCAGCTTATTCTTCGGTCCGATCACAACGAAGGCTAGCTGCCTGCCGCTGGGAGAATAGGCCGGATCTTCCTTGTCGGTCGGATCGCGCGTGATCTGGCGCTCGTTGCGCCCGTCGATGTCGGCTTCAAACAGCTGCTCGTGCCCCTCGAGCACCTTGATGAACACCATCCGCTTGCCGTCGGGCGAAAGAGTCGGGTCGTAATTGGCCGAATAGGTCACGGGTAAGGCGATGCCGCCGTTCGCGGCCGCTTGCCCCATCGCCGCAATGACGATCGCCGCACTGATCATCGCTGCAACAGCCTCGCTTGCTTTGCCTCCTTCAATCACTTTCTTGCAAACGGCAAAGCAGGGTAGATCAACGGTACGAAAGCAGGAGTTCCTGATGCCGGTCGATGCAACCAAGCCTTATGACGAGGGCAACATTTTCGCGCGCATCCTGCGCGGCGAGCTTCCTTGCAAGAAGGTTTTTGAAGACGATCACGTGCTTGCCTTCCACGATATCAATCCGCTCAGCCCGACGCACATCCTCGTCATTCCCAAGGGGCGCTACGTCTCATGGGATGATTTTTCCCAAAAAGCGGCGGATGACGAGATCAGCGCCTTCGTTCGTGCGGTCGGGAGCATCGCGCGCGGCGCCGGGCTCGTGGAGGAGGGCTATCGCGTCCTCGCCAACACGGGCCAGAACTCGGGGCAGGAAGTCCCTCACCTTCATGTGCATATCTTCGCCGGGCGACCGCTCGGGCCAATGCTCGCGCGATAAGGGCCGTCGAAGGGGGATTGCCCTCGGGCCTGCAGCCGTTAGGGTCAATTCTCGATTTGGAAATACCGATAGGGGAGTAAGATGGCCACTGTTGCACCGCGCGAGATCGGACGCGGGCGGATAAAGCCGCTCGACGACATCCTCGCGACTGCCGAAAAGAAATCGCTCAAGCGGTCGCTTGGCGCTTTCCAGTTGACGCTGCTGGGCATCGGGGCCGTTATCGGCACCGGCATCTTCGTGCTGACCGCGACCGCCGCCCAGAAGGCCGGCCCGGGCATGATGATCAGCTTCATCGTCGCCGGTACCGTCTGCGCTCTCGCCGCTCTGTGCTATTCGGAGCTCGCCTCGATGGTGCCGGTTGCCGGCTCCGCTTACACCTATTCCTACGCGGTACTGGGCGAAGTCATGGCGTGGCTGGTCGGCTGGGCGCTGATTTTGGAATATGCTCTTGGTGCCAGTGCGGTGGCCGTGGGCTGGTCCGGGCACGTGGTGCCGGTCCTCCAACAAATAGGCATCAACCTGCCGCATGCGCTCACTGTCGGACCAAAGATCGAATGGGGATTCCTGCAGGGCGGCGAGATCGGCGGGATTGTCAATTTGCCGGCCGTCATCATCGTCGCGCTGGTTACGACATTGCTCGTGATCGGCACGAAGGAGAGCGCGACGTTCAACGCCGTGCTCGTATGCATCAAGGTCGCGGCACTGACGCTTTTCGTGCTGGTGACGGTGCCGATGATCAGCGGCCACGCCGCGCACTTCCACCCGTTCACGCCTCGCGGCTGGGGGAGCCCCCTCAGCTCGAGCGGGGTCGGCGTGCTCGGCGCGGCGGCGTCGATATTCTTCGCCTATGTCGGTTTTGACGCCGTTTCGACCGCGGCCGAGGAGACGAAGAACCCTCAGCGCAACGTGCCGATCGGCCTCATCGGCAGCTTGCTGATCTGTACCATTTTCTATCTGCTCGTCGCAGGCGGCGCGATCGGTGCTTATGGCGCTCAGCCGTTGATAGATCCGGCGACTGGCCTGGCATTCAAGGAAGGTTCGCCTGAACTCTACGCGAGTGCCGCCTGCGGCGCTGCCCATGCCCCCCTGGTCTGCTCGAAGGAAGCACTGGCCTATGTCATGCGCGAAGTGTCGAGCCCGATTCTCGGCACGGTGATCGGTCTTGCAGCGACGCTCGCTCTGCCCTCGGTCGTTCTCTTGATGATGTACGGCCAGACCCGCATCTTCTTCGTCATGGCGAGGGATGGCCTGCTGCCCGAGCGCCTTTCGGCCGTCCACGAGCGCTTTCGGACACCCTATGTCGTCACCATCGTCACCGGTGTATTCGTGGCGATCGCGGCGGCTTTCCTTCCGGTCGGAACCCTTGCTGATTATTCCAACGCGGGAACGCTGTTTGCGTTCGCAGCCGTGTCTCTTGGAGTCATGGTTCTTCGCCGCACTGATCCGAACCGCGTGCGGCCGTTCCGCACGCCAGCCCTGTTCGTGATTGCGCCGCTCTCGATCCTCGGCTGCCTGTTGTTGTTCTTCAGCCTCAATATCGAGTCGAAGACCTTGTTCACCGTTTGGACGGTGGCCGGGCTTATCCTCTACTTCCTCTACGGCTACCGCCACAGCCACCTCGCTCGCGGCGTCGTGGAGGTCCCGGAGGTCGCAGCGGATGCACCCGGTTCGATCGGCGTTGCACCGATGCCGGGCGCTCCCGTGCCTCCGCAGGATCGCGACTAGGCGAGTATTCCGTCGGCAAGCGCCCTGAGGTTCGCCTCGGGGCGCGCGCCATAATGCTGGATCACCTCGGCGGCGGCGATTGCCCCGAGGCGCAGTGAGTGGTCCAGGCCCAGGCCGCGCGCTTCGCCAACGAGAAACCCTGAAGCGAAGAGATCGCCGGCTCCCGTCGTGTCGACCAGCGTTGAAATAGGCTCGGCGGGCACGTCGGCGCGCTCTTCGCCGCGCGTAGCGAGCGCTCCGTCTTCGCTGCGGGTTACCACCAGGGTCTCGACCTTGGCCCTCACCGCCGCGACCGCGGTTTCGAGGTGCGGCACGCCGGCCAGCGCTTCGATCTCGGCCTGGTTCGCGAACAATATGTCGATCCGGCGCTCGTCCAAAAGCGCGTTGAAGCCGTCGCGATGACGGTCGACGCAGAAGGTGTCGGAGAGGGTGAAGGCGACCTTGCGCCCCGCCTCGCGCGCCACCTCGATGGCGCGGATCATCGCATAGCGGGGTGTTTCCGGATCCCACAGATAACCCTCGAGGTAGAGGATCCTCGCCGCACGGATCTGATCCTCGTCGAGCGCGCTTTTCGGAAGGTGCTGGGCAGCGCCCAGGAACGTGTTCATCGTCCGGTGCCCGTCCGGCGTTACCAGGATCATCGAACGCGCGGTCGGCACGCCGACGTCGCTTGGAGGAGTGATGAACTCGACGCCCGCTGCTCTCAGATCATGCCGGTAGAACTCGCCAAGCTGGTCCGGAGCGACCTGGCCGATGAAGCCTGCGCGGCCGCCAAGTGCCGCAATCCCGGCAGCGGTATTTCCCGCCGATCCGCCGCTCACCTGGTGCGCCGGGCCCATGTGCGAATAGAGCCGCTCTGCTTCCTTGGCATCGATCAGGCGCATCGTGCCTTTGACGAGTCCTTCCTCGTGGAGGAACTCATCGCTCGCATCGGCAATCACATCGACGATGGCATTGCCGATGCAAAGGACATCAAGGCGAGGGTCGGGCATAAGCTCTCTTCGAATTGCGTGGAAAAGCGGGCCGCGTAGCGGTGCATTCAACGCCTAGCAACCTTGCCTCCGCAACGTCGGGCGGGCATCGTCGACAGATGCGCCGCCTCATCCTTGCCACGACTCTCGTTCTTGCCGGCTGCGCGACGACGCCGCAGCAGCCGGGCGCCCCTCAGCAGCCGGTCGAGACCAGGCCGGTCCAGCAGCAACCGACAGTGTTGACGGGCTTGTCGACGCGCGATCTGGTCGGCCGCTTCGGTCCGCCGGCCTTGCAGGTCCAGGAAGGGACCAGTCTCAAGTTGCAATTCCGAAGCAGCTACTGCGTTCTCGATGCGTATCTTTACCCGGGACAGAATGGCGCGCTGCGGGTGACGCATGTCGACGCGAGGCGACCGTCGGGGGTCGACATGGATCAGGCGATCTGCATTTCCGAGCTGCTGCAGCGGCGGAGCTGAGCGAGCGCCCACTGGGCGGCCTCGGCGATGACCGGGTCGGGATCATCGAGGTGCTTCTCAACCGACGGCACGAGCGCGCGATCGGCGCTGTTGCCGGCCGCGATCAGGCAATTGCGGATCATCCTTTTCACTCCGATGCGCTTGATCGGCGATCCTGCGAACATTTCCCGGAAGGAGGCGTCGTCGAGGCCGAGCAGGTCTGCAAGTCGCGGAGAAACGAGCTCTGCGCGCGGCAGGAAGGCCTTGTTTGCTGCGGCGGCGTCGGCAAAGCGATTCCAGGGGCAAACGGCAAGGCAATCGTCACAGCCATAGATGCGGTTGCCGATTCCCGTCCTGAATTCGTGCGGTATCGGGCCTTGGTGCTCGATGGTGAGATAGGAAATGCAACGCCGCGCATCGATCATGTGCGGTCCGGTGAAGGCGTTTGTCGGACATGCATCGAGGCAACGCGTGCAGCTGCCGCAGTGCCGGCCGCGCTCGGCGCCCACGTCGGCCTCAAGCTCGAGGCTCGTCAGAATGACGCCAAGGAACAGCCAGCTGCCATGTTCGCGGCTGACGAGATTCGTGTGCTTTCCCTGCCAACCGATCCCGGCGGCTTGAGCAAGTGGTTTTTCCATGACGGGCGCTGTGTCGACGAAGACTTTCAGTTCGCCGCCGGCTTCCTCGACCAGCCAGCGGGCAAGCGCCTTGAGCGCCTTCTTGACGGTCTTGTGATAGTCGCCGCCCTGCGCATAGACCGAAATCCGGCCGAGCTCCGGCCGCTCGGCCAGTGCAAGGGGATCGATGGCCGGGGCGTAGCTCATGCCAAGGGCGATCGCGGATTTCGCGTCAGGCCATAGTGCGAGCGGCGAAACGCGGTGGTGGGCGCGCGTCTCCATCCATTCCATCGTCCCATGATGTTTCGCCTCGATCCAGCGCATGAGGTCGAGACCCGCGGCGTCAGCTGCGCTCGCAGGTGCAAAGCCGCAGGCGGCAAAGCCGAGCTCCGCGGCCTTGAACCTTATTGCTTCCTCAAGACTTTGCCCTCTATGCACAGGAGCGCCTGTACATCGGCGCGCAAAAATTTCGTAGGAATTTCAGTGCTCCAGCAGGTCTCGCAGTCCGCGTCCGGTACGCTTGCCGTCGAAGCCGTCGATCTGGTCAAGGATTTCGGCGAGACACGCGCGGTCGACGGAGTGACGCTCGCAGTGCCCGCGGGCTCGATTTATGGCCTTCTCGGGCCCAATGGCGCGGGCAAGACAACGACGCTGAGGATGCTGATCGGGATCATCGATCCCTCGAGCGGCACTCGGCGCGTCCTTGGCCATGAACGCCCGCTCGATGCCGCGCCCGAGGTCGGCTACCTGCCCGAGGAGCGCGGTCTCTATCCCGCCATGCACGCGCGTGACGCGATTGCTTTCATGGGCGCGTTGCGCGGGTTGCCGCTAGCCGAAGGACGTCGCCGGGCCGACGAATTGCTCGCCGAACATAATCTTTCCGACTGGGCAAGAAAGCCGATCCGCTCGCTTTCGAAAGGCATGGCCCAGACCGTCCAGTTGCTTGGCACGATCGTCCATCGACCGCGTCTCATCGTCCTCGACGAGCCCTTTGCCGGCCTCGATGCAATCAACCAGGGTCGCCTCGAGGACCTTATTCGCCGCGAGACCCGCAACGGCGCGACCGTCATTTTTTCGACCCATGTGATTGCGCACGCCGAGCGGCTTTGCGAACGCGTGGCGATCATTGCCAAAGGCAGAGTTGTCTTCGACGGCCGCGTCGACGAGGCGCGCGCGCGCCTCCGTCCGATCGTTCGCCTGCGAACCCGCGCGAGCGATGGCCCCTGGCGCTCAGAGATACCAAAGGGTGCTCGGCGCGAGGGTGACGAGTGGGTTTTCGAGCTTCCCGACGGCGGGCCCGAACCGCTACTCAAAGCGCTGATCGACGGACAGGCTGGCATCGAGACCCTCGCGATTGAACGGCCGGGCCTCCACGATGCGTTCGTTTCGATTGCCGGGAGCGCGGCCGCAGAGGCAATGGGCCAGGAGAAGGTGCAATGAAGCGCTTCCTGCGCTCCTCCTTCGTCATCGCCCGCCGCGACTTCAGTGCGACGGTCTTGTCCAAGGCGTTCATTTTCTTTCTGCTCGGACCGATGTTCCCACTCCTTCTTGGCGGAGTGTTCGGGGGGATCGGTGCGCGTGTTGCCAACCAGACGGAGCGGCCCGTCGTCGCGGTCGTTTCAACGAACCGCGATTTCGATCGCCTGGTGAGGGCCCGCGGCCAGCTCGCGCAGGCGCTTTCCGATGGCGCGGTCGTGGACCTCGTCCATTATTCGCCCGAACCCGATGTTGCATCCCAGCAGCGGCAACTGCTTGCAAACCGCAACCCGCCAATCCGCGCGGTGTTGACGGGCGGACTTGATCATCCGCACCTCCTCGGGCCCGTCGCAGACGATCCCTCGACGCTCGGGCAGCTTCGTCTGCTCATTGCCAACGCTCGCGCGCCGGCACCGGTCGCTCCGGCTCTCCTGCCGGTGACCAATGTGCAAAGCTCCTCCGCCTCGCTTGCAAAGGATCGCGCGGTCACCGCGCAGATCGGCGAGATGCTGCTGTTCTTCTTCACGATCCTTTTGTCGGGCATGCTGCTCAGCCAACTCATCGAAGAGAAGTCGAACAAGATCATCGAGGTGATCGCCGCGGCCGTGCCCATCGACGCGCTTTTCGTCGGCAAACTCTTCGCGATGCTTGCTGCCTCGGTCGTCGGCATTGTCGTCTGGATCAGCGCCGGTGCGCTTCTCGTCCAGTTCGTGAAGCACGGCGGCGTTGCGACGCTGCCGCCGCCCGCGGTCGGCTGGCCGGGCTTCCTGCTGCTCTGCGTCGTCTATTTCGCGATGAACTACCTGCTTTTGGGCGCGGCTTTCCTGACGATCGGCGCACAAGCAGCGACCGTGCGCGAAGTGCAGACGATGTCGATGCCCGTCACGTTCGGACAGGTCCTCATCTTTGGCTTCGCATCGACCGTGATCGGCTCCTCGAATTCGCCGACGGCGCTGGCCGCGGCGGTATTCCCGCTATCTTCGCCAATGGCGATGGTCGCTCGCGCAGCACAGGAACCGCAATGGTGGCCGCACCTGCTGGCGATCATCTGGCAGGGGCTTTGGGCGGCGCTGATCTTGCGGTTCGGTGCGAAGCTCTTCCGCAAGACCGTATTGAAATCGGGCCCGCGCGGCAGGAGCTGGCGCTGGCTGCGCCGTCGCCCGAAACTGGCTGGCGAAATCGCTGGCAGCTAGGCGATCGCCTCGCGTGCCATCTGCGTGAGCTTCGCCATCAGCGCGCGGTGCGGGAACGGACCGTGGCTGATGCGCGCCACGCCGGCATTCGCCCAGACCTCTTTGTCGGGCGCTCCAGGGAAGGCAATGAGGTTGAGCGGCAGCGGAACTTCGCCAACGATTCGCTCGACTTGCGCCGGGTCGGACAGGCGCGGGACGAAAAAACCGCTCGCGCCGGCTTCGGCGAACGCCCGACCTCGCTCGATCGCCTGATCAACAAGCGTGTCGTCGTAGGTCTGCGTCTGGAGGAACAAGTCGGTCCGCGCATTGATGTAGAAGTCATCGCCCACGGCGCGCCGGATGGCAGCGATTCGCTTGGCTTGCGTTTCCACTGGATGGAGCCCGGCGCCGCCGACGACCTGGTCTTCGAAATTGCAGCCGACCGCACCGGTCGCCTTGAGCCGCGCGACATTCTCCGCGCACTCGTCGGGATCGCTTGAATAGGCACCTTCGAAATCGACCGTCACCGGAAGGTCGGTCGCCGCCGCGATCCTAGTCGCATTCGCTAGCGCGAATTCGATCGGAACCTGTTCCCCGTCGGGCCAGCCATTGGCATCCGCGACCGGATGACTTCCCGTTGCCAATGCCTTTGCCCCGGCGGCTGCGACTGCAAGCGCACTGCCCACATCCCAGATGTTGTAGAGAATGACGGGATCGCCGGGAACGTGAAGAGCGGCGAATGTTTCGAACTTGCTGGCCATCACCGCCGAACGGCTACGCTCCTCGCGCTTCAGGGGCAACCCGGATGGTCGGCGTCATAAAACTGAAACATGAATGTCACAGAAATTTCCTCGAACCGTCGCTACGGCAAGGCTGATTCCTGTCCGAAAGGAGCTTTAGTGCCATGAACAAGCTGCTTCTTGCCCTTCCCGCGCTCGCGCTCCTCGCCGCCTGCGGCCAAAAATCCGGTGGCGAGGGCAATGCAGTCGGCGGCGCCGGCTCCAAAGTCCAGCTCACGGGCGCCGGCTCAACCTTCGTCTACCCAGTCCTTTCCGCCTGGGCAGCGGACTACCAGCAGCAGAGCGGGACCGCCGTCAATTATCAGTCGATCGGGTCGGGCGGGGGAATCTCGCAGGTGAAGGCCGGAACCGTCGATTTTGGCGCGACCGACCAGCCGCTTGGAAGCGACGAGCTCGCGCAGAGCAGTCTCGCCCAGTTCCCGGTGATTGTCGGGGGCATTGTTCCGGTCGTGAACATTCCCGGTATCGATGCCGGCAAGCTCAAGCTGACCGGTCCGCTCATCGCCGATATTTACCAGGGCAAGGTCAAGAACTGGAATGACCCGGCAATCGTCAAGATCAATCCGGGGGTAAACCTCCCCAATGCGGCAATTGCGACGGTCCACCGTTCAGACGGCTCAGGGACCACGTTCAACTTCACGCACTACCTCAGCCAGGTCAGTCCGGCGTGGAAGTCCGGTCCGGGCGAAGGCAAGACGGTCACCTGGACCGGAGGGGTCGGCGGCAAGGGCAACGAGGGCGTGGCCGGCTACGTGAAGCAGCTCCCCAACTCGCTCGGCTATGTCGAATATGCCTATGTCGTGCAGAACCACATGGCCTACGCGCTCGTGCAGAACGCGGCAGGCCAATTCGTCGCGCCGGGCACCGAGGCGTTCGCGGCGGCTGCTTCGACCGCGGACTGGAAGAACGCGAAGGACTTCAACCTCGTAATGACGAACGCGCCGGGGGCTAACGCCTATCCGATCGCTGCCAGCACCTTCGTCCTCCTTCCCAGGCAGCCGAAGGACAAGGCCAAGTCGGACGCGGCGATCGCTTTCTTCAAATATGCGCTCGAAAAGGGCCAGGGCCAGGCCAAGAAGCTCGATTATGTGCCGTTGCCCGCCGACCTCGTGAAGCAAATCGAAAGCTACATCTCGCAGAACGTCAAGTGAACGCAACTGCCGCTTCTAGGATCGAGGAACGAGAAATACCGGTCAGCCATAAGAGCGGCGCCGGCGCTGATCGTATATTCCACCTGGTCACCGCCGGCGCCGCATGGTTCGTATTGATCCTGCTTGGCGCAATCGCGGTCTCGATGGCGTTGGGCGGCAGGCTTGCGTTCGAGACGTTCGGATGGCGCTTCATCACCAGTTCCGAATGGGATGCGGTTGGTGGCCATTTTGGCGCGCTGGTGCCGATCTATGGCACGCTCGTCACCTCGGCGATCGCGCTCGTCATCGCCGTTCCGGTCAGCATCGGGATAGCGCTGTTCCTGACCGATATTGCACCGCGCTGGAGCCGAAGCCCGATAGCAATCGCAATCGAACTCCTCGCAGCCATCCCCAGCATCATCTACGGAATGTGGGGCCTGTTCGTTTTCGCCCCCTTCATGGCTACGCATATCGAGCCCTGGCTTGCCGACCATCTCGGCAGCAAGGCGATCATCGGTGCGCTGTTCAGCGGGCCGCCGATCGGGATAGGCATGCTGACCGCGGGCATCGTGCTCGGGATCATGGTAATCCCGTTCATCGCCTCGGTCGCCCGCGAAGTCTTCAGTGCAGTCCCATCGCCGCTTCGCGAATCCGCGGTCGCGCTCGGTTCGACCCGTTGGGAAATCCTAAGCCGCGTGACGCTGCCTTACACTCGTTCGGCGGTGATCGGGGCGGTCTTCCTCGGCCTCGGTCGCGCCCTTGGCGAGACGATGGCGGTCACCTTCGTCCTTGGCAACGCGCATGACCTTTCCGCCTCGCTCCTGATGCCCAGCAACTCGATTGCCGCCGCGATCGCCAATGAATTCACCGAGGCCGACACCGACCTCTACCGCTCGTCGCTGATCGCGCTTGGATTCCTGCTGTTCGTCGTCACTTTCATCGTTCTCACGATCGCAAAGCTCCTCCTGCTCAGGATCAACAAGCAGATGGGAAGGACGCACTGATGGCTATACCCATCCGCCGCAGGTTCGCCGACGTCATCGCCTTTGCTTTTGCGACGCTAGCCACGGTCTTTGGTCTCGTGTGGTTGTTCTGGATCCTCTGGATGACGCTGCGTCAGGGAGCGGGCGGTCTCACCGGCAAATTGTTCACCCAGATGACGCCGCCGCCCGGCGCCGAGGGCGGGCTCCTCAACGCCTTTTACGGAAGCGCGGTGATGATCGTCCTCGGCGTTGCCATCGGCACTCCGATCGGTGTCGCCGCGGGCACCTATCTCGCCGAGCATGGCCGCCATACGCGGGTCGCCCGACTTGCGAGTTTCATCAACGACATTCTTCTCAGCGCGCCCTCGATCGTCATCGGACTGTTCATCTACGAGCTTGTCGTCCGAACCGCCGGGCACTTCTCCGGTTATGCAGGCGCGCTCTCGCTTGCGATCATCCTTTTGCCGATCGTCGTGCGCACCACGCAGGAATCGTTGCTCCTCATTCCCGACACGATGCGCGAGGCCGGCTTCGCGCTCGGGCTGCCGCGTTGGAGAGTAACCCGCCAGATCCTCTACAAGGCAGCAATGAGCGCGATCCTGACGGGCATTCTGCTCGGTGTCGCTCGAATTGCCGGCGAGACCGCGCCGCTCCTGTTCACAGCGCTCAATAACCAGTTCTGGAGTTCCAGCCTGAACGCGCCGCTGGCGAACCTGCCTGTCGTCATCTTCCAATATGCAATGAGCCCATATGATGAATGGCACACGCTCGCCTGGGCGGGAGCATTCGTGCTCACCGCATTCATCCTGTGCCTCAACATCCTCGTCCGGCTTCTCGCCCGCAAAGGCAAACAACGATGAACGATACGTCGACAGCCCTTCGGATCACGCCGGGAGATCCCAAGGATCTTCCGACGACCAGCGTCACCGGGCCCGGCGCAATCGAAATGCGCGACCTCAATTTCTTCTACGGCAAGGGCCATGCCCTGAAGAACGTGAACATGGTCGCGCCGTCAAAGTGCGTAACGGCCATCATCGGCCCGTCGGGCTGCGGCAAATCGACGCTGCTGCGCACAATCAACCGCATCTACGAGCTCTACCCCGAGCAATATGCGACCGGCGAAATCAACATTGACGGGCGCAATATCCTCGACCGCAAATATCCGCTCTCCGACTTGAGGCGCCTGGTCGGGATGGTCTTCCAGAAGCCGACTCCCTTCCCTTCCTCGATCCGCGCCAATGTCGCCTTTGCGCTTTCCTATTACGAGCGGCTCTCGAAGTCCGAGCTCAACGACCGCATCGAGGATGCGCTGCGCCAGGCTGCGCTTTGGGACGAGGTGAAGGACAAGCTGAACCAGAGCGCCCTCGGCCTCTCGGGGGGACAGCAGCAGCGGCTTTGCATTGCCCGCACCATCGCCGTTCGCCCCGAGATCCTCCTCCTCGACGAAGCCACGTCCGCGCTTGATCCGATCTCGACCGCGAAGGTCGAGGAACTGATCCACGAGCTTCGTGAGCGCTTCACCATCGTCATCGTGACGCACAACATGCAACAGGCGGCCCGGGTCTCGCAGCGCACGGCTTTCTTCCATCTCGGCGAGCTCATCGAGTTCGGCAAAACCAGCGACATGTTTACGAACCCGCGCGAGCAGCGGACGAAGGACTATATCACCGGCCGCTTTGGCTGACTGGAGCGAACATGCAGCACACCCGCGAACACACGCTCAAGGCATTCGACGAGGATCTCGATCGCCTTCGCGCGCTCATCAGCCAGATGGGAGGCTTTGCCGAACATGCGATCGGCGAGGCGATGCGCTGCCTTGTCCAGCGCGACGTCGAGGGTGCGGCGAAGGTCGTTGAAGCCGACAAGAAGCTCGACGTCCTCGAGATCGAGACGGAGCGGCGCGCAGTCCAGCTGATCGCGCTGCGCGCGCCAATGGCAAGCGATCTTCGCGACGTCGTGGCAGCACTGAAGATATCGGGCGTCGTCGAGCGCATCGGCGACTATGCCAAGAATATCGCCAAGCGCGTTCCGCTTCTCGAGAATGCAGGCAAGATCGAGCCGCTCTCGCTCCTTCCCGAGATGGCGAGGATATCGACCGAGATGGTGCACGACGTGCTCGACGCGTTTCTCGAACGCGACGCCGAGGCCGCGGTGCGCGTTTGCGAACGGGATTCGGCGGTCGACGACTTCTACGATTCGATATTCCGCGCGCTCCTGACGCACATGATGGAGAACCCCCAGTCGATCGGACAGTCGGCCCATCTCCTGTTTGTCGCCAAGAACCTGGAGCGGGTGGGCGACCACGCAACCAATATCGCCGAGATGGTCTATTATGCCGCGACGGGCGAGCATATGACCGACCGGCCGGGCAAGTCGGGGAGCTGAGCCGATGACAGCCAAGCGCCTACTCCTGGTAGAGGATGATCGGGCACTAGCGGACCTGGTCGCCTTTCATTTCGAACGCGCGGGCTATGAAGTGACGCGCACTGGAGACGGCGAGGAAGCCTTGATCCTTGTCGACGAGGTCAAGCCGGATGTCGTGCTGCTGGACTGGATGATCGAGGGGATCAGCGGCATCGAGGTCTGCCGCCGGCTCCGTCGCCGCGCGACGAGTGCAAATGTTCCGATCATGATGCTGACCGCCCGAGGCGAGGAGAGCGATCGCATCCGCGGTCTTGAGACCGGCGCGGACGATTATGTCACCAAGCCATTCAGCCCGCGCGAGCTGGTCGCCCGGGTCGGCGCGGTTCTGCGCCGCGTTCGCCCCGCTCTTGCGGGAGAGCAACTTGCCTATGCCGATGTCGAGATGGATGTTGCTGCACACCGCGTGCGCCGCAGCGGCGAGCAGGTCGCGCTCGGCCCGACCGAGTTTCGGCTTCTGAAGCATTTTCTCGAGCATCCCGGGCGCGTATTCTCGCGCGAGCGGCTCCTCGACGCCGTCTGGTCGCATGATCCCGATATCGACACCCG